>JAISEM010000053.1 GCA_031264105.1 Endomicrobium sp.
AAAGGCACTATTTATCAGCATAATTATCCGACGCTTGTTGATAAAGATACTTTTGAAAAATGCCAGAAAGTAAGAACGAGAATGAAAAACGAACATCCAAAATTTATAGATAAGCCGTTTGATTTGATAAAAGACTTTAAGGATTGTGCCGTAATGGGTCAAAAAGCAGAAGTATTTAGTAAAATTGACCCTCGCGATATCGTAAATATGGCTGACGAAATAAAGAACTCAAACATACCTATTTAACGACGATACCATATCATTTTTTACAAAAAATCCAAAATTTTAAAAAGTCCCCTTCTTATGCGCCTATTTTTTGGCTATACAATATCTCAAAAATAGTTTAATTTTCAACGATTTCTATCAAATTTTATTGAAACTCGTTTTTCGCCGCTTTCTTTGGCAATTTTTAACATATTTAAAGTAGTTTTCAATTAGTTCGCTATTTCACTTAATTTCATCTTTAAACCCAATAAATTATTTAATTTTACACACAAAAAGAAATTCTTTATGTCCGTCAAAGAAAGTTTTGCCTGAATTAAAGAATTTATAATCACTGTCATAAATTTTTAATTTTCCAAACCCGGATAAAAGATTTACAATCTCGTTAAACTTAATCTTATTGTTAGAAGCCTCACTATTTGCTTGATAGGTATTGTTATATGACAACATAATATATTTCGTTTTAAGTTCTGCCACTAAATCCATTAAAAAATGTAAGGCTTTTGATTTTGAATAATCGCTCTTTTTCTCATTTCTTGGAAATTTCAATGTTTTACCTGAAACCGATAATTTCTTCCACTCCGCTATGTTTTCTAATATGTGGTAAAAATTTACATACTGCCTTGCATTATAAGGCGGGTCAATATATGTTAAATCGACATTTATATCTTTTGCAATAACGTTAGCATTTTGACAAGTTATGATTGGCTGATATTTATACCGCTTAATTTCAAGAGGAAGAAGTTTGATTTTAATTTCTATTGGTTCAGAAGATAAAAATGCTTCATAATGACCTACGGTATTGGCAATTTTGTCAGCAGAGTAAAGCAAAGAACTTAAAAGTATGCAGAATTCTCGTTCTGTTAAATCTTTTTTTATATTTTCTAAATGTTCTCTCACAGAACCGATAAATTTAGCATTGTTGTAAGAAAAATATGTCCCTGAAAAAGTATCTGAAAAATAATTGTCTTTGATGTAGTCTGTTGATTGATTATAGTAGTCTAACCATTTTGAAATTTTTTCAGAGCTGTATTTTTTATTAGAAAGCCAAGCATTGTAAAAAATATAATTTGAAAACAAGTTATCGTTAATATAAACTTTTTTATTTTGAGATAAGAAATGTTCTGAAACAACTCCTGTTCCTGCAAATAAATCAGCGCAAGTATTAAAATTTATTTTTTCACTGTTTAATACTTTGTCAATAAAAGGCAATAGTTTTATTTTGCTCCCAATATATCTGCGATTTTGTATTTTATGTATTTTATACATTATAATTTGTTATCAACACTTCTTCTTCTGGCGTTGCCCTATCCTTTTTGTTATAACTTGAAGAACGATAATGGTAGTTTATGTAATGAGTATTAAATTTATTTTTCTTAACCCACGAAGATAAAATTATGTTTTCTTTATCGCCTTTTCTCAATACATTGGATAATGCAAACCTTATACCGTTATCGTCTAAATAAGACAATACTTCAAGCAGTTCTTTTTCTTTAAAATCGTCCCATTTTGAGCCGCTTTCATTATAGACTGCATTTGTTATCAAATACGGAGGGTCTATATAGACAAAATCGTTTCTATGCAACTCAAGTTCTTTAAGTATTTTGAAATCGTTCTGAATGAAATCAATATCTTTGTTTTTTGTCCCATATTTGAATGAAGTCAACTTTTTACGAATACTCTCATTAAAATCTATTTTGCCGACAGGCATATTAAATTGACCACAAGAATTAAAACGAAGGTCATTGTTGAAACAAAAAACTAAAAGTGTAAACAAACATACAGCCTTATCTCTTTTAGTATTAAGAGATTTCTGATTATAAAAACTGCGCAGTTTAGAATATCCTTCTGCATTAAATTCTTTTAGCCCATTATTGCCTTGTATATATTTCCTATAAACATCATAGCCTTTATTAAAAGTGTCTGACAAATTAAAATAATTTATAAACCCTTCAACCTTATCAACAATTTTCTTTTCAGATAAAAAGCGCAAAGTCTGTAATAATTCTACAACTTTACTGTTACTGTCAAAGCAAACAACATATTTGGCATTGGCGTTCAAGCCTACGCTTGCCCCACCACAGCACATATCAACAAACTTATCTATTTTTTGCGGGAACAATGGGAATAATTGGTCTAAAAGCCTTGATTTGTTTCCTGTATAGTTTAATGGAGATTTTATCATTTGTTTTTCTCCAAATCCTCTTCTAAACCATAGAAACTTCCAAGAGTATTTATATCAACAAAAATACCATTTTTAATCCAAGTTTTTTTGTCTATACCACCGTATATTTTAATCAATAAATCTTTAACTATATTGTCTTGGGCGTTATGTAATTTACGATGGCAATTGGGGCATAACGGTATCATATTTTCTTTTATGTCTATATCATTTTTGAATAAGTGAGAATGTTCTAATTTAATTATATGGTGAATTTCAAGGTAGCGGAGTTGTTTTTTATTTAGAAAGTATCCTTCTTTGTGCCAATCAGATTGAACACCTGAAAAATCAAAAAAACATTTGTCTTGGTATTTTTTAATAATGTCTTGCTTCTGGTCTGTTGAAAATTTACGTTTTGTATTTTTATCAAAAATCGCTTCTCTGTCCTCTTCTTTTATGCCAGAGGCATAGAAAATCACTTCAAGTATATATTTTGACAACTCTTTTAGAATCTGCTTCAAATTATCTTTCCCGTTGTTGTCAATTTTAAGGAATTTATTGAATTCGTTATTAAAAAATAAATCAACATATTCGTTAATGATTTCTTCTTTCTTATCTCTCAAATTATCTATCTCTTTGCTTCCCAAACAGGCTTCTTTGAAAATATAATAATTCGCAATAGTAAAAACATCAGACACGAAATTGTTTTTACCGCCTGCGTTGACTATTTTAGTTTTCAATGGGCTCCCATCTTCGCCAATGTATTTATACAATTCTTCCAAGTCGGAAGATGCTATTTTGTTAGCCAATACCTTGTATGACATTTCATAAGCCGCATCACAATTTGGGCTATACAAAACAGAAGACAAAAAAAGTCTATTACTAAATTTTTTATCTACGATTAAATTTTTTGCTTCTGACAAAAGATTTCCGTTAAAAGAGTTTACAACCTTATCAATATTTACCAAAGGCTGTGTGTCTATTCCAAAATACCTGCCAAGCAAAAGATAGAGATATAAAAAAGCACAAACATATTCTTCACCGTATTTGTTAATAATTTCATATAACTTTTCAGAAAGCAAATTTAATGCGACATTATTTTCAACATTTCTAAACAATAGAGAAGCAAGCTCTAATCTCTTAAATTTTTGTTTATGTTTGCTCTGTTGTTCTGGGGCATAGCACCATTCTTTCCAATCAGAAGGCTTTCTTTTACGCTTTATATATTCTGGCGTTAATTCTTCTATATAACCAGCAATAGTATGAGGGCTCCGTATGTTTGTCGTGATATAGCCGAACAATCTTGTTTGTTTTGTGTGAGTATTAGAAGTAAAAGCCTCTGCGCTTATTTCGGATATAAATTCTTTGATTTTTTCCATAACAACCCCTATGTAAGTTTTATTTTGAGATTTTATCAAGGATTATAGTCCCATTGCTTTTTCTGTCAGTCCAATAATTACCTTTTAATTGAATTATGTCATTTCCTGATTTTATAATATCAAAAATTATTGCTCCATAATGTATTGGGCTTTTCTCTCTAAAATTCAATTCTGGTTCACTCATATAAATATATGACAGTTCTAATTTTTGATTATCTGTGTCCATTTTGAAATCAGTAGTTATGCTACGACTTTTCATTTCTTCTGTTGTCATAACACAACTTATATATGACAAGGACTGCTTTATTGAAAGAAATGTTTTTACCTGTTGTGGTTGCTCCAAATTTTTCCAGTTAGAACTAATATTTCCTTCCCATTTGCCATTTAAATTTGGAACTAATACAAACCATTTGTGAAAGATAGAAATTTTCCACAAATACCTATTAAAGACTATGGCTAAAATTGTTATCAAAGATACGCTTGAAGTCAAATAATTAAAAAGATATGAAAGCGTAATTTGTTTATCATAGTAAAAGTGGTTTACGACAAAAACAGCCAATGCAATACAAAGAACAATCCATAATAAAGATTTAGAATTTACATTTTTCATTTATATCCCAGATACTGCCACATTTTTAGTAAAAAATCTTGAGCGTCCCGTTGCGTCCATTTTCTATTACTATGAAATAAATATATGCATTCACTCGGTTCAGTCCAATTATTGCATTGTTTTTGATTAAATCCATCCCACAAATAATGTATTGCATTTCTAATTGTATTGTCCCAATTTGTATTGTCCCAATCACTATATCTATATTCTTCAATCGGCAATTTGTATATAAGTGATTCAATAAGAAAAGAAGAAATAGTATCAGCATTTAAAGTTTTATCGTAAACCATAACCATATCGTTTTTTATATTTTTAAATATTCTTACTAATTTCTTGTATTGTAATTCTGTCAACTTGTTTTTACTTGTGACATTTTTAATATGTTCTTTAGGATAATTTATCACCTCTTCGACTTTGCCATAGAAAAATTTTATTCCTTCAATAAAATTATTTGGAGTTCTACTATTTAATCGCCTATAATTACGATATTGAAATGCAACGACCACATCAGCATTTACTCTATATGAATTTGATTTTATTTTTATAGATTTATTACCTATTTTTATATCATTGCCAAACTTTTTATTTAATGCTCTAAAAATTCTTCCCTTGTAATCATCAAAAGTCATAGTTCCTACTAAAAAACCATAATCTCTGTATGTCAAACCATCTGGATAGGCACTATAAAACGTGCTTTTCAACATTACACAAATGTCTATATCACTATCAACTCTAATATTTGTATTGTTTGCATATGAACCTTGTTCAAAAATTTCATAATCAAGAGCATTAAATTCAGCGCTATCATTGATTGCAGATTTAATCATTTCTTTTGCATTTTTTATACGCTCCTCTTCCGTATCACTAACAGTAGCGCAATAATTGCTTAATTGTTCTTCAGAATATGTTCCCATAATATTTTAATACCCTTTTAATAAATTTTCTATTTCTTCTGCCTTACTGATACTTTTTCTCAAACATTCTGTTGCTTCTTGCGATAATTTGTCAATATCGTTTTGAATTTTTGCCGAAACAATGGGAATTTTAATGTTATAAATGTCAGAAAGTTTTAACTTGATTTTTGGTTTTTTGTATTCTGCGTTTTCTGTACGGATAACGCGATAGCCGTTATCCGCACAATCTCGGAATAATTCGTTATTTGTAAAAAGCGCAGCCCCTGCAAAAATATCAGAACATATATCTTTCAGTTTTAATAGTCTAATCTCTTTCATAACAGAAATTATACCATAAAAATCAAAATAATACAATTTAATAGTATTTCAATACTTAATAAGCTTTTTTTGTCAAATAAGTAAATTTATTCAAGGGTAAGATTTTTTCATTTTTTATCTCTCTAACTGTCCCTCAATTTATAATTGATTGTATTGCGTATCAAAGCCATCAGCGTTTATGTCAAATGCGTAATTACTCATTACATTACCAGAGGAACTTACGCTAATTCTAAATTTTACAATTCCGACTGCTTTTAAAATACCTATTATTATCTTTCTATTTTGCTCTTGTCCTGCAATACCAATTCTTTTCCCTGCATTTGATATTGTTCCTTTGAATTCTGTTCTTACGCCATTTTTGTCTTGCACTTGGATTTGTATATTATAAAAGTCTAAAAAATGAGCAAGACTACTGTTGTATTCATAAAGTTCAATGCCGACATCCTTTTTAGAAATTATAAAATCGACCTTTAAATTAGAGTTGTTTGTTGCAGAGTTGCTAAATTTTCCATTTATCTTAATTGCATTGTGAATAAACTTCACACCTGTTTTTTCTCCAAAATCGTCAACAAAACTGCCTATGCTCCAATTCTCTTTTTTTACTTTATCTTCTGTTTGATTTGAAGGTGTTTTTGCGGAAAATACTCCAATAGCAATAAATCCAGCCAAACATAAGAACGCTATAAGAAAAACTATCAGACAACCTTTGAGTGCTTTCCTATTCTGTTTTATTTCGCGTTTTAGTTTTAAGCCATACCCGCGATACTGCTGTGTCTGATACTTCCGTTCCGCATTCTACACACTTAGTCAAAGCCATTGCTTTGCTCCTTTTGTTTTTATTCTCTGTCGGATATTTTGAGTTGGTAAAATAAAGAGCGTCAAAAAAGATTTCTTTATTAAAATTTCCAATAGGAAAAAACTCAAAACTTTTTTAAACAACTATACGAAATTATTTAAAGAAAACCGATTAACGACAAATGAGAAA
>JAISEM010000005.1 GCA_031264105.1 Endomicrobium sp.
TAACTTTAAAGTGTCTTTCATATTTGACGGCATATCTAGAGCGTCAAGATGGCTTATTACCGAAGTGTCTAAATAAACTTTAAGCTTTTTCATTTTCTCCTGCTTTTAAACTTATTGAATTTTTCCGCTGACAACGGCGAAAGAACTCTAACGATAAAAATCCTCAGGAAAATTTTAAAAACATACAATTTAACAATCCAAGACTTAAAAGACAATATCTAAGAAAAGTCTTGGAAATCTTCCTGTTCTAATTTTATCAAAAATAAAGTTTAAATAGGTTTGTTGACAAAGGGATATTATTTTATTAATTTATTAGCAAAGAAACAATTTAACAAGTTATTAAAATATCAAAAAAGGACGTTATAATGGCAAAAATCATAAGCATCATAAACCAAAAAGGGGGTGTAGGCAAGTCTACCATTGCATTTAATTTATCTGTTGGGCTTTATAAAGAAGGCAAAAAGATTTTGCTTATAGACCTTGACAGTCAATGTAGCATAACGCAAACCTCAAAAGCTGACACACAAAAACCAACTATTTATGAAGTTTTAGTGGGGGAAACCAAAATCAGCGATGCAATTCAAAGCATGCAAGAAGCAAAGATCATTTCCGGAAGCAGTTCGCTTGCCAACATTGACGTAGTTTTAAGTGGGACAGGAAAAGAATATCGTCTTAAAGAAAATTTAGCAAGCATAAAAGACAACTACGACTTTATAATCATAGACACGCCGCCGTCTTTAAGCATTGCAAGCATTAATGCTTTAACTGCAAGCAAGTATATGCTTGTACCAGCGCTTGCTGACGCTTACTCTTTGGCAGGTGTAGGGCAACTATACCAGACTTTTAAAGCCGTTAAAACCTATTGCAATCTTGATTTAGAGATTATAGGAATAGTTCTTAACAGAGTTACCCCTCAAACCATTTTAACTCGCGATATGACTGCTATGGCAAAGGATTTAGCAAGCCAAATAGGCACAAAGGTGTTGGATAGCGTTTTGAGAGAATACTCTGCTATAAAAGAAGCGCAAGCGCTTAGAACTAATATATTTGATTATGCTCCAAAACATAATGCGACTAAAGACTATAAAAATTTTATAAAAGAATTTAATCAAATCATAGGAGAGTAAATATGAGTATAAAAGACTTTAGAGGAAATAATCCAGCGCTGGCATTTATCAATACGCCAAAAGAAACAAAGAAACAAAATAATAAAATAACAACTAAAGTAAATGTTGATGCTCAGGCAACAACCAAAGACCTTATACGAATAGCAACATATGTTCCTAAAGAACTAAAAAAAGCTTTAAACATTATTGCCGTCCAAGAAGACAGAAACCTTTATGAAGTCATAAACGAAGCTCTTATAAAATATATAAAAGATAAAAAGGGCTTAATGTAAATGTGTTTTACATTTTTTATATTCTTTCGCAGGATACTTTACCACAATCTTTTTTACAGTACTTGAGTTAGTTTCACGCGTTTTTCCATGTGCGTATCACCTCTGCTGTTTGAAAAAATGCATAAATGATGCCCACAACCGAATCTATAACTATAAAAGAAATTGTCCAATCGACACCGTTATTGCAGTTAACTTCTATTAAATTTTTGTATAATTTTGCACTCCTTTCTAAGCTATCCAACAATCCGAATTTGGCTTCACTGTTAGACTGGGTCAGTGTAGCTGAATAATTATCACCTATTATGTTTATTTGTTCTCTCCACTCCTTACATTTATCTTCGTCAGCAAAACAAAGACAAGGACAAACAAACGCGATATAAAAGCAAAATACACCTATTGAAAATTTTTTCATAAGTCATTACTTCCTTTATAAATTCTTTTTACCTGCGTTCCAGCCGTTCTCTTATTGCATACAGTTAACATCATACCTTCCAACAACTCCACTCGCCTCCCTAACAAGATACACTGTTCTTTAATCTCGGTAATATTGCCTTCTCTTAATTTCATTAAAGTAGCACGCTCAGTTTCCAGTTCATTCAGGAGATCCAAGGATGCGGTATTAAAAGAAGAGATTGCTTTAATGCAATCTCTATTGTTACTTCTAAAAAAGGAATAAATAGTATCAAAAAATCCTCCGTAAACATGACAGGTAAAAATAAAAGAAAAACATGACACAACCATGACCGCCAAAATCCTTTTCATTTCAGTCTCCTTTGAATTTAAATAACAGAAGCCAAAAATCTCTAACCTCTGTTAGATTTAACTTTTAGCATTTTAAGGGGTAGGGCGTAAAGGTGGATATACCATTATGAACTTTTAGCAAAACATTACATCCTTTGTCTATTTTTACCAGATATGGTATGCGAGAAAATGCGAAGGGGGGGAATAATTAGAAATAAATTAAGGAGTGAAGTGGCTGATAATGTACATTATGTTAAGACCCCCAAAACCACAAAACTATCTGAAAAATCAACCACTTCTTTGCTTTTTCAAACCCCAATTTCCCCCATTTTACCTTTTTTCGCTATTTCCTCCCAAAACTAGCACTCCCAAAAATCATTCATTTTTCAATGCTTTTTCATTTTTTTCTTAAAACACAAAAAACCACAAAATCATAAACCTCATTTTTGACGCTTTTTTGAACTTCTTTTTTACGGTTTTTATATTTTAATCCTTTAAATTAGGTATGTGCTTCCTTACCCTTGTGCATCTATGTTCTCTAAAGTATTGACACAATAGCTTTTTGTATATACAATGTTTTCATGATCTACGAATGGGATGAAAATAAACGCCTGTCTAATCTAAAAAAACACGGGCTTGATTTTTCTGATGCTCACTATATTTTTGAAGACACTCAAGCTATTAGTTTTGAAAATACATCTAAAGTTTTTGGGGAACACAGATTTATTACTATAGGATATTACAAAAAAGAGTTTTGTCTTGCAGTAGTAATTCATACGGACAGGAAAGAGAAAAAA
>JAISEM010000015.1 GCA_031264105.1 Endomicrobium sp.
TAGACGCAAATCTTCTCGAAATTTCGCCTCGCAAATACGTGAATATTTCATATACTTATTTTTCATTGATATGTCATAGCTTTTTCGGCTAGAAAATCAACCTACTCTAGTCTTGAACCATGCATATAATAAAACAATTAAGAGAAAGAAATAATTTTTCTCAAAAAGAAATTTCTAAGAGATTAGGTATTACAAGACAAACATTAATCAAATATGAAAGTGGTAAAACGGAATTTTCAACTATTGCCGCTAAGAGACTTGCGGATATTTTCCAAGTCTCTCCGGACAGTATAGTCAATAATGTTATGCCTAAAGAACTTCACTATAATGTTATTGCGAAAAAAGATGATAAGGAAGAAGGCAGTAATGGCATACGTATAAGTATTCCACAAAATAATATTGATAAATTTAAAGAGGTATTTATATATGTATATGTTCTTAATAAAGTCGGAGCAAAATCAAATGTCGGGCAAACGGTTTTATATAAACTTCTATGCTCTATTGATTTTAACTATTATAAATTAAAAGTATATTAAAAATAGTTATGGGTCAACTCCAATTGATTTTGCGAAACTCGTAAAGCAAATGCAAAAGACGATGACTGTGAAGAAATAAAGACAAAGTATTTCAATCATGAGCAGACCAAATATCTCCCTAAAAGAACAGCAAATTTGGCAGGTATTTCAGGGCAGAAAATTAAACATGTAGATGAGACCTTGAAGGTATATTGCGACAAATCTGCAAAAGAATTATCAGAAATTTCCCATGAAGACATTCCATGGATTACAGATAAGGACGGTAATATTATAAATATGAAAGTGCTTTTTATAGAATAGAAAAAACGTCTATGAGAACATATGAAAACGATTAGTTATTGTTCTATTAAAGATTTGATAAAGACTTTAAAACACTTCTTAAAAAATTTAGAACTTTAAAAGAAGATTTTGAAGTTATGAAAAAAGCAGCCATAGAAGCATATCATTATCGCGGTCTTTCAACATCTTCAGTTGTTAAAATAAGTTGTTAAAGTAGAAAATTTTTGTGTGATAGACAATGTCTTTCAATGAAAGCGCGGAAAATGTCTTGTAAATCATTGAAAGGCAAAGGCGCAATGAGTGGTTTAAGAGTTATTTATGTTTATGAGTTTGTTCATAATAAAGTTACATTTATGGAAATTTATTATGAACAAAGTCGTGAAAATGAAACCAAAGAGAGACTAAAGTATTTCATAACGGCCTTAATTTGACAAAGTCTTTGTATTTATTGTAGAATTTGGACGGTTTAACGTAAAAAAAGAAGCCGCCCGGCTCACCTTAACCGCGTATTGATGTGTTTGTAATTTAGGGAAAAGGTTAAAAAGTATTAATATATTTTGTCGCATTGCAACTATTTACGGGGCGGATAATTTTATCCGACCCGATTTTTTTTATTTGAAAATTGGAAAGGGATAGTGTCCCAACAGCCAAGAGGAGGAGTCGTCGAAAACAAAAGATTTCGTATAAACCAATTTATCAGTGTCCCGGAAGTAAGACTTATTGATTCTGATGGAACTATGGCTGGGATAGTAAAAACGTCTGAAGCTTTGGCAAATGCTCAAGCAAAAGAATTAGATTTAGTTGAAATTTCTCCTCAGGCAAATCCTCCTGTGTGCAAAATAATCAACTTTTCTAAGTTCAAATATGAGATGGATAAGAAAGAAAAAGAAGCAAAAAAGAAACAAAAGATTTCTCAAGTAAAAGAAATAAGAATAAGACCTCGTATAGGGGAACATGATTTAGAAGTAAAAATTAAACACGCCAGAGAATTTATAGCTGATGGCGATAAAGTTCAACTTACAGCTATGTTTTCAGGAAGAGAAGTGCAGCATAAAGATTTGGGCATAAAGATTATGGATAAGATCAAAGAATCTTTATCTGATGTCGCAGAGTCGGAAGGAAGAACATCTTCAATGGGCACAAGGGTATTTATGACTTTGGCTCCAAAAAAGAATGTAAAATAATATAAATATAACGCGAGTCGTTTAAGCAAAACAGTTTTATTTAAACGTCAGGTTTACAACGGGAGATAAATATGCCTAAGATGAAAACGCGCACCGGAGCAAAAAAACGTTTCAAAGTTACGGGTACGGGGAAAGTTAAATATAAAAAGCCAGGACAAAGACATTTAATGACCGGTGATTCTGGAAATCAAAACAGAAAGTCAAGAAAACCTGTTTTAGTTACTGATTCAGATGTGAAGACTATGAAGAAGATTATGCCCTACAGCTTCTAATTTCTAGAGTAAGTAATATTTGCTTATATAATCAAGGAGATTTGTAATGCGTGCAAAAAGCGTAGTATATACGAGACAAAGAAAGAAAAAAATATTTAGACTTGCCAAAGGTTCTTATGCAACAAAAAAGAACCGTTGGAGAATGGTCATACAGCAGGTCGAGCGTTCTTTAAATTATGCTTACACTGGAAGAAAAGATAATAAAGCTAATTTTAGAGACCTTTGGATAGTTCGTCTTAATGCTGCAGTAAGGCAAGAAGGTCTTTCTTATAACAAGTTCATTTCTGGTCTTAAAAAGGCCAATGTCGCTCTAGATAGAAAAATGCTTGCTGAAATGGCAGTAAATGATAGGGCTACTTTCAAGCGATTGATTGAGATTGCAAAAGCTTCTTAAAGTAAAAATAAATGAAATTTTCTCCAGCAAAAACATTAATATTGTTTTTTTTTGGACTCATCGCGGCAGGTGCGGCGCTTTTGTCGTTGCCTGCCGCTCATAGTTTTAGTAAATTTTCTTTTATTACAAATCTGTTTACTTCTGTTTCTGCCGTATGTGTTACTGGTCTTTCAGTTGTCAATATTGGTCAATACTACTCTAATTTTGGGCAAATTATTATTTTAATATTGACACAGTTAGGCGGATTGGGGTATATGTTTGTCTCAACTGTAATTACGCTGCTTCTTGGCAAGATGGCGTTAAAAGATAGACGCATAATGCAAGAACTTTTTGATGTGTCTTCATTTAAAGGATTAAAATATCTTCTTTCAAAAGCAGTTATTTTTGTTTTAGGTATAGAGTTATTTGGAGCTGTTGTTTTAACATTAAAATTTTTACAAGACTTTTCCTTTTTAAAAGCTGTTTACTTATGAATATTTCATTCAATAACTGCATTTTGTAATGCCGGGTTTAGTGTTTTTGGCGATAGCATGTCTAGATTTGCCGGCAATCCTGCTATTATATATGCTATCGCAATTTTAGTAATATTAGGCGGGTTTGGCTTTTTTGTTATAGTTGATGTTTATGATACTTATAAGCAAGGACGTAGGCATTTGTCCACTCATACTAAAGCGGTTCTTTCTGTGACTGCAATAATTACAGATATAGCATTTGTACTGTTTTTATTTTCAGATGCTTTAAAAGGACAAGGATTATTTTTTTAATAAACAATTCCTTCTTTCAAGCAATAAGCGGCAGAACAGCTGGTTTCTATACGGTATCTCCAACGTTATTTGATGATTTTAATGTCTATAGGAGCAGCTCCAGGAAGTACGGCTGGCGGCATAAAGGTAACTACCATAGCTTTGGTTTTTGTATTTATAAGAAGCGTATTGAAAGGCGATGAAGATTATGTTTTATTTAAGAGAAGAGCGCCTCTCCGCTTGATAAAAAAAGCTTTAGTTATTTTTATAGTATTTTTTGTTTTAATAGCATTATTGTCGCTTATACTCATGTTGCAAGAAAATTATTTAAGACCTATAACCGTTGTTTTTGAAGTTATCTCCGCATTTGCTACGGTTGGACTGTCGCTTGATATTATGCCTGATTTGTCTTTAGCTGGCAAAATATATGTCATTATAGCTATGTTAAGAGGGCGTATTGGAATACTAACTGTGCTTATAGTAATGGTAAATCCAATTGCAAAGAAGAAAAATATTAAATATCCTGAAGGTAGAATATTAGTTGGATAGAGGATGGATTCTGATGAAAGAGAAACAGTATGCCGTTATAGGTCTTGGAACGTTCGGTTATAACGTAGCCGTAGAGCTTGAAAAGAAAGGCATACAAGTTTTAGCCGTTGACAATGATCCCGAAATAGTCGACAAAAATAAGCGCATTAGTTACCCAGGCATTAATAGCCGACGCTACTGACGAAAAAGCTATGGAAGATGCGGGTATTGCAGATTGTGATAGTGTTATAGTTTCAATAGGAGAAAGCATAGAAACAAGTATACTCTCGACGTTGATAGTTAAAGAACTTGGCGTTAAAAAAATATTATTGTAAAGTCAGCAAGTTCATGGCACTCAAAAGTTGCAGCTAAGATAGGCGCAAGCACGATAGTTTATCCAGAACTTGAAATGGCCAAAAAACTTGTTGATGGAATAGTATCGCCGAATATTTTGGAACAAATAGAACTTTCGACAGAATATAATTTAATTGAAATAGTCGCTCCAAAAGCAATTTGGGATAAGACAATAAAGAGTTCTGGTTTTAGAAATAATTATGGCGTAAATATAATCGCAATACGCAAACAGATTCCGTTTATTAATGACGATGGTCAAAGCGATATGAAAGAGCGGATAAATATGATCCCTGGCCCTGAAGACGAAATAAATCAAAATGATACTTTGGTAGTTATTGGTTCAAAGGAATCTTTGACTAAATTGAAAGAGGATAAATAATGATTAAAGATAATTCTCAAGAAGCAAATCATGTGGAGTTAGGAAAATTTTATTTTTTTAATAATAAGTTTGACGAAGCGATTGCAGAGTTTAAAAAGGTTCTAGAAACAAACCCGTCAAACTCAGAAGCTTATTATAATATTGGGCTTATAAAGGAAGTTTCTAATTTACCTAACGAGGCAAAAGATATGTGTTCAAAAGCTTTGGCTATCAATCCGGATTATAAAATAGCTAAAGATCGCTTGAACAAACTTATTGGTGTTAAAAACTAATTTACTAATTTTTATAAGTAAAGGACTTTGTAATGGAAGATATACGAAAGATTATAAGTGAAGCTAAGGAAAAGATAAAAAATGCTAATGTTTCTTCTCTTGAAAATATTAAGACGGAGTATCTAGGTAAAAACGGGGCTTTAACGCAAATTCTAAAGTCTTTGTCTTCATATTCAATTGAAGATAAAAAAAGAATAGGTTCACAGGCAAATAATGCAAAAAGCGCTATAGAAACTGAGATAGAAAGCAAAAAGGAGGATCTCAAAAAGTCTTTCCTTGATGAAAAAATGCGCAGCGAAAGACTTGATTATTCAAAAAGTTTTTATTTTCCTTTTTCAAAAGGAAGTTTTCATCCGATAATCCAAACGATACAGGACATAAGCGGTGTTTTTAAATCTCTTGGTTTTGCTGTAGGTGAAGGATCGGAAATAGAAACCGAGAAATATAATTTTGAAGCTTTAAACATTCCAGAAAGCCACCCTGCTAGAGATACTCATGACACATTTTATCTTGAAGGACTCAAGACATTGCTTAGGACACATACTTCTCCAGGACAAATTCATGCTATGGAAAAAAATAAACCTCCTATAAAAGTTATTGTCCCTGGCAAAGTTTATAGGAATGAAGCTTCTGATGCTACACATTTTTCAACTTTCCATCAGGTTGAGGGTTTGGCTGTAGATGAGAATATAACATTTGTTGATTTGAAAACAATGTTAGCTGATTTTATACATAAATTTTTTGGTTCAGATATAGATATACGTTTTAGACCATCGCATTTTCAATTTACAGAGCCTTCGGTAGAAGTTGATATGCGATGTATTTTTTGTAAAGGAAAAGGCTGCAGGCTTTGTAAATCTTCAGGCTGGATAGAAATTTTGGGCTGCGGTATGGTTCACCCAAATGTTTTAAAAGCTGTTAATTATGACTCTGAAAAATATACTGGTTATGCTTTTGGCTTAGGAGTTGAAAGAATAACAATGTTTAAGTATGGAATTGACGATATTCGTTTGTTCTATGAAAATGATTTGAGATTTTTAAAACAGTTTTAAGGAATTAATATGAAAATATCGTATAACTTATTAAAAAAATTCGTTGATTTTGAGTTAAGTCCTAAAGATCTCGCTTCATTACTTACATCTATAGGCATAGAGGCTTCCGTAATTTCCCAAGGATACGATTGGGCAAATGTTGTAACAGCAAAAGTTTTAGATGTTCAAAAACATCCAAGTGCTAATAAATTGTCTTTGTGTAAAGTAAGTGATGGCGCTAAGGAGTATTCAATAGTATGTGGAGCAAAAAATATTGCTTCAGGTCAAACTGTTCCTCTTGCAAAAATTGGAGCAGTTCTTCCAGGAAACTTTGAAATAAAGAAGCCAAAGATAAGAGGTGTTGAATCTGAAGGGATGATTTGTTCAGAAAAAGAGCTAGGATTAAAAGAAGAATCACAAGGAATTTTTGTACTTGACGATAAAACAAAAATAGGACTTCCTCTTGAAGATGTTTTAGATGGAATAGATTCTATTTTAGAAATAGAAATAACTACTAATAGGGGCGATTGTTTAAGTCATTTAGGAATTGCCAGAGAAATTGGCGCTAAGCTTCGTAAATTTGTTTCTATTGCGAAAGTAAAAGTTCTAAAAAAACTTCCGCTATTAAACGGTATTGAAATAGAATCAAATTTATGTAAACGTTACATAGGCAGCGTTATTTCTAACGTTAAAGTTGGACCGTCGCCAAAATGGCTTACGGATATTTTGGCAAAAAGTGCAATAAGGTCTGTCAATAATATTGTTGATATAACTAACTTTGTCATGATTGAACTTGGTCAACCTTTGCATGCTTTTGACCTAAATAAAATTTCTTCAAAGAATATTGTTGTAAGGGAAGCTAATGAATCTGAAAAAATAACGGCTCTTGACGCAAAAGAGTACAAACTAGAACCAGGAATGCTTGTCATATCCGATAAACAAAAACCTATCGCAATAGCTGGAGTTATGGGCGGAGAGTTTTCAGGCGTTGATGAAAAAACTGAAAAAATTTTTCTTGAAAGCGCTATATTTGATGCGGATTCAGTAAGAAAAACGTCAAAGAAATTAAATCTTTCGTCAGACTCTTCTTATAGATTTGAAAGAGGATTAGGCTGGGATATAACTGAGCTTGCCTTGTGGAGAGCTGCAAACCTTATAACTGAAATTGCTGGCGGCAAACAGGAATCCATAGAAGATTTACATACTGTAAAGTATGAAAAAACAAAAGTATCTTTAAGGATTGGAAGAGTAAGTAAAATTTTAGGCTATAGTGTTGAAGAAAATGAAATAAGCGAAATCTTGAAATTTTTAGGTATAGATTTACAACCAAAAGACGAAGTTATTGTTTGTACAATCCCATCTTGGCGCAATGACATAAAAATTGAAGTTGATTTAATCGAAGAGATTGCAAGAATAAAAGGGTACGATGCTATACCTACTTTAAAAACGCATACAGATTATTCTTATACGCCAAATAATTCTTATCTTACGGTCATAGTTGAAGAATTTAGAACTAAGCTAAATGATCTTGGTTTTAGTGAAACGCTAAACTGTAGTTTTTTAGAAATTAACGAATTAGAAAAATTTGGATTAAAGTATTATTACAAAATAGCAAATCCAATTTCTAAAGAGAACGAAGTTTTAAGATCATCATTGCTTCCTGGCCTATTTAAAAATTTAATGCTTAATATAAGCCAATGTGCCGAGACTGTAACGCTTTTTGAACATGGAAAAGTTTTTGATAATATAGGGGAGAAAAAGGTTTTTGCTGCTATAATGTATGGTAAAGTTTGGCATGAATGGTGGAAATGGACGCAGCAAAAAGTAAACCACAGTTTTGACTTTTATTTTGGTGGCGGAATAATAAACAATATTTTGCCTTCGCAAGAGTTTATGATAGTTGAAAATTTAGCCCCTTCTTCCTATTTTCACATAGGAAAGAGTGCGTCTTTATTTTTTAGGGGTAAAGTTGTTGGACAATTTGGTATTTTAAAACCCTCTCTTACAACCGATATCAAAGATGAAGTTTTTTATTTTGAAATGGACTTAGATCCAGTTGAAAATATGTGTGTAAAAAAGAATAATTTTTATAAAGCGTATTCAAAATTTCCAGTTGTAAAAAGAGATATCTCTGTAACTGCAGACAAATTTTTACAATTTGCAAAAATAGAAAAAGTTATAAAAAATGTCATGAAGTCCGGGGGCATATTAAAAGAGTATTCCTTGTTTTCAGTTTACAACGACGAATCTAAATTAGGAGAAGGGAAAGTCAGCTACTCTTTTAGGTTGTCTTATAAAAATGACGACAAAACTTTAAGCGATAAAGAAGTAAACAATGACGTTTCAGTTCTTCTAAATAAGTTGGACTCGCAATTAGGCGTTAAGCTTAGGCAGTAGCGTTATGATAATAAAAGAAGACAAAAATATAATCCAAAATTACTTTGAGGACAATTCCGGCGTTAGAGGATCAAACGCCGATTTTGTCGCTATAGCGGAAAAAGAAGAAGATATACCTATTTTCTTAAAAGAGATGTCAGATAAAAAAATCCCGGTAACCATTGCAGGCGCATTAACTGCCAACACTGCTTCAGGTCTTTCTTTTGGCGGAGTTGTTTTGTCTTTAGAAAAATTAAATAAAATAGGCGAAATTAAGAAAATCGATGAGACTAATGCATTAATTACTGTTCAAGCTGGAGCAAGAGTCAACGACATAAAGTCAAAAGTTGGTAGTATTGGATGGTTATACCCTCCAGATCCTACAGAAAAAAATGCTTTTATTGGCGGAAATATTGCTACAAATGCTTCAGGCGGTAGAGGTTTTAAATTTGGTGTTACTAGAGACTATGTTAAAGCTCTAAAAGTTGTATTCGCAGACGGCTCGATTTCTTTTATTGAACGCGGCAAATATTTCGCTGATAAAGATGGAAAGATAATTTTTGATACAGACAAAGGGAAAAAAGAAATAGTACTTCCAAAATATATTCTCCCCAAGATCAAAAATGCTGTAGGATATTATAATTATACAGGGGCAGACTTTATAGATGTTCTTATAGGCTCTGAAGGCACTCTTTGTGCTTTTATTGAAATAGTATTAAAACTTATTCCTCATTTTAAAGAAGTTTTTGGTGGCATAATATTTTTTGAGACTAGAAATAAAGCTTATGAGTTTGTCAGAAAAATAAAAGATATCTCTCAAAAAACAAAAGATGAAAAATTGTATAATTCAATCAGCGCTATGTCTTTAGAATATTTTGATAAAAATGCATTACTTTTAATAAGAGATAATTATCCAATGATACCAATAAATATTGAAGCAGGCATTATGTTTGAACAAGATGTTTACGAAGATAATGCTGATGTTTTGATACAAAAATGGGCTAGAGAAATTGAAAGCGGTGGTATAGATATGGAAAGAGTTTGGTTTGCTTCAAATCTTTCTGAAATGGAAAAATTTAGAGTGTTTAGACATACAATCCCTGAGAAAGTAAATGAAATTGTTAAAAAAAATAAAGTTCCTAAGGTAGGTACTGACTTTGCCGTTCCAGAAGGAAAGCTTTCTGAGATAATTGATTTTTGTGATAAAGAATTTAAAAATATCAGTGTTTTTAATTTAACTTTTGGCCATATTGGTGAAAACCATATTCATGCAAATATAGTCCCTGTAAATGAAGCTCAATATCAAGAATGCCGAGCAATGTATATTCGCATTGTCCAGAAAGTTGTTGAGCTTGGTGGCACAGTGTCTGCAGAGCACGGTATAGGGAAGTTGAGACACGTATTTTTAGAAGAAATGATTGGCGAGGAAGGTTTTGAAGAATTAGCAAAATTCAAAAAAAGTCTTGACGAGTATAAAATTCTTGGCATTGACAACATCTTTCCCAAAAAATATTTGATTTAGGAAAGATTGCCAATAGTCTAAGTTTATTGATAGAGCTATTAAACGCCTAAAGAACCCAAAGGTATTACGTTTATGCCATCTATATTTCCCAAACAGGAATAGAGACAACATCACGACTTAACGCAATACGTTCGGATTGTAGACAAATAATTGCGCCTAATCCAACCTTTTTGTTTAATTTGTTTATTTGGCTAAAATGTTTATACTCAGAAGTTTGTGGATTTGCAGTTTTTTTAATTTCTATAGGATATAATGTTCCATTTTCTTGTAGTATTATATCAATCTCACTTTGATTATTATCCCTATAAAAGTACATAATTGGTTCTTTACCATTATGAAGATAAGATTTTAAAATTTCAGCTACGACATAAGTTTCAAAAATGGCGCCATCCATTGCGCCATTCATAAGAGACTCCGCCGTGGTCCATCGTGTAAGGTAAGAGCACAGACCAGTATCTAAAAAATACATTTTTGGCGTTTTTATTATACGGTTTGTTATATTGGGTGAGTAAGGGCGCAAAAGATACACAAGTCCTGATCGTTCCAATATTCCCATCCAAGTTTGGGCAGTTTTTACGTCTATTCCTACATCCCGCGCGAGCGAAGAATAATTTAGCAATTTTCCTGTTTGTGCAGCGACTACTGAAACAAAATTAAAAAACTGTATAGATTTTTCAATATTGTAAAAATCTTTAACATCTTTTTCAATATAAGACTGTATATATGAAGCATAATATTGTTCTCTGCCAATATTTTTATCAACGACCGGTTCAGGCAATTGCCCTTCCCAAATATGCTTATAAACTTGTTGAATTGTCAACTTTTTAGTTATACTTTTTGCCTTTTCATAAGATGGTAAGAAAGTTTTTGATGAAAAAGGCTTTTTTATTTTTTCACAGTAAGATAGGCCCATAAGATCAAGGATTGCTATACGACCAGCAAGAGATTCTTTAACGCCTTCCATAAGTCTATATTTCTGAGAACCTGTAAGCCAAAATGCGCCTTTCGCGTCTCTATTTTGGTCAACATATATTTTTATATAAGGGAATAATTCAGTAGCATACTGTACTTCGTCAATAATTACCGGTGGAGGGTTTTGCTGTAAAAAAAGTTCTGGGTCTGTTTTTGCAAGTTGGCGAAACTTCATGTTATCAAGAGAAACATAAGTCCGGTTACTTTTTTTTGACATATTTTTTAGCAAAGTTGATTTACCAACTTGTCTTTGTCCATTTAAAAGAATTACCCTAAATCCCTGCGAAGCTTTTTCTATAATTTTGCTTATAGTTCGTTCTAAATCAGACATGGGACCTCTCCGCTTATAAAACCTAGCGTTTAGTATAATATGGAATCAGATTCCATATTATACTAAATATTTCCATATGTCAAAGCCAGAAGCCTAAATGCGAGCGCCAGATAGATCATGCATTACTTATAATATTTATAGTAGACTATAAATATATCTTGTTTCTCTAGAAGTTTTTGTATTATAATATAAAAACTTCTAGGGGGGCGTATAAAATGATACAACGTCCGACATATCTAGAAAAGCTTTTTGGATTTAAAAATAAACAACTCATAAAAATTCTGACAGGCGTGCGTAGATGTGGTAAATCTACATTTTTTGAAATGTATCAAGAATCTCTTATAAAAGGAGGAGTTTCTAAAGACCGCATACATAGCTTAAATCTCGAAGATGAAGATATTGATATGAGCCTCTAAAAAATTATAAAAAGCTTTATGAACATATAAAGAGTAAGCTTGTGCCCAATAAAATGAATTATATATTTATAGATGAAATACAAAATGTTGCTGATAGTCTTTTTATTAAAAAGAATGTTGATTTATATCTTACAGGTTCAAACAGGTTAAAATTCAAGAATACAATCTGGACAAGGGGCTACACTTCTTGCCGGTAGATATATTGAAACACATGTTATGCCATTATCTTTTAAAGAGTGCTGTTGTGTATTTGAAAATGAAAATAAGTTTGATCTTTTCAGATATTATCTAGTTGAAATCTCATTTCCGTATGCATTGCAATTTAAAGGCGATAAAAGACAGACACGAGATTATCTTGGATGCGTATATAGCGCAATTGTTTTAAAAGACGTTATAGAAAATAAAAAGATAAGAGATGTCGATAGACTTAAAATAGTTATAAAGTTTATAGCTTGCAATATTGGCAATTTAACGTCAATAAAGAAGATAAGCGAAAAAGTCTTGCCTCCTACAGTAGAAAGTTATCTTGAAGCTTTTCGCGATAGTTATATTTTGTATAAAATAGACAGATACGACGTAAAAGGAAAAAAACTTTTGCAGACTTTAGACAAATACTATCTTGTTGATATTGGGTTGAGATATTTTCTGCTTGGGGATAAAAAGTCGGATTTTGGCCATATTCTTGAGAATATAGTTTATTTAGAGTTGGTTAGATGCGGATATAATGCGCATATCGGTAAAGTAGACGCTTATAATGAAAAAAAATGTAAAAAGCCTTGAAGTTGACTTTATGACGGAAGGGCTTGATGGTAGGCAATACTATCAAGTTTGTGAGACTGTTCGCGATAAGAATGTTTTGGAAAGAGAGCTAGCTTCTTTAGAAGCGATATCGAATCATAATTCAAATATCTTTTAACTATGGATTTTGAACCTACAGCATCTCATAACGGAATAAAACAGATCAATATTTTGGATTGGTTGATTGGATAAAATTTGCATTGATAAACAATACAAAGTAAAGTAATATATTGTAATAAAAATTATATTGGGGATAATATGACTATAGCTGAAATTGATACAAGCATTTAGAAAAAGCTATAAAATCTTTTGAAAATGCGATAAAAGCAGCTGAAGATACTTAAAGATAAGGCGCAGGAGTATATAAAAGATACCATTTGTGCGGGAGTTGTACAAAACTTTGAGTTTACTTACGAACTTAGTTGGAAATACGTACAAAGATATTTAGAGATTAACAATCAATATAGATACGACGATTCCCAAAAAACAATTGTTTAGAGAAGCATTATTCTTGGTTTAAATATCATGAAGCTCGTAATAAAGCAGCTCATATGTATAGTTAAGAGGCTTTTGATCTTGTATATGGGTTATCAAATGATTTTATAAAAGACGTAAAAAAGTTTATTGCATAATTTGGTCGGTACAAATGAAAAATAGATCGGTAGAGTTGGAATCAAAGTATTTATGTATGATAAAAGATATTCTTAAAGCGCATTAAGCACATTTAGGGAAATCTGGTATTAAAGTATACGTTTTTGGATCTCGTGTACAAGGTAGGACTAAAGAAACTTCTGATATTGACTTAGCATTAAAAAGTAGTGGCGGCAGTAAATTAGACTACTTTGATGTAATATGTAAATTAAAAAATGTTTTTATGGAAAGCGATATAAAATATAGTGTTGATATGCTGGATTTAAATAATATTTCCGATAATTTTAGAAAATGTATATCGGATGGCTTGGTTGAAGTTAAATATTAAACACATATATATATAATAAGTATTGATTTGGTACGGAGAAAATTATGATTAAGTTTACTACTGCTGGGGAATCCCACGGGGAAGCTTTGGTAGCAATTGTTGAAGGGATTCCCACAGGTCTCATTATAGATGTTAACAGTATAGATTTAGACCTTGCCAGAAGACAAAAAGGATATGGCAGAGGCAAAAGAATGAACATAGAAACTGATAAAGTGAAAATCTTGTCAGGTATTCGCCATTTGAGAGCTTTGGGTTCTCCGATAGCCATGCTTATTTTCAATAGAGATTTTAAGAATTGGGCAGATATAATGTCGCCTGTTTTAGAAGATCCTGGAAACGATCCTCTTTTAAGACCTCGACCTGGTCATGCAGATTTGCCTGGTCTTATGAAATACGGATTAAAAGATTTTAGAGATATTCTTGAAAGAGCGTCTGCTAGAGAAACTGCTGCAAGAGTAGCGGCAGGAGCAGTTTGTAAAGCTCTTTTGAAAGAGTTTGGCGTAAGCGTTATGTCTTATACTTCTCAAATTGGAAGCATTTCAGTAAAAAATATGTCAATTGATGAAAAAATTTTTTGGGATAGCGTTGAATCATCTGAACTGAGATGTCCAGACAGTGAAGCTGAAAAAAAGATGAAAGATCTTATAGATGAGGCTTATTCAAAAGGTGATACTCTTGGAGGTAAAATTATGGTTGTAGCTAGAAATGTCCCAGTTGGTCTTGGAAGCCACTCTCGCTATAACTTAAAACTTGATGGGCGGCTTGCGCAGGCATTAATTTCTATTCAGGCCATGAAAGCTGTTGAGTTTGGAGAAGGTGTTAAACTTGCGGAACTTTTTGGATCAAAAGCTCATGATGAGATTTTTTATAATAAATCAAAAGGTTTTTATAGAGAAACTAACAGAGCTGGCGGTATAGAAGGCGGGATGAGCAATGGCGAGCTTATAATTATAACTTGCACAATGAAGCCTATCCCTTCGCTTGTAAATTCGCTCGCTTCAGTAAATCTAAAGACGAAGCAATTGGCAAAAGCTGAAGCTATAAGGAGCGATATTTGTGCAGTTCCTGCCGCGGGCGTCGTTGCTGAGGCTGCTGTTGCAATAGAGCTTGCTAAAGCTTTGGTAGAAAAGTTTGGAGGGGATTGTATAGAAGATATTAAAAAAAGCGTTAACAATTATAAAGAAAGGATAAAATCTATTTAGATTATTATGGACTCCTTATAATGAACTTAGTGTTGACTGGTTTTATGAGCGTTGGCAAGTCTGTTACAGGAAAAATTCTCTCGGAAAAACTTCTAAAAGAATTTTTTGATACCGATGTTTTGATAGAAAAAAAGATAGGTCTTTCAATAAACGCAATTTTTGAAAAGTTTGGCGAGAAAGAGTTTAGACATATGGAATCGGATATTGTAAAAACTTTATCTCAATGCGATTCTTCTGTAATATCTTGCGGAGGCGGAGTCGTTCTCAATCCTTTAAATGTTAAGATTTTAAGGAGTAAAGGGGTAATAGTAAATCTTTATGCTTCGCCAGAAACAATATATGAAAGAATCAAAACTGACTCAACGAGACCTCTCTTAAAACAAAAAAATCCTTTAGATGAAATAAAGAGACTTTTGGAATTAAGAAAAGAAATATATTCAGACTGTGATTATGCTTTTAATACTGACGGTTTAACTCCATATCAAGTTGCAAGCAATATTTTAAACGCTATGGATAATGTTAGTATTTACAAGTTATAAAATTGATTTTGGGCATTGTAAAGTTATATAATTAAACGTGTTGGCAGGGGAGAGGAATGTTAAAAAAGATATTAGGATCGCTTGCAACAGTCTTATTTTGTTTTTCTTTTCTCTATGCTGATAGACCTTACGTAATAGATACGCCTAATACAGGTATATTGAGCTATGGTTCCTATAGCGCCGATTTCAAATACTTTTCTTACGGTAACGTAACTTCGGAAATTAGCTTTGGTGTTTTTAATCCTTTGGATTTGGGTATATCTTGGGAGTTAGATAAATTCATAGGTGATGAAAACATAAATGCTTCTGTTCCGGCGCTCCATGTAAAACTTAGACTTTATGACGGAAATATGATTCTTCCCGGCTTTGCCTTAGGCTATGATGGGCAGGGAACTTTTATCAACAGAGATTGCGACGGTGGATTTGAGCAAAAATGTAGAGGGTTATACTTTGTTACCGGCAGGGAATTTTTCGTTGAAGGGTTAATGTTTAATTTAGGTATTAACGTAAATGATTTTTCTGCGCCAACAGTTTATTGGTTTTCAAATATAAGAGTGCCTGTATACAAAGAATTCGTGTCTTTTATGCTTGAGTATGACAATGTAAGCTACTTTCCTGATGCAAGGCTCAACTGCGGTTTAAGAGTTGCTTTGACGGAATATGTAGATTTGGACTGTATTGTAAGAGATTGTGGCGGTAAAGGTAGTTTTGGAAGAATTTCAAATGAAAGAGCGTTAAAGGTAAGTTATTTAGGTAAATTTTAGCTTAGGTGTTTTTGTACGGTCTTAAAGAAAGAGGATAAATGGATATAACTTTTGATTTTGAACAGCCTATAGTGGAAATTGATAAGAGAGTTGAAGAATTAAAAAAATCTGCTCAGGAGCAAAATGTAGATTTGTCGCAACAGATTAAAGATCTCGAACAAACGAGTTGCGAATTAAAACAAAAAATTTATGGATCGCTCTCCTCATGGCAACGTATACAAATTGCCAGACATCCGCAAAGACCGTATTCGCAGGACTATGTAAAGCTTATTTTTGAAAATTTTATTGAGCTTCACGGCGACAGGTATTTTGGGGATGACCCTGCCATTTTATGTGGAATTGCTGAATTTGACGATCTGCCTGTAGCTGTAATAGGGCATCAAAAAGGTAGAAGTCTTGAAGAAAATCTAGACAGAAATTTCGGCATGGCTCATCCTGAAGGGTACAGAAAGGCTCTAAGAATAATGAAACTTGCTGAAAAGTTTAATCGTCCTATAATAACGTTTATAGATACTCCGGGAGCCTACCCTGGAATCGCTGCTGAAGAAAGAGGGCAAGCAGAGGCTATAGCAAGAAATCTAATAGGAATGTCTAATATAGAAGTTCCTATTATAACAGTTGTTATTGGTGAAGGTGGCTCTGGAGGAGCTTTGGGTATAGGTGTTTCAAATAAAGTGTTATGTCTGGAAAATTCTTATTATTCTGTTATATCTCCGGAAGGTTGTGCGGCAATTCTTTTTAGAGATGGCTCAAAAGCTGCGGAAGCCGCTGATGCTTTAAAGCTTGCCTCAAAAGATTTACTCAAGCTAAAAGTTATTGACGATATAATAAAAGAGCCTCTAGGCGGTGCGCATTATAATCATGAGAAAACAGCTGCAAATATAAAGACGGCTTTAAGTAAATGTCTTAAGATATATAAAGGAATGAACCCAAAAAGAGTTGTTCAAGAAAGATATTTAAGATTTAGAAATATGGGAGTTTATGAAGAGGACGCGTCTAAGAAAAATAATAAGAAGAGGATAAAGAAAAAATAGGAGGCTCACATGGCATTGGTACCAGCAAAACAGATTTTGGAAGAAGCAAGAAAAAGGGGCTACGGGGTCGGCGCATACAATGTCAATAACATGGAGCAGATCCAAGCTATTATGACTGCTGCAAAAGAGACTCAGTCTCCTGTAATTATTCAGGCCAGTAGAGGCGCTTTGAAGTATTCCAATTTTACTTATTTGGGATATTTGATGAAAGCGGCTGTTATTGAAAATCCTGATATTCCTGTCGCTATGCATTTAGATCATGGCAACTCTTTAGAGTCTGCAATAAAAGCAATAGACTTAGGTTTTTCTTCAGTTATGATTGACGGCTCTTTAATGGAAGATGGCAAGACTGCATCTACTTATGATTATAATGTAAAAGTTACTCGTTCTGTTGTTGAGTACGCGCATGCTAGAGGAGTTTCTGTTGAAGCAGAAATAGGAACACTCGGTGGGATTGAAGACGGCGTTGGTTCCGGTAAAATTCATTTGACTGATCCGAATGAGGCAAAGAAATTTGTAGATGAAACTGGTGTTGATTCTTTGGCTATAGCTATAGGAACTTCTCATGGCGCTTATAAATTTAAAGGATCAGCAAACCTTGCTTTTGACGTTTTAAAAGAAATAAGAGCTTTGATCAATATTCCTATTGTGTTGCACGGAGCTTCTTCAGTTCCTAAAGAATTGATTGACGAAGTAAATAAATATGGCGGAAAAATGCCTGGAGCTACCGGTGTTCCTATGTCAAGCCTTCAAGAAGCGATTAAGCTTGGCGTTTCAAAAATTAACGTTGATACAGATGGAAGACTTGCTATTACAGCGGCAATAAGAAAAGTATTTGCAGAGACTCCTGAGAAATTTGACCCAAGAGATTATTTAGGACCTGCAAGAACAGCTCTTACAAATCTTATAATTTCAAAGATGAAAAATTTTGAAACTGAAGGACATGCAAAGGATTATGCTCCAAAAACTCTTGAAGACATGAAGAAAGAATATTTGGTAAAATAAAATCCCATGAATTCTACAGAGATTTGACTTTGAAAAAAATATTCTGTTACGATTTTAAACGTCAAGTTGATCAGCGCTTGGTTGTAGAACAAAATAAAGGAGGTCGCAAATGTTCCTTTACGATGTGAAAAAAGTCCAAGTAGTCTCAGTTCTTAGAGTAGTGTCTGTTGTTTTTGCAATTTTAGGATCTCTTATTGGTTTGTTTATATTCTTTTTACCTACCGATGATTTAGCGGCAGTCTTTGGTTTTGGACCTACCGATGATTTAGCGGCAGTCTTTGGTTTTGGTGTAAAGTTATTATTGTGGGTTATGGTTGTTGTGTTTTATACGGTTATAATGGTTATCGAAGCTATTGCTGTAGCATGGTTGTATAATTTTGTAGCTACAAAATTGAACTGTAGTCTTGTAATATCTCTTGAACCTAAAGAGAAATAATAATCAATTTTGCTGCTCCGACACAAATTTCCTGTCGGAGCAGTTTAAAATCTATAAAATGAATGTAAGAATTAAATTTATACTATTTTCCTCGTTCTTGTCGCTTATATTCGCGCTTACCGTTACTTCGGCGGTTTTGTTGGGTTGCAAAACTTTTTTTGCCAGATCCGTTCAAACTGAAACAGAAGGTTTTTTCAACGCGTTTGTTAACACGGATAAAAATTCAATAGAAATAGAAAAAGAAGAATTAAATTCACTCTATAATGCCAGTGTAAGGAGTTTTTTGGGTTTTGTTTTAAAAAATATTCTTTTTGCATTTTTTATTTGTGTCGCTTTTGGAATTGTCGCAGCCGTTTTGGTCTATAAACTGTTTGTTAAAAGTTTTGAAGATTCAGAAAGGCGCTTTAAAGATGATTTTCTCGTAAGCATTTCTCACGAGTTCAAAAGTCCTTTATCTGCTATAGAAGGTTATACTGATCTCCTATTGGAGAAATCTAAGAAGAACGGTTTTCAAGATATAACAGAAGGCTTAAGCGTAATAAAAAATTCAACTGATAGGCTTAAGTATTTTATAAACAATGTTTTATGTTTAGTAAATATTAGAGCGGGAAAAGTAAAAAGTAATGGGGATTTTTGCTATATAGATGAAATTATTGAAGAAGAAATTTATAAGTTTAAGTCACTTGCAAGCTTGGAAAAGAAAAGAATTGTAATTGATATAAGTGAAGCTCTTCCTCCAATAGCAGCGTCTAAAAATATGATTAGCTTATCTGTATCAGGCATTTTAAGCAATGCTTTTAAGTTTACTAAGGAAGAAGATGTTGTCGCCATAAAAGCTATGTTGTCGCGCAGCCAGGGAAATAACTTTGTTGAAGTTTGGGTATCAGACACGGGTATAGGAATATCTAAAGAGTTATTAAAGAAAATTTTTGAAAAGTTTTATCAGATAAGAAAAAGTAAGTTTGAAAAGTTAAGCGGAAGTGGGTTAGGTTTGTCTTTGGCGAGCGAGATAGTGTCATTATATAAAGGAAATATCTGGGCAGAAAGCAAAGTAGGAGAAGGCACGACAATTAAATTCACTTTGCCGGTTTTCAAGAAAATTTAATATATGGAGTATGGAGTCGCTATGATAGAAACAAAAATCATTGTAGTTGACGATGAAGATGATTTAAGAACTTTAGTTAAAGGTGTTCTTGAAGGTGAAGGTTATATGGTTCTTACGTGTAAAGATACCGATGAAGGATATCAAAGAATGTTAAAATCCAAACCGGATCTTGCAATTGTAGACATAAATATGCCCACAATCGGCGGAATAGAGTTCTGCAGAATGATAAGACAGACGCCTACTTTGAAAAATATACCTATAATAATGCTTACTGTAGAGTCTACTGAAACTAATAAAGTTATGGGACTTGATTCTGGATCAGACGACTATATAGTAAAACCTTTCAGCAATAGAGAGCTCATTGCAAGAGTCAAGGCTTTGATAAGACGCTCAAAACGTAAAGATAAAGTAAATAAGCTTGAGTCTGATGGACTTGTTATGTCATTAGAGGCAAGAACGGTTTGGTTAGATGGGGAAAAAATTCAATTAAGACCTAAAGAGTTTGATTTGCTTTCCTTATTCTTACAAAAACCAGGAATTGTTCTAAACAGAGAATTTATTCTTGAGAATATTTTTGAGTATAACATTTTAATTACGACAAGAACTATTGACACTCATATAAAAAACCTAAGAAATGCTTTGAATCCTTGGGGAAGAAAATACATTAAGACAATTTTTGGAGTTGGCTTCAAGTTTGAACCGAGAACAGAAAATAAAAGATAATATATCTAAAGCAGTTCTAACTTTGTAGAAGTCTGTTGTTATTTTTTAACAAGGGCGGAAATGTTAGAAAAAAGATTGGTTTCTTTGACTACGGCTTTAGCTGTACTATTAGGTTCCGACACTTCAGTTATAGCTAATGCCGGTATAGCTGGAGGAAGGATGTTTTCTTATAATCCAAATTCTGTAACTTCAGCAATGGGTGATGCTGGTGTTGCATTGATTTCTGAAGATATAACATCAGCAGTTTTAAATCCGACTTCAACAATAGGTACGTACAGGAGTATTGGTTCAATAAACAACTCTCTGTTATTTAACACAATTCAGTATAACTTTCTGGGCGACCAGTTTCCATCTTCTATTGGAAATTTTGGAATTGCTTGCATGTATGTTGGTTTTGGCAAAATAGATTATTTGATAATTTAGGCATTCCATTAATATGGGAGCATCTAATGACCAAGGGCTAGTTTTAAACTATTCAATCGATTTAATGGAAAAAATACCAACTGAGTTTATGTACGGCGGTTTTGGTGTAAACTTAAAAGTTTTAAAGTCAACGCTTGCAGACCACAACGCTGAAGCTTTTGCTGCAGATGTTGGTGGAATTTTTAGATTCTCTGGCTTTGATAATCTTTCATTAGCTTTAGCTTATAAAAATCTCGCAACAAGTATGAAATTTATTAGAGAAAGCAATGAATTGCCTAAAGTTTTAACAGTTGGCGCTGCTTATACAGAAAGTGATTTTTTAATTTAAAAGCGGCGGCGGATTACAATATACAAATATATTCTGGGAATTTTTTCTCTGTTGGAACTTCTTTCTCGCCGATATATTTTTTAGATTTAAGAGCAGGCGTAAAACTTGCTGAAAAATCTTTGGATACAGACTTCACAATGAGCTTCTCTTTAACTCTTCAAGCGGTAACTATAGACTATTGTTATACTCCTGGCCAAAATATAGATGGAACTCATAGTATAAATTTAAGCTGTGCTTTAGGAAGTTTTTCTTCCGAAAGAAAAGCATATGATTATTATCTAAAGGGGGACGAATTATACGACGAGGTAATGGATGAGATAAAAAAAATACAACGATGGAACGGCTGGAACATATTAAATCAAATCGCGCTCCCGCGACATTAGACGCGTATAAACGCGTCGCGAATAGTTTCCGCGAATTCCTCGCGGACAAACAACCGCATATAGCGAAGGTTTCGTTGGAAACTATTGAGAGCTATAAAATGTCAAGAATAGATTTTAAACTAATTATCAACATAATTTAACCTACGCTTAAGAGATTAGAATAATAAAATCTATTTTTAACGTTGCTCTCTCGCGGGGGTATATAGAGGAGAATAAAATGGGAATTAAAATTGTAACTACAGGATTAATTTTATTAATGAGTTTAGCTGGTTGCTTGGGAGATAAAGTCTCGCGTCAAGCGACCGCTAAACTCCGTAGCGGAACTGAAGGTCTCCAGCTCCCCTGTTCACCTTCAGATCCGCTACAAATTTGCAGTCCCCCTGCAAATATGCATGCTCCCGAACCAGCTCCCGAGCCCGAACCAGAATACACTCGTGAGCCAATACCCTTTACCGCAGTCGACTTGCAAACGAAGTTAGCGGAAACAGAGGAAAAGTTACAAGAGTTAGTAATGGTAGAGGAAAAGTTACAAGAGTTCGCAAGGGTAGCAGAAGATCGAAGAATAGCGAAACAGGCAGAAGAAAGAGAGGTGCCAAGGAGAGATCAGGAGGCACAAAGAAAAGCACAAGAAGAATTTGATCGGATATTGGCCGCACAGACAGAGAGATTGAGGCGGTCAGCGGAAGATGTAGAGGCAGACGCACAAAGAAAAGCACAAGAAGACGTACAGCGGAGATTGGCATACGAACAGCGACTGGCACGGATAGCGGCAAAGGCAAAGGAAAAGGCAGAGGCATGGGCAAAGGCATACGAAGAGGCACAAAGACAAGCACAAGAAGAATTTGATCGGATATTGGCACAGGTGAGAGCGTCAAAGGAAGAGGTAGAGGCGCGGGCAGAGGCATGGGCAAAGGCAGAGGCAGAGGCAAAGGCAAACGAAAATCCGCTGAGGAGGGAACTCCAGGCACAATACAATACTTATAAAGACACTAGTAGTGAGGACCTCCTGCCTATGGTTGACCCTCCTAATAAGAAGTACCCTCTAATAGCCGTCGAGCTAGCAAGAAGGGTACTACGCGAGAGAGGTCTAATCTATCCCATTACCTACCCAAGGAGAGACTAAATGACAATTAAAATTATATATGCGTTACTAATTTTATTAACGAGTTTAGCAGGCTGTTCGGGAGACAAAGTCTCGCGTCAGCCAACCGCTAAACTCAGCGGCGGCCATGAAGATAACGCTCCTTCATGCCCTAAACTTTGCAGCGGAGACCCTGAAGGTAATCTCCTATTATCTCGAAATAATACCCCTTCAGACCCGCTGCAAGTCTGCAGTCCCGCTGCAGATCTGCATACTACAGAGTCCGAAGAAGCGAGAGAAAGGCGAGAGTATGAGGACTATAAAAGTGACCTTACCTCAAAAGACACACACATTTTGGTGATACTTCTTTGTAGGTATAACCCAGAGCCCCTGCGTGTTAGGGTTACAACAGATATATTAGTTGAGCGACTGGGATGTCAGGCAGAGGAGATACTTTACACTTTTTATAATACTTGGAGCTCTTCTCGTCTCGTTGGTTGCCTTTATGGCTCTCTTGAGTCTGCAGAGGAAAAGCAAACGATAATAAGGATACTAGAGGATAGAGGCGAGACCATCCCCGAAACTGAATAAAAACGATATAAAATGAAGAAAATTATAACTGCGTTACTAATTTTATTAATGAGTTTAGCGTGTTGCTCGTGCGATAAAGTCTCGCGTCAGCCAACCGCTAAACTCAGCGGCGGACATGAAGATAAC
>JAISEM010000009.1 GCA_031264105.1 Endomicrobium sp.
AGAAGATTCAACGATTTAGAGTGACGAATGGAAGGCGTATGATGGTCTTGTAAATGAAGGAAATGGGAAACATTATCGTCTAAAGCATAGCGATGATGTTTTTGCTAATGGGAGAACGCGCTAGAGAATTTTTGGGAAATAACCAAGAGCAAGTTATAAACGCGGTATACAAAAAGATAAATTCTATCTAGACTTGAAGGAGACGCAGCGGCATTTTAATCATAGACATGAAAAATTTATACGCTGTTGTTAAACAGTCTAAGAAAATCGCCTCTCTAATCTAGTCTTGAACCTAATTGTTGTATGGATCTAAGTTTACAGGAGGTATACTGCGAAGCTCTAGTCTATCCCTATTTTTAAAAACGAAAAGGTATTTGGCTTGAGAACAATGATCTCCAATTTGGATCTTTTCAGCATTTGGAGTATTTCTATTAGTAAGATTTTTAGCGCAAGAGCAAAGACAAAAAAAGCAAACAAAAAACAAACCTAAACATAAACCATTTTTTCATTTATTCATCCTATTAAGTATTTTTTATCCGGCAAAGTTAATGGCTGTTATTCGATTATAGATTAAGAAACCTCTGCAATTTCTTTTTTTTCTTTTATAGTTAATAGATTATTTAGCCTATCCCGAATTGAAAAATTGAATATAGTCTGATTTTTAAACTCGTTCATCTGGATCTTTCTTAAAATAGGACTTAAGAGTTATGGATTCAAAGGCTTAAGATAAAGCATAACTGTAAGCTATATTTTTACCTCTTTCAGTTTTATTGATTTTGTCATCTTTAACAAAAGTATTTAATCGCCAAGGACTGTAACTTTTGAATTTTTGGATGGAAGTATTTTTGATATATAGTCTTAAATATCGTGTCTTGATACAATTCTATTTTTTAACGTAATTTAGAATCAGAAACTTACGGTTGTCGTGCGCATAGATCTCCTGTATTCGTATCATTTTTGATACGAATCATTAGGAACAAGGTTTTTCGTATGTTATTTTATCTTAAATATATACAATATACAGGGAACAATAATGTTGATAATTTTTTACTACAATTTTGTTTGTGAAAAATATGTAAATATTATGATAAATATAAAAATTACAAAATATATTGAAAAGCCAATGAATAATCGAAAAGTATAAGTATTATGTTAAGTAAGTTTTTATATAAAGAACCTATGTGGATAACTTGTTGACAACTTTTTAATAAAAGCTAAGCTGTATTGGTTTTTCCGTGTTTTTTGTAAGTGTATTTTTCTTTGTTTTATATAAGTAAAAGTATATCATATAATCAATCTTCTTTTCTTGACAGAAAGAGACTATTTCTTTTTCTTTATAGTCCCAATAATCTGTATTCTTAGCTATGTATATATCATAATACAAGTTTTTAAGATGAGGAAACTTTGCATGTATATATTTTAATACTCTTGATGCGCACTGGGGGTATAACTTCAAATTTTCAAACCAAAAGCTTTGGCAATAGCCTTTTAAAGATTTTAATATAAGTTTAAAGTCTGTTATCCCAGGAAACATCGGCGATAAAAACACGCTTGTCTTTATTCCATTTTTGTTAAGTATCTTTAATGCTTCAATTCTTTCTATTACTTTTGATGTAAAAGGTTCAATATCTTTTCTAAAGATGTCGTCAAGAGTATTTATAGAAAAGGTTATTTCTATATTTATCATCTTTTTAAATAAATCTATATCTCTTATAACTAGGTCTGACTTTGTGAGAATAGAAATTTCTGTGTTTACGCCAATCAAGGATTCTAGAACTTTTCTCGTTATTTGATACTTTTGTTCATATCTATTGTATGCATCTGTAACAGTGCCTATGATAACACTTTTTCCTATAAGCTTTTTTATATTAAAAGGTTTTGGGCAAACTTTTACATCAAGGAAATCTCCCCAATGTTCATTATGATTTGTGAATTGTTTCATAAATTCAGCGTAACAATACATGCACTTATGCGGACAGCCAATATATGGATTTATTGCATAGTCAGAATCTGGAATCTTTGTTCTAGATATGTAATCAGTCACTAAAACTTTTTTGATTTTAATCATAGATCCAATATTGTACAAAACTTAAAAAAATAAAAAATGCTGACATAAAATCCGTATTTTGCAAAAAGCTCATGTTTTTTCAATATATTTTTTTATCAGCTAAACTAAAAGAAGTTGTAAAAAAATTGAAAAAAGGATAGAGGCGTTAGTAGAGTATGAAAGAGGCGTTTTTAGGTTTTCGTTTGCGTGCAAGATCCTTTGGTGTATTTTGGAGAAATAGAACATAAGCAGGGAGAAGTAATTGGACATAAAGTAAAAAAATGAATCAAATCGTTTTTGAGGAGATAGGCTGTTAGAGGATATTGCAATGACTGCAAGTGATGAAAAAATATAATTCCTGTCCATACTATGGATTAGGAATGAGATTTTCAAAAACCTCTTTCAGTTGGTGTAGACGATACAGGTAAGGATGGGGATAATCTTTTATTTCTTTCCAGATATAGATATTTGCCTATAAACTTATCGGGCTCTGTATAATATCAAAATAGAATCTCATACTTATGTTGTTTAAAATGATATAATTTTAAGATGATAAATCAATTAGAAATCAACGATAAATTTAAAGAAGCTTTTGATTTAATAAATAATACGCAATCTTGTGCTTTTGTCACAGGCAATGCTGGTACAGGAAAAACAACATTTTTGCGTTATTATGCGATGCATGCAAAAAAAAGGACAATTGTTCTTGCTCCAACTGGGGTGGCAGCTCTTAATTGTGGAGGGGAAACAATACATTCATTCTTTAATTTCAAGTCTGATGTTACTCTTTCAAAAATCAAAAAGAAAAGGCTTTCTGATAACTCTATATACAAAAAAGTTGAAACTATTGTTATTGACGAAGCGTCTATGCTCCGCTGCGATTTATTGGATTGCGCGGATAAATTTCTAAGACTAAATAGAGAAAAACATCAAGAACCTTTTGGCGGTGTCCAAATGGTCTTTATTGGGGATTTAAAACAGCTTCCTCCTGTTGTAAAAAAAGAAGAAAAACATATTTTTAATACAGTATACAGATCTCCTTATTTTTTAAGCGCGTATTCTTTAAATGAGTGTATGCTTCATACAATAGAGCTGACAAAAATATACAGACAGCAAGAAGCAAAGTTTGTTTCTTTGTTAAAGGCTGTACGAAGTGGAACAATTACCGATGAAGAGCTTTCCGAACTCAATAAAAAAGTTTCTTCAAGCATTTTAGACAGACCTATGTCAGTATATTTAACTACAACAAACAAAAAAGCAACATATATAAACCATCAATACCTTTCAAGAATAAACTCTGATCATGCGATCTTTGTTGCTGAATCTGAAAATATAGAAAATGAGTCTAAGTTGTTGCCGGCTGAACATGAGTTAGTGATAAAAAAGGGCGCTCAGGTAATGATGCTAAACAATGATGCTAGGGGTAGATGGGTAAACGGCAGCATAGGTACTGTTGATGATATAAGAACTAGCATAAATTCTGATAAAACTTTGATATGTGTTAAATTTCCAAATGGAAGAGTAGAATATGTTGAGCCGTTTAAGTGGGAATTATTTAAATATAAATGGAACGAAACCCAACAACAAATAGAAACTGAGAGCGCAGGCTTTTTTAAACAATACCCCTTAAAACTGTCTTGGGCCGTAACAATACATAAAAGTCAGGGCAAAACATTTGATAATGTTGTTATAGATATGGAATACGGCGCATTTGCTCCGGGACAACTTTATGTAGCTTTAAGTAGGTGTACATCTTTTGATGGAATAAAACTCTCTCGTCCTATAACTAAAAAAGACATACTAGTCCCAACCTATAATTTCTAACATAAAAAAAACACTCCCCGAAAATAAATCGTCGGGGAGTGTTAAGAGTAACCTTTATTGTTAGTTCATTTCACCAAAGGAGTTATACACAGTAAAAAAATAGAGATAATCCTTTTAAAAAATTTACTATTTGAGGAGTCAAATTGTTTACAAAAGATGCGTCGCCAGCATAACCAATTGCATTAAAAACGTCTTCAAAAATTGAAGACAAACTGCTTACTTGCTGTCCAACATAGTTGTAATCTACTTTTGAAGCGTCGAAATCTGCACTAGCATATTTCATAGGAGCAAACAAAAGCCCAAACGCCAAAACTAAAGCGCATACTTTTTTTGATATCTTTTTCATGACTGCCTCCTTTTGTTTTCTTTTTTATCTCTGATAATAACATAGTCAAAGATGTGGGTATAACAAGTCAAGAGTGTGAATTTTTTCTGAAGTCTCTTAATTCTTGAGTTTTAAAATATTGAAGAGAGGATAAAAATAATGTAGTATTAATCATATATGTATTGTATGTGTTTACTTGAGGGGGAAAGGTGTCAAAAATTTATAATAAGCTAACAGACTTGATTGGCAAAACGCCCTTGTTAAGATTAAACAATTATGAAAAGAAAAATAATCTTAAAACTGAAATTGTGGCCAAATTAGAATACTTAAACCCTGCTGGTAGCGTTAAAGATAGAATCGCCAAAGCTATGATAGAAGAAGCCGAAGCAAAAAGGTTGCTTAAGAAAGATTCAGTGATTATAGAGCCTACAAGTGGCAATACTGGCATAGGTCTTGCTTTGGCAGCGGCTTCAAAAGGATACAAAATTATTCTCACAATGCCAGACACAATGAGTATTGAGAGGCGTACACTTTTAAAGGCGTATGGAGCGGAGATTATTTTAACTGAAGATTCTAAAGGGATGAAGGCGGCTATAGAAAAAGCGCAAGAGCTTGCGAAAGAGATTCCAAATTCTTTTGTTCCAGGTCAGTTTACAAATCTTGCAAATCCTTCTGTACATAAAATGTCTACAGGTCCTGAAATCTGGGAAGATTGCGATGGGATTGTTGATATTTTTGTTGCTGGTGTAGGCACTGGTGGCACAATAAGTGGCGCAGGGGAGTATTTAAAATCAAAGAATCAAAACATAAAAATAATTGCTGTAGAGCCTGAAGAGTCTCCTATTTTGTCTAAAGGTTTTGCTGGGTATCATCAAATTCAAGGGTTAGGAGCAGGCTTTATTCCAAAGACTTTAAATACAGAAATTTATAATGAAGTTATTGCCGTTTCTAGCGAAGATTCATTTAGTAAAGGTAGAGAAATCGCAAAACTTGAAGGATTGCTTGTAGGAATTTCTTCCGGAGCTGCTATTTCTGCTGCTACAGAAGTTGCAAAAAGACCTGAAAATGAAGGAAAAAGAATAATTGTAATTTTGCCCGATACAGGTGAAAGATATTTATCAACACCTCTTTTTAACTATTAAATTTATACCCAAGGGTAATGCTGTTTTTAAAGTAAGAGATGTTTGTTGGCAATAAACTGACAGCAGTTCCCTGAAGCTTTATAGTTACTATGAGCAAACTCCGCTATTATAAAACCAAAAGAAAATTCGTATCCAATTCCATTTCCATGCCATAATATTGCCCGCCAGATGCATCTTCTAGAATTTCTCTGTCAATATCTAAATAAATATTTTTTCCAAAATTGGTTTTTATGAATAAGGTTCAAGACTAGATTTTAGAGAGATTGTTAGACTATTTAACAGCAACGTATAAATTTTTCATGTCTATGATTAAAATGCCGCTGCGTCTCCTTCAAGTCTAGATAGAATTTATCTTTTTGTATACCGCGAAGGTTTATAAGTCTGCTCTTGGCTATTTCCCAAAAATTCTCTAGCGCGTTCACGCGCGTTCTCCCATTAGCAAAAACATCACGCTATGCTTTAGACGATAATGCTTCCCATTCCCTTCATTTACAAGACCATCATACGCCTTCCATTCGTCACTCTAAATTGTCGAATCTTCTGCCGCTTAATTTCTTGATTATTAGCGC
>JAISEM010000023.1 GCA_031264105.1 Endomicrobium sp.
TATTTGGCAGACATAAAAGATTTTGAGGAGAAAAGTAAGTATTTAAAAATATTTCATAAAATGCGCATTAATGATGTTGCTATAGTATATAAAACTTAATTGGTTATGATAAAAGTTTGTTATATGATTTATTAAGTTGTGTCTGCCAGGTCTCAAAGTGACTTTATGTCAGATTTGGAGAAAATACTTCTAAAAGTTCGAAGAAATGGAACATAAAAGACAATTTTGTAGAATCTAAATCAAATGTGAAAGTATGAAAGTAAATTTAAATAGCAAAAATATTGTATTATGTTGTGCTTGCGGATTATTGTCCGTATGCGCCTTCCCCAAGTTTAATTTGTTTTTCCTAATGTGGATAGCGTTTGTTCCCATTACTTTTATAATAATGAGAGCAAACGCTATCACTGCTTTTTTATGTGGTTTCCTCGCAGGATTTATTTTTAATGCATTTGGACTTTATTGGCTTGTACCTATGATTCATTTTAATACAGACTCATATGTACAAGCTATAATAGCTGCAAGTTCTCTGTGGCTATACCTTGCGCTTTATTGGGGATTGTGGGGTTTTGGATTACAAAAATATATTTCCTTCCAGAAAGGTAAATATTTAAGTTGGTTAATTGTTATTTTTGGTAGTTGTCTTTGGGTTTTTCTTGAATACGCGAGAACATACTTTCTTACGGGTTTTCCTTGGATGTTGATAGGATATTCTCAGTTTGAATTTTCTGAAATTATACAGATATCAGAATTCACAGGTGTTTATGGAATTTCTTTCATTATAATATTTTGCAATTTATGTTTTTACTTTTGGCTTTCAAAAAAAGAAAAACTGTTTTTATATGTCGGGATATTAATTATACTTTTAGGTACAATTTTTGGAGTGTTTAGAATATATAAATTTAAATTGTTTGGAGAGAAAGAATACAATGTTTCAATAGTTCAACCAAATATTGATCAATATAAAAAATGGAACAATGAATATAGACAAGAGATTCTATCCAATATTAGAAAACAGGCATTGGAAGTTAATAAATCAACTCCTGAGTTGGTTTTATGGCCCGAATCTGTTTTACCTGGACTTCTTCCTCAAGATTGGCAAGTGTACAATCATGCAAAGGACTTGGCCGTAAATTCTAATTCTTTCAATATAATGGGTTCTCTTTATATTCAAGGTTATGATAATTATTTCAATGTTGTTTTGGGTTTTGACTCTTTAGGAAAGTGTAAATTTATTCATAAAAAAAATCATTTAGTGCCTTTTGGCGAGTTTATTCCGCTTAGAAAATTCACTGCAAGATTCTTTGGCATTCTAAATCAAATGGGAGACATTGAAAGAGGCCATGACGCAAATGTTTTTAATAGTGGGCAATTGTTTATTGGTCCTACTATATGTTCTGAGAATTTCTTTCCTCATATAGCAAGAAAATTTGTTCTAAACGGAGCTAAAGTTCTTACAAATCATACAAATGACGCATGGTTTTTTGATACGGCAGCGCCATATCAACATTTTATGATGAATGTTTTTAGAGCTATAGAAAATAGAAAATTTATGTTAGTATCGGCAAATACGGGTATTTCTGGTATTATTGAAGCTTCTGGGACTGTTGTTGATAAAACCGGAGTGTCAAAAGAAGAATTGCTTAATGGAACATTTTTCCAAAATGAGTTTAAGACTTTCTATACTAAGTTTGGCGATGTTTTTGTAAGTACTTGTATTGTTGCCTTGCTGGTACTGGTAATATTTTCGCGCTGCAAAAGGCGAGGCAATAGTTGGTAATTGTAACAGCATTGTCTTGTTTAAATAAAAATATTGTCGTTGGGGAACTTTTTCATGGGTTTGTCATCAATTTTTTAATGCGTTTTGCCAAAGTTGCAGAATATTTACGTAGTCTTTGGTGCTCTAACCAAACGCTTAAAGATAGACTTGTCGTTAAAACATAATTAAATAAAGAGGTTTTAAAATGCTTGAGCAACAAAAGGAACGAATAGAGGCTTTAAGGAGGTCCCTTTGATTTAGACTCAAAGTTAAATAGAATCAAAGAACTTGAAGAAACAATATCCGATCCAAATTTTTGGAACGATCAAAATAATGCAAAAAAAGTTATGTCAGAGCTTGATGGTCTAAAAAGTACAAATAAGCTGTTGCAGGACATGTATTTACAGGTTAAAGATTTCATTGACTTAAAAGAACTTGCAGAAAGTGAAAACGATGAGAATACTTTAAAAGACGTGGAAGCAGGAAGCAGAAAATTAGAAAAAAGCCTTTCAGCTTTTGAAACAAAAACAAAACTTAGCGGTGAACACGATAAAAACAATGCCATTATGTCTGTACATGCAGGAGCAGGTGGAACCGAATCCTGTGATTGGGCTCAGATGCTTGTTAGAATGTACTCGCGATGGGCTGAAGATAAAGGATTTGAAATTGAAGTTGTAGACAGTTTAGACGGTGACGAAGCTGGCATTAAAAGTATAACAATGATAATAAAAGGGGAATATGCTTACGGTTTCTTACAATCCGAAATAGGCGTTCACAGGCTTGTAAGGATTTCTCCGTTTGATTCAAATAAAAGAAGGCATACGTCTTTTAGTTCTGTTGATGTTATTCCTGAAGTCGAAGACAACATAGATATAATAATTGAAGATAAAGATATAAGGATAGATACATACAGAGCATCTGGAGCAGGCGGACAACACATCAATAAAACAGACTCTGCAGTACGAATAACACATTTGCCTACAGGTATAATAGTTCAGTCACAAAATGATCGTTCTCAGATAAAAAATAGAGCGACAGCAATGAAACTCTTAAAGGCCAAACTCTATGAGCTTCAACAAGAAAAACAAAGAGCTTCTTATGAGAAACATTATAATGAAAAAGGTGCAATAGAGTGGGGCAGTCAAATACGTTCATATGTTTTTATGCCTTATCAGCTTGTTAAAGACCACAGAACAGGCTGCGAAACATCTCAAGTAAGCGCTGTTATGGACGGGGAAATAGATATCTTTATAAACGCATATCTTTCTTGGAAACTAGAGAATAGAAAATAGATAAATTTATGCTATTTCGTATTCATTTTTCAATAATTTTTTTTAATTTGAAGTTTTGACATAATCTTAGAGTATTTTGTAAAATCCAAACAGACTTTGATATATTTTAATTAAAAGGGAATGATCATGCAAATTGTAAAAGAAGGATATCTATTCGTTTTAATTCCACTTATTTTGGGTTTATTGTTGATTATTCCTAATTTAGGAAAAGTTGCATATTTTGTAGGTATTTTGTGCATTTTAGCTTCATTATTTTGTCTTTATTTTTTTAGAGATCCAAAAATAGAAATAGCTCAAGGGGAAGATCTTATTCTTTCACCTTGTAATGGAACTGTTTTGGAAGTAAGTGAAAATGAAACAGAAAAAGTTGTCAGAGTGTTTTTATCTGTTTTTGACGTACATCTTCAGCGTTCGCCAATTGCTGGTAAAGTTATAAGCGTTGAACACAAACCAGGAAAATTTTTAAAAGCTATGGAACCGCGGGCTCATATAGTAAACGAACAAAATATAATCGCCATAGAAAATGAAAATGGGAATTATTTGGTTAAACAAATAGCCGGAGTTCTTGCAAGGCGTTGCATATCTTGGGTAAAACCGGGAGATATTTTAAAAGCTGGAGATAAAATTGGCGTAATAAAGTTTAGTTCTCAGGTTGACTTGCATATGCCAAAAAATGTTGAGGTAAAAGTAAAGCAAGGTGACAAAGTTGTTTCAGGCATAACTGTTTTTGCAAATACAAGCAAATAAAGGAAGTTAACCATGGGCGAAAAAATGAAAAAAGGTATTTATATATTGCCTAGTCTTTTAACATGCGCAAATATGAGCTGTGGGTATTTGTCAATGCTGTCATCTATAGATGGCGATTTTAGTAGGGCTGCATGGTTTCTTGTTCTCGCTATAGCATTTGATATGATTGATGGTAGAGTCGCAAGGCTTACAAAAACAACAAGTGAATTTGGTGTTCAGTTGGACTCTTTTAGTGATTTAATTTCATTTGGTCTTGCTCCATCTATTATGATGTACCATCTTGTTTTAGGCTCAATGGGAAAAGTCGGCATGGCTATAGCTATACTATTTGTTTTGTGCAGCGCTTTAAGACTTGCAAAGTTTAATGTTCAGGTGCAAGATGGAGTAGTTCATAGTTCTTTTATGGGTCTTCCGACTCCTGCTTCAGCCGGGCTTCTATTGTCTTTTGTTTTAAGTTACGAGCTTTTTGCAGGTTCTGGACAATCTTTATCCTTCAAAATAATCCCTGTTTTAATGAAAAATATGCCTATCTTTTTTGAAACTATGCCTGTTGTAATGGTAATTTTGTCATTGCTAATGGTTTCTAATGTGCCTTATTATTCTTTCAAAAAAATGAAATTATCCAAACCTAAAACTTTCAGACTTTTGGTTTTAGTTGTGCTGCTTTTATTTTTAATGATTGTTTTTCCACAGAATATAATTTTTATATTGTTTAGCTTATACATTTTATCAGGACTTATCGGCATTGGGGTAAGATATTACAATGTTCATAAAAAAAGAATAAAGGAGTAGGAAATGGCGATAGAGCAACTTTTAATTTTGATTAAACCAGACGGAGTAAAGAAATCTTTAACAGGAAATATTTTAACAAAACTTTCCGAAGCAAGAATGGTTATTATTGGTTCAAAAACTGTTAAAGTTAGCAGAGAATTGGCGCAAGCTCATTATCATCAACTCAAAGATAAACCTTTTTTTGGCGAGCTCGTTGATTATATTCAAGGAAAAATATACGGCGAGCCTTATGATAGAGTCTTGGCTTTTGTATACCAGGGTGAAGATGCTATTGCTAGAATGAGAAAAATTGCGGGCGCAACAAATCCTGAAGAGGCAGATCCAGTATCAATAAGAGGAGCCTATGGAAGAATAACCACAAAAGGCGTATACGAAAATGTTGTTCACTGTTCTTCTGATCCTTCAGAAGCTAAAAGAGAAATTGAATTGTGGTTTAAGCCTGAAGAAATTGTTAAACAAATATATCCTACAAAAAAGATTGTTATAGAGAAAGAAGAAAAAGAAGAGTGGGCGTAATTTTTAACTGTAGATAAAATTTATATAAAAACATCGTCAAGGCAATTGGTTCTGCCTTGCGATGTTTTTTGTCGGAAAATTTTTCTTGTTTTTTGTAATAAGTTCTATTAAGGAGCGCTAAAATGTCAACGCCAATGGAAATGTTTGTAAAAGAAATGCAGGGACTCTTTGAACCGGATGAAGTTTATGTTATGAATGGGTCGCAAGAAGAAGCAGAAAAACTTACAGAAATTGCACAAAAATCTGAAGTTGATGGACGGATTGTTCTAAAGAAATTAAATGACCAAGAATATCCGAATTCCTACTACCATCGTTCAAATCCTAATGATGTTGCGCGTACGGAACATCTAACGTTTGTCTGCACTCCTACAAAAGAACAAGCCGGATCAAATAATAATTGGGTTGACCCAAAAGAAGCAAAAGAAAAGATGAACAGTCTTTTTAAAGGAGCAATGAAAGGAAGGACAATGTATGTTATTGCTTTTGTTATGGGTACGCCAAAATCAAAGTATGCTAAGAATGGTGTTCAAGTAACAGATTCTGTATATGTAGCTTTAAGTATGAGAATTATGACCAGAGTAGGTAAGCAGGCTATTGGAAGAATTGGCAGTTCTTCTGATTTTTTTAGAGGAATCCATTCTATCGGCGATGTTAATCCGAATAGAAGATTTATAATGCATTTGCCTCAAGACAATCTTGTTATGAGCTTTGGTTCAGGATATGGCGGAAACGCTCTTCTTGGCAAAAAGTGTTATTCGCTTAGAATAGGCTCATATTTAGGTTATCAAGAAAGTTGGCTTGCCGAACATATGATCATTATAGGTGTAGAAGCTCCAGATGGGAAGATAACATATTTCCTCGGGGCTTTCCCTTCAGCTTGTGGAAAGACAAATCTTGCTATGTTAGAGCCTGTGTTTAAAGATTACAAAGTTTGGACTTTAGGTGATGATATCGCTTGGATCAATGTTGGCGAAGATGGGCAACTTTACGCTATTAACCCTGAGGCTGGCTTTTTTGGCGTTGCTCCGGGAACAGGCTTTAAGACAAACCCTAATATGATGAAAACACTTAAAAATAGTAAGTTTTTTCCAACATTATTTACAAATACTGCTGTTGATAACAGCAACGATACCCCTTGGTGGGAAGGTGTTTCAAATGAAGCGCCTTCAGATTTAACAGATTGGCAGGGCCAAAAGTATGATAAAAATTCTGGCAAACCTGCTGCACACCCAAATTCAAGATTTACAGTTTCAATTTATAATTGCCCTACTCTTTCACCCGAGGTAGACAATCCTCAAGGCGTGCCGATTTCAGGAATAATTTTTGGTGGACGTAGAAAAAGTACAATACCACTTGTTTATGAAGCAAAAGACTGGAACAGCGGTGTATTTACGGCCTCAATAATAGGTTCTGAAACCACTGCAGCTGCAAGCGGTCGAGTAGGGACAGTAAGAAGAGACCCTATGGCTATGCTTCCTTTCTGTGGTTACAATATGGGAGATTATTTCAATCATTGGCTAAATATTGGCAAAAGAGCCAAAAAGCTTCCTAAAATATTTATGGTTAACTGGTTTAGGAAAGATGAAGATGGCAAATTTATGTGGCCAGGATACAGGGAAAACTCTAGAATTATAAAATGGATGATAGATAGAATTGAAGGAAAAACTGGGGCTAAAGAGTCTGAAATAGGGTTATTTCCGCAAGAAGGAGCCATAGATTTAACTGGATTAGATATAAAGAAAGAAACAATGGATAAGCTTCTTAGCGTAGATAAAGAAGACTGGAAAAAAGAAGTTGTAATGATAGAAGAATTCTATGCTAAGTTTGGCGATAAAATCCCTAAAGATTTAAGAGATTACCTAAAAGAACTTAAAGACAAGATTGGAGCTTAAGATACTAATCAAGATCATATTTTGTTGCTAGAACCTGAGTTTAGTTTATATATACGTAAACTCAAGTTCTAAATACGTAGGCTTTTGTTGCATTGGTTTTGTTTTATAGTTAAAAATGATAAGATATGTCATGAATAAAGACTTAACAGAGAAACCGTTAAAGAGTAAATTGATATATAAAGGTAAGTTTGCAGAGCTTTTTTGTGATGAAGTGCAGCTCCCAAATGGGAATGCTGCTTCAAGAGAATATATAAAGCACGCTGGTGCGGCGGCAGTTCTCCCTTTTGTTGATAAAGAACGCATAATTTTTGTTAAGCAGTACAGATATGCTATAAGGGAAACAACTTACGAGATTCCCGCTGGTAAAATTGATACCGGAGAGACTCCTCTTGAGTGCGTAACAAGAGAGTTAGAAGAAGAAACTGGCTATAAAGCCAAAAAGTTTGAACCATTGATTTCTTTTTATCCTACATCTGCTTTATCAACTGAATTGCTACATATTTTTTCTGCTTTTGAGCTTGAAATAGGCACATTAAATCCTGATGAAGATGAATTTGTTGATACTGAAAGTATAAGTTTTAAAGATGCTTTGGGTATGATAAAAGATGGGCGTATAAAAGACTCAAAAACCATAATAGCATTGTTATATTTTGATAAATCGTCAAAATAATATCTTACATTGTTTTAAAAGAGGCTTTATTATGAAGAGAAGCAGTTATTGTGGAGACGTTAGAGAAGATAATATTGGCAAAGATATTGTTGTATGCGGTTGGGTGCATTCGCGTAGAGATCATGGCGGAGTAATTTTTATTGATTTAAGAGATAGGGAAGGATTACTTCAAATTGTTTTTCAGCCTGAAAATAAAGAAATATTTAAAATAGCTGAAGGTTTAAGAAGCGAATATGTAATATCAGTAAAAGGATTATTAAGAAAAAGACCGGAAGGAACACTAAACCACAATATGCCTACAGGATCTCTTGAGCTTGTAGTTGCACAATTAGAGGTTTTAAATACTTGTCCAGGTCTTCCATTTGAAATATCCGATTATACAGAAACTTCAGAAGAATTGAGATTAAAATATAGATATTTAGACTTGCGCCGTCCAAATTTTCAAAAAAACTTCATAATGCGCCACAAAGTTTCAAACGAAGTGAGAAGCTTTTTAAATGATGAAGGGTTTTTGGAAATAGAAACGCCTTTTTTAACTAAATCTACACCTGAAGGTGCGAGAGATTTTTTGGTCCCTTCAAGACTTCATCATGGAAGTTTCTTTGCGCTGCCGCAGTCTCCCCAACTTTTTAAACAGATTTTGATGGTTTCTGGTTTTGATAAATATTATCAAATAGCAAGATGTTTTAGAGATGAAGATTTACGCGCGGACAGACAACTTGAATTTACGCAGATAGATCTTGAAATGTCTTTTGTTGAAGAAAACGATGTAATGGGCGTTATTGAGAGAATGTTTTCAAGAGTATTTAAGAACGTATTAAATATTGAAATAAAAGCGCCTTTTGAAAGAATGTCTTATTCACAAGCAATGCTTCGTTATGGCTCTGATAAACCTGATACAAGATTTGCAATGGAAATAAGGGATTTCTCAACAGAACTTAGAGATTGCGGATTTAGTGTTTTCTCGTCTGTTGTATCTAAAGGCGGTATTGTAAGAGGCTTATGTATTCCAAAAGGAGCTTCTTTTTCAAGATCAGAAATTGACGGACTCACAAAATTTGTAGGAGAATATGGCGCTAAAGGCTTAGCTTGGATGAAAATTACTGAATCTGGCGCAGAATCTAACATAGTTAAATATTTTAAAGATGAAGAAATAAAAACAATAATATCAAAGCTTGGTGCTAATCCATATGATTTAGTTGTTTTCCTTGCAGATGAAGAAAAAATTGTTGCTCAAGGTCTTGGCGCATTAAGACTTAAAATGGGTAAAGATTTTGGCCTTATAGACAAATCTAAATTTAATTTCTTATGGATTGTAGATTTTCCTCTTATGGAATGGGATAAACAAGAGCAGAGATGGCAGGCATTACATCACCCATTTACTTCACCTCAAGACGCAGCTTCACTAAACAAAGAAAATGCTGGCACTGCAAAAGCTAGAGCGTATGATGTTATTTTGAATGGCGTTGAACTTGGCGGAGGTTCTATAAGAATACACAGAAGCGACATTCAAAAGAAAATTTTTGATATTCTAAATATTTCAGATGAATCTGCAAAAGAGAAATTTGGTTTCTTGCTTGATGCGTTGACATATGGCGCCCCTCCACACGGTGGATTGGCTTTGGGTTTTGACAGAATGTGCGCGTTGATGGCTGGAGAAGATTCTATAAGAGAAGTAATAGCATTCCCTAAGACTCAAAAAGCCTTTGATCCTCTTTCAAATGCTCCGGCTCCGGTAAGCGAAAAACAGCTTAAAGAATTAGGCGTGCGAATTGTTGTCAAACAAGCAAGGGCTTAATTTTGTTTTGCATACGATGCAGAGGAATAAATGAATAATTTATTTAATAGTGTAAAGTCTTGGGCGGGAAGCTTTCTCTTAAAACTTGCTAGAGATCTTAAAACTTATGACTATCCCAATGGATCCGTCATATCCGTCATAGGGGAATCAAAAAACTTATTTCATAGAGAAATAAAAATACCTGTATTCATTTCTTTCCTATTTACAGTAGCAGCTATTTACATCATGCTTGTAATGGGCGTTGGTATAAGCTCAAAAGTAATGCTTGCAGCGGCTATTTTCACTTCTGCAGTTATCGTTTTTTTTTATAGCCCAAATTCAAAATAGAGAAAAAGTTATTTTAGGAGATAATGATGCAGTCGTTTTAATGTGCCTGCTCTTTATAACTTCTCTTTTAACTTTTCAGATTGCAAAAGAATATTTATCTCCTTTTGCATCTCCAGTTTCTGCATTTTCAATCATGTCGGCAATGCTACTGTCGTCAAGATTAGGCAGCGTATATGCCATGCCGTATGTTTAAGTTTATATGCAGCATTTTTAAACGATATGCGCTTTGACGTTTTTCTTACAATGCTTGGAGGCGCAATTTTTGTAGTCGCAAATGTACATACAATCCGTAAAAGATCTGATTTTATAAATGTTGGCGTTAAGACTGTTATTGCTAATATAGCGTTGTTATTTATGTTTTATTTTATTGGCAATTACGATGTTTTTCAATTTAAATACAATCTTTTCTATGGTATTTTAGATGGAATTTTCTCTATGGTTATTTTATTAGTTTTTATGCCTTTATTTGAAAAGATTTTTTCAAGAACTACAAATATAAAGCTAGTAGAACTTTCAGATTTTAATAATTCTTTGCTTAAAAGGCTTATGCTTGAAGCGCCAGGGACTTACCATCATTCAATTATGACTGCTGATATTGCTGAACAAGCGGCAAATGTTTTGGGTGAAAACTCGCTTTTAGCAATGGTAGGTTCTTATTATCATGATATAGGCAAGCTCAAGAAGCCTTTATACTTTATAGAAAATCAGTCTCTTGGGTATAACCCTCATGATAATTTGAATCCTGAAATGTCGCGACTTATTCTAATATCACATGTTAAAGAAGGCGTTGTTCTTGCAAAAAAATATAATGTAGATAATGAAATAATAAATATAATAGAACAACATCATGGTACGACTATCATGCATACTTTTTATCATAGATCTTTAGAATCCGGATTGCATACCGACGTAGAGCGCTTCAGATATCCAGGACCAAAGCCAGCTACAAAAATTGCTGCTATAATAATGCTGGCGGATTCTTGCGAAGCGGCATGTCGTAGTATAGACGATCCTACCTCTAACGTTAAAAGACTTAGAACTAATGAGAGATAGTATTATTTCCACTATTATGAGTATATATCATGCGCGAATTGAATACAAATAAGAAGTTCATAGATTTTATTAACTTCCCAAAAGAATATGTTGAAACTTTAAAACAAGCAGCAGAGCTTGCTTTAAAATCTGAAAAAAAGAAAAAGTATCAAATAAATTTTATAATGGTGAGCGATGAAGAGATAAAAAAATTGAACATAAAATACAGAAAAGTAAAACGCATAACGGACATTATATCTTTTTTAATAATCCCTGAATTTTTTGCAGGAGATATATACATACCAAAAAAGCGTACTCAGAAACAAGCAAAAAAATATGAGAACAGCTGGCAGCAGGAGTTGGCGTATCTTGTTATACACGGTGTACTACATCTTTGCGGATACACTGATTACGACGTTGAAAATAAATCTAAAATGTTTGCAAAACAGGATAAAATATTCCAATGTCTATTTTCGCAAGCATAGTCGCTTTTGTTTTTCTTTTAATTGTTTCAGCTTGGATATCTGCAGCTGAAATAGGTATTACAAGTTTGTCCAAGTATAGAATCAAAAAGCTTATAGTCCAAACTCCTAGTATTTCTAAACATTTATTATCTTGGCTTGAACAGCCTTATTATCTTCTTACAATTATTCTTACTGTAAATACTATAGCTGATATTCTGACAAGTTTTGTTTCAGCATATTTTATGACTAAATTGCTGTACATGGTCAATAGAAATATCGTTGATATTCTTACTTGGATTATAACGTCTTCTCTTATTTTAGTGTTTGGGGAACTTGTTCCAAAATTTTATGCCAGATCAAACTCTGAGAAAATTACTGTTATGTCGGTACCTATCCTTTCTAAAATAGACAAAATATTAAAACCATTTATATATCCATTTATTAAAATCACGGAATTTTTATCTCCAAAAACTGAAGCTGTTGGGAAACCTTCTTATGCTCTAAGCGAAGAAGAAGTCAAGATTCTCCTTTCAGAAGGAGGACATAGTGGAGAAATAGATAAAGAAACTGGAGTTATGCTTGAAAGAGTTTTATGTTTTGGCGGGTTATTAGTAAAAAAAATAATGATTCCGTTTGAAGATATAGACTCAGTAGATTTATCTTTAGAAGATGAACAATTTTTGGATATAGCTGTTGAAACTTCAAGGAGCAGAATCCCTGTTTATCTTAAATCAAAAGACAATATTATAGGATATGCACATATAAAGGACATTTTAGAATTGTGGCAAGGAAATAAGGGGCATTTTATACGCTCGCTTGTTAAAGAACCATATTATATAGGTGAAGATCAAAAAGTAAATGAATTGCTAAAAAACTTTCAAAGCGGTAAAACCCATATAGCTTTTGTAAAAGATAAAAATGACAATATAGCAGGTATGGTTACTCTTGAAGATATATTAGAAGAAGTTGTTGGAGAAATTCTTGATGAATACGATTACGAACCATGATGCTTATTATATTTAAAATCATCTTTTTCTTTGTTTTATTATTAATACTTGCTTTTTTCAGCGGTTCTGAAACTGCTGTTACAAGCTTATCTGCATCTTTTTTGAGAAAAATAAAAGAAATAGGAATAAAATATTCGAAAATTGTAACTTTTTGGGAAAATAACTTTCAACAGGTTATGACAGCTATGGTAATTGGGATAAACTTGTCTATAGTAGGTATGAGTATTGTTCTCTCATCTCTTGCGATTGATATTTCAGACTATTACAAAATAAACAGCGACATTTTAAATTTTTCTTTTCCATTTCTTTCAATATTGTTAGCGTTAACCATAGGCAATATTTTTCCAAAAACCATAGCAAGATACAACTCTGAAAAGTGGGGAATATTTGTTTTGCCTATAATAATAAAATTTGCATCGCTTTTTAGAATTATAATTAATTATTTATTGAAAGTTTCAAATAAAATAATGAAAACATTTTTTAGGCGCAATGAAAGTGGGTACATCAAAGCCGATGAAATAGACTTTTTATTATCAAATGAAAACACTTCACCTCTTTCATACGAATCTAGAGAACTTGTAAGCAATATAATGGATTTTAAAAATATGAAAGTATCTCAAGTGATGATGCCTGTCTCAGAAATTTTTGCTGTAGACACAGATATGCCTAAAGAAGAGCTGATCAAAAAAATTATTAACACAAAATATTCAAGAGTTCCAATATACAGCAAAGATATAAGCAATATAATAGGAATAATATATACAAAAGATTTGGCAGTTGCTTGGCGCAATTCTGACATTATAGTTATTGAAGATTTAATACGTCCTGTATATTTTGCTCCTGAAAATTCAAAAATCAGCAAAGTTCTTAAAGAGTTTAAAACAGGTAGGCATCATATAGCCATAGTAGTAGACGAGTTTGGCTATACTGTAGGCCTTGTTTCAATAGAAGACTTATTAGAGGAAATTGTAGGAGATGTTTGGGATGAACATGATTTAGAGAAAAAACTATAATCCCAACTAAAGGAAGCAAATATATTATACAAGCATATGAGTCAATAACAAATGTTAACGATAAATTGGATATTGATATTCCAGAAGGAAACTATTCAACAATTAATGGTTGGATTTTAGAAATATTTGGTAGAATTCCTCAAGAGGGTGAAAAAGTCAACTGGAATGGATATTCAATAGAAATACAAGACGCTGATTCTAAAAAAGTAAAGAGAATAGTTTTAAAAAAATGTATTACACAATAAATGGTCTTGTTCTTAACTCCAAAATTCAGGGAGAATATGACAAACTTGCCACAATTTACTCTTACCAGTGGGGTAAAATTCAAGCTGTTGTCCCAAGCGCAAAAAAAATAGCTGCAAGACTTTCTTTTGCTACAGAACCTCTCACAGAAAGTGAGTTTCACGTTTTTAATAGCCATCAATCAATAAGGCCAAAAATCACAGGGGCAAGTATTGTTAACAATAATACAAAAATAAAAAAAGATTTCATGCGCAATTTATACGCACTATATGCATGTGAAGTAAGTGATAAATTTGCACCTTTTTACCTTGAAAATGTCCAAAAATATAATTTGATAGTAAGAATTTGGGAAATACTTGGAATCTGTAAAAACCCCAAAAGAGCTTTAGTTGCATTTATATTGCGATTTTTAAAGCTTTCAGGGTATTCGTTTACAGACTATATAAAAAACAACAAGACTTTTATTGACACAAATATAATTATGGCTATAAAAAAACTTTCAAGCTGTTCCGGTAGTGACGTAGATGCTTTCACTGAAATAGAAGACGACAAAGTTTGGAATTATGTTGAGTCTTATCTAACCAATTACATACGTTACCCTGTTACAAGTATTTTTCTTGAGAAGCTAAACGCCTAATGCTCAAGTTTATCAAGAAGATTCAAACAGAGACTATTTAAGAACATGGAGGTAAACTCTAGTAAAACAAAGAAAAATTGCTTTCAGGAGCGCACAAGCATCACCAATATGACTTTTCTGAATTGGGAATGCCCATTACCTTCCTTCAAAATGAGAATCTAAACGATAACTTCAGGCACCAGTAACTAAGTTTACCAAAAAGTTGGTTCAAAATGACTATGATCTTTGTATGATGCTGTTGTGGATAATACTATGAGTTCCGCCATAACAATTATTATTATCTATTGTACCTGATACAAATCCGCCTGGAGCATCAAATTGAAACATCATGTGAAGTCGCCACTATCTTTAATGTTTGTATCTCCAGTGCTAATTCTAAAATACTTGTGGCCATCATGTGCATACTGACTAGATTCATCACCTTCAAAAGCATAAACCCACAAATTTGCTCCATCTATGGTACCTAGAAATGCTCCATTTCCGCCATTACTTGTATTACCTGGACGGCAATCTCCCTCTCTTGATTGCATAGACACTAAGACTAAATTTTTTTGAAGATCATTATCATTTTTTCTAAAAATAAATTCGTATTCATTAGAATTTGCTGTTAGTGTCGCAGACATTAGCTCTATTTTATCACCAATGCTAAAATTAATTGGAGCGTATGATACAGTAACAGGAGCAGTCCTTAAGTGTGCCCCGACATTTTTAGCACCTAAATTCCCTTTCTTAACACGGGAAACAAATGCAAAAGATATTACTAAAAAAAGAAACCAAACAAAAATTTTTTCACTTTCTCCTCCTATTATTTATCTATAGATTCAATATATTATAAGCAATAAAAAAAGTTATTGTTGTTATTTTGAAAAATTTTTGTAAAGATAAAGCTTTTTAGAGGCATTAATATCCACAAATAAATTGACAATATTTACTGAAGTTAGTATACTCCCTATGTTTAGTTTGTAAACCTAATGAAATAAAGTGCAAAAATATAGATATTTAGTTTTTTGAGGTCTATAAAATTTATATAAATAAAAAATGTATATGAAAAATCTCAAAAAATACATTATTTTGGCATTTTTTGCTAAGGAGGATATGGGATGTTTAGCGCAGGAGACACGGCTTTTATTATTATTTGTACAGCGTTAGTTATTCTTATGACGCCAGGACTTGCATTTTTTTATGGTGGTATGGGACGCAGAAAGAATATGGTCAACAACTTAATGAACTCAGCTTTTATAATGGGCTTGGGGGTAGTTTTGTATATGTTGATTGGATATTCTTTATCTTTTGGTGAAAGCATCAATCCTTTTATAGGTTCTTTAAAAAATTTATGCCTTTTTGGAATAAATGCAGACTCTCTTTTTGGTTCAATTCCAACTTTTGCTTTTGTTGCATTCCAAATGGCTTTTGCTCTTATAACACCTGCGATCATCACTGGTTCTGTAGCAGGAAGAATGAGATTTAAAGCGCTGTTTTTTTTTATAGCTTTATGGTCTGTATTTGTATATTATCCTTTGGCGCATATGGTTTGGGGTGGTGGATTAATAGGTGGTACTATAGGTGCTTTAGACTTTGCCGGTGGCGATGTTGTACACATAAGCTCAGGAACTACTGGTTTAATCCTTGCTATTTTCCTTGGCAAAAGAGTAGATTATATGCAAGTTTCCTATAGAATGCACAGTATACCGTTTGTTTTTTTAGGTATGGGATTATTGCTATTTGGATGGTTTGGTTTTAACTCTGGTAGTGCTCTTGCTGCAAACAGTCTTGCAGCTCATGCGTTTATGGCAACAGCTGTGGCTTCTTCTGCAGGAATGTTAGTTTGGATTTTATTGGATATAATTAAAACTGGCAAATCTACTCTTATAGGTGCATGTACTGGTCTTATAGCAGGATTAGTCAGCATTACGCCTGCAGCTGGATTTGTTGATATATGGGCAGCTTTAATAATAGGTTTGACAGTAAGCCCTGTTTGTTATTGTGGTATAGCTCTTATTAAAAGAGTGTTTAAAATTGATGATGCTTTTGATGCTTTCGGTTGCCACGGTATAGGCGGTGTTTGGGGTGGAATATTTACAGGGGTTTTTGTAAATCCATCAATTAATGGCGGCAAACCAGGACTTATTTATGGTGAAGTTGCTCAGTTTTTTGCCCAAATTGAAGGGATACTTATAACTTTTGTAATTGTTGTATTAGGGACATTAATTTGTGCAGGTATTGTCAAACTGTTAACGCCTTTAAGAGTTGATAGAAGAGAAGAATTGATAGGTTTAGATATATCTGAGCATGGTGAGAGCGCATACCCGTCATTTACAGGATTGGATTAGTATATGTTATTATAATATGCGGAGGAAAAATATATGATAAAAATTGAAGCTATAGTTAGGGAAGAAAAATTAGAAGATATAAAGGAAGCACTTGCTAAAATAGAAGTTAATGGCGTTACTGTTTCGCAAGTTATGGGTTGTGGAAAGCAGAAGGGCTATCAAGAGCTTGTGCGCGGCATGGAAGTAAGTATTACTATGCTTCCAAAAATTAAATTTGAAATTATAGTATCTTCCGAAGAATGGGAGCAAAAGACCATAAAAGCTATACAAGAAGCAGCTTTTACAGGTAATCCTGGCGATGGCAAAATATTCAGTTACGATTTGCGAAATGTTATGAGAGTGCGTACTAAAGAAATAGGTACTGCAGCTATAAACTAGCTAGCATTTGAGTATTTATCTTTATATAATATAACTTTTACGTCAACTTGTATTATGCAAATCATGATACAAGTTGCCTTATTCTTAAGAATGATAATTATTTTTAAAAAGGAATGATAAGGAATGATAATGGAAGATTCTTCAAAAGATCTTTTTTCATCAAGATGGGGGTTTATTTTTGCTGCAGCAGGTTCTGCTATAGGTATGGGTAATATTTGGTTGTTCCCTTACAGAGCTGGCGAGCTTGGAGGTTTTGCATTTTTGGTCGCCTATATTGCTTGCGTTTTCGTTTTAGGGTTAATAGCTGTTATCGGTGAAATAACTTTTGGCAGGCTTACAGGCAAAGGCCCTATGGGAGCTTTTAAAAAAGCTTTAAGGTTAAGTGGCGGTCATAATAAAGCAGGTGAATTGATAGGTTGGATTCCTGTTGTAGTAATCTTTATTATTAGCCTTGGATATGCTGTTGTAGTTGCTTGGGTTTTACGCTTTCTTGCTGGTTCTATGACTGGAGCAGCTTTTTCTGCTCCTAACAGTATTGTTTACTTTGAATCAATTTCTAGTAGTGGTGTTGCTGTTTGGATTATTTTAACACTTTTCCTTGTAGGACTGGCCATGTTTGGCGGTGTAGAAAAAGGCATTGAGAAATTAAATAAATTTATGATGCCTGCTTTTTTTATATTATTTTTGTTCTTAGTTATAAGAGTATCTTTCCTTCCAGGAGCTATAGAAGGTTATAAATTTATGTTTGTACCTAAAACTGATATGCTTTTCAATTCAAGAACTTGGATTTTGGCTTTAGGTCAATCTTTTTATTCTCTTTCTATTTTAGGATCAATACTTATAGTATATGGTTCTTACGCTAGAAAAAGTGAAGATATTATATATTCAGCAAAAAGTGTTGCTATTTTAAGTACGCTTGCTTCAATATTTGCTTCTTTGGCAATAATACCAGCAATATTTTCTTTTGGAAAAAATTTAAATTCAGGCCCTTCTCTAATGTTTGTTACAATTCCTGATATTTTTAAAACTATTCCCATGGGACAGCTTTGTATGCTAATCTTTTTTGTAGCTGTTTTTTTTGCAGCTATAACATCGCTTATAAGTATAATTGAAGTTATAGTAGAAACTTTGCAAAGTAAGTTTAAAATGAGTCGTTTGAATGCTGTTTTGATTGCAGTAACAATAGCTTCTATTTTCAGTACTCTTGCCGATGGGCGTATAGATGGGTTAATGGACATTTTACAGATTCATTTAGTTCCATTTTGTGCTCTAATAACAGGTATTTTTGTTTTTTGGATTTTACCGTCAAAGAGAGTTATAGAAGAAATCCAAAGTGGTCGTTCTATTATGGTTAGTAAATGGCTTATATCAGTTGGGCGTTATGTTTTTTGTGGACTTGTAATCGTAATTTATATATTTAATTCGCTTCATTTAGGTTAAAAGAATATTTACAAACAAATCCCGCAAAAGCTTTTTACAGCTTTTGCGGGATTTGTTGTTAAGGTTGTCTCTATTCTAAATAAATTAGCATACATATATATCAGAGAATTTAAAGTGGTGTGCTACTTCAATAATCCCGCCACCTAAAACTACATTGTCTTTATAAAATACAGCGCTTTGCCCTGCTGCGATTGACATTTGTGGCTTTTCAAATTCCACTTTGGCTTTGTCAATTCCTATAGGTGTTATAAAAGCTTTTGCAGGAGTATGTTGTTGACGTATTTTTACGCTTGCTTCAATAGGTGCTTTTGGTATAGGAATAGAACCCCACATTACTTTTCTTGTCATAAGTGATAAAGAGTACAAATCTTCTTTAGTTCCAACAATTACAATATTTTTTTTAGCTAATATATTTATAACGTATAAAGGTTCTTTTGTTCCACCTGAAAGACCTAATCCTTTGCGCTTACCTATAGTGTAACTCCATATTCCGTTATGTTTTCCTAAAACTTTTCCCGTTTTATCTACAATATCTCCGGGTTTTGATGGGAATTGTAAGATATCGTTATAATCTCCACAATAAAAGTCCTGGCTGTCTGGCTTTTCGGCTACAGGAAGTTGTATCTTTTTTGCTATTTCTCTGACTTGCTCTTTTGTAAGTTTTCCAAGAGGGAAAATGGTTTCAGAAAGGATTTTTTGATTCAATCTGTACAAAAAATAAGTTTGATCTTTTGTTTGATCTTTTGCCTTGCATAGCTGATACATGCTTAAGGAATTGGTGAATACAATATTCGCATAATGGCCGGTGGCAAATTTATCAAAAGTTATTCCATTTTTTCTTGCCGTTAATGGGAGAACGCCAAATTTGATATAGCCATTACACCATACGCATGGATTTGGTGTGCGTCCTTCTTTGTACTCATTTCTAAAATTGTCAATAACGACTTTTTTGTATTCTTGTCTACAATCCAAAATTTGTACAGGTATTTTAAGAGCGTCAGCTACTTTGTGAACTGTCGCAATATCTTCATCTTCAGGGCCTAAACAGGCGTCAACGCCTTTGTTGTGTGGAACTGGAATAGAATCGTCCCATATAGACATCATTGCGCCTACTACTTCGTGACCTTGTTCTTTTAATAAATATGCGGTTACTGCTGAATCAACGCCACCGCTTAAACCTACTAATACTTTCATTTTTTTGTCCTTTAGCTTTTTTACAAAAATTAATTGATTATCCTGCGGTAACCTTTATTTTTTGCAGCGTATCTATTTATAGATTTAATTTTATTTTCTATACAAAACCTGCAATGTCCTGGAGAATCCCCAGGACATATTTTCCCAGGATAAATTTCATAATGTCTTCTGTATTGCGTTTCTGTGGCGTTTGGCATAACTACGTTTGCTCCACACTGTAGTGCTATCAATCGTCCATTTGGATTTAGTGTTTCCATAGCTGTTGTTGCAGGAATATTTATGTCCGGCATAAGAAGTCGCAATATTGCCATAACTTTGAGCGCCAAGTCAAATGAATTACATTCAGATTTCTCAATAGGCGTACCTGGATGGTAAATAAAAGGACCAATACCGGCCATATCAACAGGTATAGACTTAAGATAAACTATATCTTTAGCTATACTTTCCAATGTTTGTCCGGGAAGGCCGACCATTATTCCTGATCCTACTTCATAACCTAATTTTTTTATATCTTCTAAACAGTTCATTCTATTTTTTAAACTCATACATGGATCAAGCCTGTCGTAAAGCATTTCGTCTGTTGTCTCTATTCGCAACAAGTATCTATCTGCTCCTGCCTTACGATAAGCCTTATACTCTTCAAAAGTTTTTTCACCAATGCTTAACGTAACCGCAACATCAAATTTTTTTATTTCAAAAATCATTTTTGATATTATATCTACAGTATAATATAAATCTTCTCCGGACTGTAAAACAATTGTTTTATAACCGTAATTTGCCGCTTTTTTTGCCAAATTTATTATTTCTTGGGGTACTAGACGATATCTTATTATTTTTGTATTATCTTTTCTAATGCCGCAGTATAAGCAATTTTGCTTGCAGTAGTTTGAAAACTCGATTAAAGCGCGTAAATGTACTTCATCGCCGACATATTCTTCTCTTATTTTGTCTGCTGCAGAAAAAAGCTTATCGTTTTTTTCTGTTTTTAAAAGATATAATATTTCTCTTTCATTTAAAGAATGAAGCTTAATTGCTTTTTCTAGTATAGAAGTAATATCATTTATCATTTTGAATATTTTATCAAAAATTGCCGCCTTGAGCCAATTTGACTCTGACCTAACACATTCTTTTAAGTTATTATTTGCTGATCTCCGAATGTAAGAAAATTAAAGCATAAAATTATTGTAAATAGTTTTTATAACAATTGGGTCATAATTAAATCTGAAAGGTGTTTTTATGAAAACAAAGTTTATGCTATTGCGATGCTTTTTAGTTTTTACAGTAATGTTTTTGCAGTTGATGCAGCCACTTTTTCGGATTTTTCATCAAATTTTAATAATAGTAGTATAAATACAATAACAGTTCAAAATGATATAACGCTAGACCTCGTTAACCAAAGGACTAATACAATTTCTATTTTTGGAGCTACAGGAAATGAAAGGCTTACTCTAAATGCAAGTTTTTTAAGATTTAAGTCAGACTGGAATGATGACTTATACGTCATAATATCGTCGCTAACATTTTCTCAAGGATCAAACGGCAGCATTGAATTGAGTGGAGATGGTATTGGTGCACATAACTTTCAACTCAACAGTTTGGTATTTATAGGCAATGTATCAGGTTCTAACGGTGGAGCAGTTTATTTGCACACTCAAACCCAAAGCCCACTTCCAAGCGACTTTTTTTCTTTGAACAGTTCTGTTTTTACCTCCAACTCTGCTCTATCAGGCGGAGCTTTATATATGGCCTCAAACTATTCACAAAATTCTATTTCTTTTACAATTACAACTGGATCGTTTTCCCAAAACAAAGCTTTAGCAGGAAATGGCGGAGCCATTTCTAATGAAGTTGGAGGTGGCAATACCGATAATTCATTTTCTATTTCTGGTATTTTTATTGGTAACCATGCATCTGATTGTGGTGGAGCCGTATACAGCTGTGTAGGGAAAGATGGGAAATTTCCTTATGGCGGTACCAATGTATATAATCTAAAGGGTCACTTTAAAGGCAATGGTGCTACAAATTCAGGTAGAGCTATATATAACTACATACTCAAGTGTATATAGACAAACCGGAGGAGCCTTATTGGTAACCAATAGTTCGGAGTTTACCCTTAATTCTTCAGGAGTTATTTCAGGAGGAGTTATAACCATAGATAACTACTCTACAATAAAACAAAGAGGCAGTAGTATATTTGGAACTAGCCTAACAATGGATAATTATTCTTCAATTGATACCAAATCCGGATATATTATAAGCAATAGGTTCAGTGATGATTTTAATGTTGGTTCAGAAGCGATTTTTATATAGATATAAATGCTAAAACAAAGGAAGCTGACAACTATAATTTTGGCGGTAGAATTAAAGCTATGTAATCGACAAAGAGTGGGACTATTATTGAAGTTTTTGATTTTAATCTTATTGATGGTTCTCCTGAAGATAGCAAGGTTATAGTACAAGTTTTTAGTGCAGATGGCGGAATAGACTCAAATGTTTCCTTTGTTGTTGGTAAAGATAAAGTAAACACTGCAATAGGCGTTTATAATTTTTCATCTTTAGGCGATGGGAATTATATGTTAGTCTTAGATTTTGATCAAATTAACAAACCTGCGTATAGAGATCTGGTTGCTAAAATTGCAATGCTTAATAGCCGACTTATGACGAATAACACTTTATTTGAGCATATATTTTTAGATAAAAGTAAACTTTTGAAAGATGATGATGGAAAAAGTTTATGGGTTAAAACATATGGTGGCTATGAAGAGATGTCACTAACTAAAGATATTGAAGTAAAGAGCGAAATATATGGTTTGATTTCAGGACTTGACTTATTTATTTTAGATTTAGACAACGATTGGAAGTTTATGCCAAGTGTTTACCTAGGGAGCACTGGCTGAAATCAAAAATATTCAAACGTTAACATGAACCAAACGGCCTTTCAGCTTGGAGACATAGGAACATTTACTAAAAATAAAGTTATTGCATCAGGTCTTTTATATGGCGGTAGTTATAATAACAATATGTCTATGGAAGGCAAAAAAGATTCTTTAAGTAACTGATTTTTTGGAGTTGTTGCAAAGTGTGCCTATAATCTAGATATAGACTTTTCTCAGATTATAGGTATAACTTTACAGCCTAACTTTTTAACCTCTTTTACCCTTTATGGAGATACTAAATGGAATTCAGAATATGGTCAGATCAACATGAATTCAGGTTATTTAAAAGGGTTGAATGTGGCGACTGGAATAAATTTTATTTACAATAAAGACACATGGTATATGCGCAATATAGACAACCATGTTGATACAAAAGCAGGAAATGTTGATCTTTCTGATGTTTCTTATACAAGTCCAGGATATTTTGAGTATGGTATAGGTGGCGCTTTGCGCAAATTACAGATAGGGTGTCTGTAAATGCAGGGTTAACTTTACAAACAGGCGTCAAAGCTGACGTAGGACTCAATTTATGTGCAAATTTTGAATTTTAGAATAAATGTTAATCCAAAACGGATTTGTTTTTCCGTTAAAAATAAATACCTTGTCATTTTAGTTTTGAATTGAAAAAGTTCAAACGGATATTAGACATTTGAGGTAAAATAAATTTTTTGTAAATAGTTTTTTGGCGCGAACAAAAGGTACAAAAGCGCAAGCTCGAGCCGTTAATTTAGCCGACTTTGACAAAACGGCAAAAGAAAGTGAAAAGATCATTTTATTTTACAGTAAACACGGCTTTAAGACAATCCATTAACTATACACTTGCCCTTTTAAAACATCAAAATGCCTATTATGTTGTGAACTATTACAAGAGTTTGACTATTCGGTAAAAGTTTGGCATAATAAAGATGAGTCACGTAGCAACAAATAAAAGGAGACGTTAAAAATGAAAGAGGCAATACATCCAAAATACGAAGAAAGCGTAGTTTCTTGCGCTTGCGGCTATACTTTTAAAACTCGTTCAACAAAACCTTCAATTAAATTGGAAATATGCTCAAATTGTCACCCTTTCTTTACAGGAAAGCAAAAGCTTATAGATACAGCCGGAAGAGTTGAGAAGTTCCAGAAGCGTTTTGCTAAAACTGAAGGAAAAACTGTGGTAAAGAAGAAAGCGGAAGTAAAAATTGCAAAGCCAAGAAAGACTACTGGAAAAATACTTACGACTTCTCCAAAAAAGGCAAAAGCTGCTCCTAAAAAAGATAAAGAAGCTAAAGGTAAGTAGTTTTATAAATATTCTATGACAGAATCTTTTTTGTAAATAACAAGGTTCTGTCATATTTTTTGTGGACAAAAATTATGTTTTTAGGGAAATTAAAATCGTTAGATAATCAGTTTAAAGAAGTTGAAAAGCAACTAGGAGATCCCTTGGTTGTTGCTAATCAAGAAAAGTATAGAGAGCTTACAAAAGAGCACTCTTATTTGCGTCCTATAGCAGACAAATATGCTCAATACTCTAAGCTTTTAAAGGATATAAAAGATGCTGAAGAGTTGAAGAAGTCTGATGATTGTGAGATAAGAGATATGGCTTTTGCCGAATATAACGATTTAATGGATAAAAAAGACAAATTTGAGTCTGAAATAAAAGTATTGCTTATACCTCCAGATCCTAATGAAAATAAAAATATTATTGTTGAAATTCGTGCGGGTACAGGTGGTGATGAGGCTGCCTTGTTTGTAGGTGATTTATACAGAATGTATACAAGGTTTGCTGATAGGAATGGGTGGAAACACGAAGTTATAGACTCTAATCCCACCGGTCTTGGCGGTTATAAAGAAGTTGTATTTGAAATAAACGGTGATAAAGCGTGGCGTTATTTAAAGTTTGAACGAGGCGCTCATAGAGTTCAAAGAGTTCCAGCAACGGAAGCATCTGGAAGAGTGCATACGTCAGCTGTTACCGTGGCAGTTCTTCTTGAGGCAGAAGAAGTAGACTGTGAAATAAAAATGGAAGATTTAAGAATAGATACGTATAGAGCTTCAGGTGCTGGCGGTCAGCACGTAAATAAAACAGATTCTGCTATAAGAATCACTCATTTACCTACTGGTCTTGTAGTTGCATGCCAAGATGAAAGAAGCCAAATAAAAAATAGAGCAAAAGCTTTTAAAGTTCTAAGAGCAAAACTTTACGAGCAAAAAGTTTTAGAACAAGAAAAACAGCTTTCAAGTGAACGCAAGCAGCAAGTAGGTTCTGGAGACAGATCTGAAAAAACCAGAACGTATAATTTCCCTCAAAATAGAATAACAGATCATAGAATTGGTTACAGTGTTTATAATATCACAGAAGTCATGGATGGAGATTTGTCTGAACTTATAAACAAATTGATAGAAGCCGATGTTGAAGCTAATCTCAAGGAAAATAATATCTAAATGTTAAGCGGGCAGAACGTTTATACATTATTAAAAACAGCTGAAAACTTTTTAAAATCAAATGGATTATCCAACTCCAAATCTGATGCAGAAGTCTTATTGAGCTTTGTATTACAAATAAAGCGATCTTCTCTTCCTTTATTAAGAGATAAAAAACCTACCGATAAACAAATATCGCAATATAAAGATTATGTATTAAAGCGCTCAAAGCGTGAACCTGCAGCATATATAACAGGATTTGCCGGTTTTATGGGTCTTGAATTTAAAGTAGATAAAAATGTGCTTATACCAAGACCAGAGACTGAACTTTTAGTTGAGCTTGCATTAAAAATAGCAGACGAAAAAGATAAAAAATTTGTATTAGATTTATGTACAGGATCAGGTTGTATAGCAGTAAGTATGGCCAATCTTGGAAAGTTTGAATATCTTGTCGCTTCAGATATAAGCGTTAATGCTTTGGCAATTGCAAAAGAAAATGCACAAATTAATAATGCTTTCAGTATCAAATTTATTGAAAGCGATATTTTTGAGAAAATAACAGATAATAAATTTGATATGATTGTTTCCAATCCTCCATATATTACAGAATCAGAATACGCTGCTCTAGATCCTGATCTTAAATTTGAACCTAAAAATGCTCTTACAGCACAAGATGAAGGTTTGTTTTTTTATAAAAAGATAGCATCAAACACACTGAAATATTTAAATGATAGCGGATATATTCTTATTGAACTAAATTCAAATAAAGTACGAGACATACGGCAAATATTTGTTGATAACAAGTACGTAGATATTGAAATAATAAACGATTATTCAGGTCTTCCAAGAATATTAAAAGCTCAAAGGCCATGATGTTGTTATATTAGATTAGATTTTATTTTGTATAGATATTTTAAAATAAATTATTGGTACTAAAATGGATAAAATAATAATACACGGTGGGGGAAAATTAAAAGGTGAAGTTGTTATTTCAGGAGCAAAAAATTCAGCGCTTCCTATTTTATTTGCAACTTTGCTTACTGATGAACCTTCTGTAATAAAAAATGTTCCTTGTCTTGCAGACATAGATACAACTGTTGAGTTTTTAAATTTTATTGGCAAAAAAACCGTTAAGAAGGGAAATATAGTAAAAACTTATGCTTCAGAAAAATATAAACATATAGCGCCTTACGATTTGGTAAGAAAAATGCGAGCGAGTGTTTTGATAATGGGTCCATTGCTTGCAAGACTTAATAAGGTTGACGTTTCTCTTCCGGGAGGTTGTACTATAGGTGCAAGGCCTATAGACATACATTTAGACGCTTTTAAGAGGCTTGGAGCTGAAATTTCCGTTGAAGGCGGATATGTTAAAACTTTATCTGAAAATGGACTTAAAGGTGCTGTTATAGATTTAAAGTTCCCAAGCGTTGGAGCGACTGAAAATATTTTACTTAGCGCGGTTTTGGCCAAAGGTAGAACTACAATCATTAATGCGGCTAAAGAGCCTGAAATAGAGGATTTAGCTAATGTTTTAAATAAAATGGGAGCTAATATAGTTGGAGCTGGCACTTCGAAAATATTTATTGATGGGGTTGAAAGTTTACATGGATTTATACATGAAGTAATTCCTGACAGAATAGAGGCAGCTACTTATATGATAGCTGCTGCTATTACAAAGGGAGACATTGTTCTCAGAAATGTTGTTCCTAATCACCTAAAGGCTGTAAGCGATAAATTAAAAAAAAGCGGTTTATCTATTAAAGAAAACACAACAAGCATTAGGGCTCAATGGATAAAAAATTTAAAAGCTCAAAATATAAAGACAGAGGTCTATCCTGGTTTTCCTACAGACGTTCAAGCCCAATTTATGGCACTGATGTGCCTTTTAAAAGGACATTCAAAAATAGAAGAAACAATATTTGAAAACAGGTTCATGCATGTTGCAGAATTGCAAAGATTTGGAGCAAATATAACAGTAGACTGTAAAATTGCAAACATAATCGGAGTTGAAAAGCTTTCAGGAGCGCCTGTAATGGTTTCAGACTTAAGAGCCGGATCAGCTCTTGTACTTGCAGGTCTTGTTGCAGAGGGAGAGACTGTAGTATCAAGAATTTATCACCTGGACAGAGGTTATGAAATGCTTGAAAAAAAACTTAAGAAACTCGGAGCTGACATACAAAGAAGACATGAATCGTGATTGTAAAAAAATGCAAAGTTTCAAAAACAGTCAGCATCGTTTTGGAAAGATTTAGCAAGAGAGCTTCGTAATTATAAAAATGTAGTGGGTTATATGTTTTGAATGAATCTCATCCTGAAAGAATTTTTAATACGCAAGATACACGTATAGATAAAGTTAATCAAGAGCAAGTCCAAAATATTTTGTTTGAGCTTTATAATTTAATAGTTAAGTCTAGTAAGAGACGTTGACCAAAATACCACAATCGTTTTAGATAGATCAGCGCTTATGGAGATCCAAATACTTTTAAGTATTTAAAACCTTTAAGTGATACTAACGCAATTTATTCATTTCATATGTGCGAACCTTATGAATATACAAATTACAAACACAACAAGAATAAATATTCTTATCCTATTGCGATAGAAGGTATTAGTTGGAATAAGCAATCTTTAGAAGAATATATGATAGAAGTATGTAAGTTTCAAACAAAACATAAAATTCCTAACAATAAAATTTTAGTCGGGGAGTTCGGATGTTTTAGAAAACAAAAAGGTATAGAAAAATATTTTTGAGATTTAATTTCTATTTTTGATAAATATGAATGGCATTTTGCACTTTATGCATTTAGGGAAGACTCTTGGGATGGCATGGATTATGAGCTTGGAAGTAAAGATTTGACATGGAGTTATTGGCAAGCTAATGAAAATGGAAAACCGTATTTATCAGATGTAGAAGTAGCTCAAACAACTGAGATTCCAGATTTAAGACACCCTGTGTTTAAAGATAAAACGGGAAATACTATGAGTGATTTTATTCCTGAGATTGAAATCGAAGAACAAATTGATTTCGGATTGGCCGTCTATACTTTTAAATTGCATAAAAAAGAATCATTTTATAAAATATAGTTTCGAAGTTATCTAAAGACAAGAAGGTATAATGATAATATTAACTGGTGGAGCAGGATTTATCGGAAGCTGTTTTCTTTGGAAACTAAACCAGGAAGGAATAAAAGATGTTTTGGTTGTAGATCATTTATATAAAGATGATAAATGGAAGAATTTAGTAGGAAAAAGTTATTATGATTATATACAAAAAGATGATTTTTTTAATGCAGTAATAAGCAGACATGTCCCAAAACCACAAGCAATAGTACATCTTGGAGCATGCAGTTCCACAACATTAACAGATGCAAATTATTACATAAAAAACAATTACGAATATTCAAAAGCCTTAGCTTTATGGGCTTTTGAGCTGGGTGTACCGTTTATATATGCTTCTTCTGCTGCTACTTATGGAAATGGCGAAGCTGGCTATGACGATGATTTATCCAAAATTAAAGATTTATCTCCTCTTAACATGTACGGATATTCAAAGCATATGTTTGATTTATGGCTTTTAAACAATAATTACATAAATAAGGTTGTCGGAATAAAGTTCTTTAATGTATTTGGCCCTAACGAATACCACAAAGGCGATATGAGAAGCCTAATATGTAAAAACTATAATGAAGTTTCTCAAAAAGGGCTGATAAAATTGTTTAAATCGTATAATGGAAAGTATCCTGATGGAGGGCAACGCAGAGATTTTGTATATATAAAAGACGTTGTAGACGCGATGTACTTTTTGTTTCAAAATCCTTCAAAAACTGGAATATTTAATTTAGGAGCGGGAAAATCAAGAACATGGAGCGATGTTGCAAAAGCAATGTTTGCGGCAGCAGGGAAAAAAGAGAATATAGAATATATAGAAATGCCAGATTATTTAAAGCCTAATTATCAGTATTTTACTGAAGCAAAAATGGATAATCTAATAAAAGTTGGGTACGACAACCCTTTTATGGAATTGGAAGATTCTGTCAAAGATTATTGTTCATATCTAAAAAATAGAGCATATTTATAAAGGTTTGTCACATTATAACTTGGAGCAAGAGATGGAATTATTAAAACTGATATCGTTATTTAAAAAACAAACTATTTTAGTCGTTGGCGATAGTATGATAGATAAGTTTATATGGGGAAAAGTAAAAAGAATTTCTCCAGAAGCTCCAGTTCCAGTAGTTGAGGTTAATAAAGAGACTGAAGTTTTAGGCGCAGCGGCAAACGTAGCAAACAATATAGCGGCATTAGGCGCAAAAGCTTTTATAGTAAGCGCTATAGGAGAAGATACGACAGGAAAGACTTTAATGGAAATGTTGTCAGAGAAGAATATAAGCTCGGAGTATTTGGTTTACAGTTTGTATCGTCCTACAATAATAAAAACAAGAATAATAGCAGCAAGTCAGCAAGTAGTAAGGGTAGATAAAGAAATAAAAGGAACTTTTGAAAAATCTACGGAACTAAAAATTATAAAAAACATAGAAGAAGTTATTCCTAAAGTCAATGCAGTGATAATTTCTGATTATGGAAAAGGAGTGGTCGGTCCTAGTGTTCTAAAAAAAACAATATCGCTAGCAAGAAAATATAAAATTCCAGTCGCTGTAGATCCCAAAATAGACCATTTCAAGAAATACAAAAAAATTACGACAATGACGCCTAACGAAAAAGAAGCAATAGAAGGAATGGGAGCAAAAAATATAAAAACAGACGAAGATATAGAGGTTTTAGGTAAAAAAATTCTTAAAACTTTAGGTTCACAATCAGTTGTTATAACTCGTGGAGAAAAAGGAATGACGTTAATAGGGCCTAATAACAAAATAACGAGAATTCCAACTAGAGCGAAAGAAGTTTATGACGTTACAGGAGCCGGAGATACTGTTATATCGACAATGACATTGGCATTAGCTGCAAAAGCGGACTTATTGAATGCAGCGGAAATAGCGAATTTTGCAGCGGGAATAGTGGTTGGTAAAATAGGTACAGCGACTACAAATCCTAAAGAGCTTGAAGAAGTAATTAAGGATTTTTATAATAAATGAAAACAACTGTGGTCATTCCATCAAGATATGGTTCAAGTCGATTTCCTGGCAAACCTTTAGCAATGATAAAAGGTAAGCCTCTTTTACAGCATACTATTGAACAAGTAATGAAATGTAAAGAAGTTGACTATATTTCAGTTGCTACGGACGATAAAAGAATTTACGATTTTATAAGAAGTTTAAAGTTTAATGTTTTTATGACTCCCAAAACTTGTAAAAGCGGTACAGACAGACTCGCTTTTGTTGCATCAAAATTTTTAAAAAACTGTGAAAATTTTATCAATGTTCAAGGCGATGAGCCATTAATAGATCCAGATCTTATTGACAATCTTGCGAAGGTTCTAAAAAGAAATAAGAGCGTTGAGTATATAACAGCTGCTTTTCCCATAAAAGATAAAAATTCAATAAATAATCCTAGCATTGTAAAAGTTGTTTTTGACAAAAATATGGATGCTTTATATTTTTCAAGATTTGCGATTCCGTATAATAGAGATAATGCTGAAGTTAAATATTATAAGCATATTGGCATATACGGATACAAAAAGAAGTTTTTACTAGATTTCTCTAAAAGTAAATCCTCGTCTTTAGAAAAAACTGAAAATCTAGAACAGTTAAGAGCTCTTGAAAATGGCAAAAAAATTAGAATTATATTGGCAAAAAAAGATTCTGTCGGACTAGATACTTCAGAAGATATTGCTAAAGTTGAAAAATATTTATGTTAAGGAAAATATATGCAGATGAAGAGGCTAAAAATCAACAAAAATATTACTTTAGCAAATGATAGACCTTTTGCCGTCATCGCAGGACCATGCGTCATTGAAAGCGAGAAACATGCTTTGACTTTGGTAGCAAGTTTAAAAAAAATAACTTCAGAATTAAAAATTCCTTTTATTTTCAAGGCTTCTTACGATAAAGCCAATCGTTCTTCCAGTAACTCTTTTAGAGGTCCAGGTCTTGAAGAAGGTTTAAAAATTTTAGGTAAAATAAAAAAAGAATTTAACGTTCCAGTAATAACCGACGTACACAATGAAAGACAAGCGTCTATAGCTGCAGAGGTTGTAGATTTCTTACAGATTCCGGCATTTTTGTCGCGTCAGACAGATTTAATAAAAGCTTGCGCGCTTACTGGAAAACCTGTAAATATAAAGAAAGGACAATTTTTAGCGCCTGAAGATATGGCTAATGTTATTAAAAAAGCTGAAAGTTTCGGCAATAATAAATTGGCTTTAACTGAAAGAGGCGCTTCTTTTGGATATCACAACTTAGTGGTTGACTTTAGAGGTTTGGAGATAATGAAACAAACTGGATATCCAGTTATTTTTGATGCTACTCACAGTGTTCAGCTTCCATGTGAACAAGGAACTTGTAGCGGTGGCAACCGAACGTTTATTTTCCCTCTTGCTAAAGCAGCGACAGCCGTTGGTATTGCTGCATTGTTTTTAGAAGTTCACGATAACCCCGATAATGCTCTTTCAGATGGACCAAATAGTTTAGAATTAAAAAACTTTAAACAGTTTTTAAAATATATTAAAGTCATAGACAAGGTGGTAAAATGAAAAATATAAGTTCAGTTGAACTAAAACATGAAAAAGATGTTTTGTGGAGACCTTCTTATTGTTGGTATTTGAAGACGTCTGCTATTGTTCTTGGACTTTTGACAGTTATTTTTTTTACACTAAACATACTTTTAAAACAGTATATGAGACAAATAGATAAAGAGCTTACTCCATGGCTTAATAATGGAAATACCGATAAGGTTGCTACACAATGACGGATAGTAAAGAGATTTTAGAAAAGGCCAAGAATATTAAGCTTCTTGCCTGCGATGTTGATGGTGTTTTAACGCGAGGTGAAATAATTATTTTAAACGCTGGAGAAGAAGTTAAAATATGGAACGTTAAAGATGGCATGGGTTATAATTTGTTGTCAAGGATGTCGTATAAAGTTAAAACAGCTTGGATTACTGGAAGAAAATCCGTACAAGTTGAGGATCGTGCGTCTGAAATGAAAATAGACCATTTAGTTCAAAATTGCGCTAACAAAAAACAAGCGATTGAAACAATAGCGCAAAAAGAAGAATTGGATTTGTCTCAAATAGCATATATTGGAGATGATGTTATTGACATTTCTGCGTTGAAATCTGTAGGCCTTTCTTCATGTCCAGCCGATGCCTGTGCTGTTGTAAAAGAAGCAGCAGGACTTATTTCATCTTTTAATGGTGGGGACGGAGTAGTAAGAGAGATGATAGATTTTATTATAAAAGCTTCTGGCGAGTGGCAAAAAATTTTGGAAGGGTTTTAAATGCTAGATTTAAAAAAGATTCGCAGAAAAATATATTATTATGGCGCATATGTTTTTTCAAGATTGGTTTTGATATTGCCTTATAAGTTCTCAGTTGGTTTTCTTAGTTTTTTATTTGGGAATATATCTTATTATGTTGCCATGGCAGGAGCCAGAAATGCCAGAAAGAATTTAAAGAAATGCTTTCCTGAAAAGTCAGATAAAGATATAAAGATAATTGTAAAAAAAATATTTTGTCTTGAAGCCAAAAATTTTTTTGAACTTGTAAATTTTCCTAGAATGGATTCTAACTTTATTAAAAGTATAGCTTTTGTTGAAAAAATTGATACTATACAAGAAAGCTTTAAAAAAGGAAAAGGAATACTTTTTGCAGGCGCACACGCAGGCAATTGGGAAATAACAGGTGCTATAATGGCAGAAATGGGCATTCCTGTAAACGTTGTTGCAAAAAAGATTTATATTGACGGACTTAACGATATACTTGTTGGATATAGAAGGAGCAAAAATGTAAAAGTTATATTAAGAGAATCTTCAGATTCTGGGATAAAGCTTTTAAGAGCTTTAAAAAAAGGTGAAAGCATAGCTATGCTTATAGACCAAGATGTAGACGTTTCTGGAGTATTTGTTGATTTTTTTGGTCAAAAAGCATGGACACCTTCAGGACTTGCTGTACTTGCGTTAAAAACAGGAGCAGATGTCTATGTAGTGTTTGATCAAAGAGTAGATGATTATAGACACAAAACCGCTGTCAATGGTCCGATAAATATTAATAAAACGGGGAATTTTGAAAAAGATATTGAAAGTCTCACCCAAGAAGTCACATCTATTTTAGAAGAACATATAAAAAAATATCCAGAGCAATGGGTTTGGTTTCATGACAGATGGAAAACAAAACCTAAAGAAGTTAAAGGATAGGCTATGTATTTTTGTAAAGAGAATCTAGTTTTTATTATTTCTTTCTTTTCGATTTTTTTATTTTTTGCCTGTAAGTCTGAGAAAGTATCTATTGAAGAAATACCGCCAATGTCTGAGCAGACAATAGAGAAATTTGCCATAACTCAAACTGAAAATGGAAAATTAAAAATGATGCTAGAAGCCAAGACAGCTATTATAGACGAAAAGACAAATATAGCTCATTTGAGTCTTCCAATAGTAAAATTTTACGATAAGGGAAATTACGCTTCGACTCTTATTACGGAAAAAGTTGATATAAATTTGGATACAAACGACGTTAGAGGTATAGGCAAATGTATTGTAGACACAGCAAACAAAGAGCATATACAAACCACAGATTTAATGTATAATGCAAAAAAGAATTTAATTTATAGTGACAATGACGTTAAGATTAAAAAGCCAGGTCAGACAATATTTGGAACGAGGTTTGATGCAGATACTAAACTTGAAAAGATTACTATTAAGAATCAGCGTGCGGTTTTTGATTAATCTTGCAGTTTCGCTAATTATTATTTTTTGGGGATTAGCGTTTTCTTGTGCTCAAGATTCAATATTTGGGACCAAAACATTTGATAATCAAAATACAGAAATAATAGCCAATAATACATCTTTTGATAAGAAATGTTCAGAATTTTTGGCGTCAGGAAATGTAAAAATCGTTTCAAAACTTAAAAATGGCGAAAGGATAGAAGCTTTTGGAAACTCTGCTAAATATAATACCAAAACCGGAAAAGGAAAGATTTGGGGAAAAGATACGAAGATAAAGTATTTTGGCAAAACTTCTCCAAAGCCTGTTATTATACGTGCAAAAGAGATACAATTTGATGGATGCAATGAAAGTGTAGAAGCATATGAGGATGTTTTTGTTATAATTTCTTCAGGTACTATTATCTCAGATAATGTTGTATTTGATAAGAAAACGTCTGGGGCAGTATTTGAAAAAGATAAAAAAAGACCTGTCGCTGATATTGTGTATAATAATAGAAAACAGACTTACGAAGCCGATAAGATGATTTTTTATGACAGTCCAGACGTCAAAAAAATATTTATGGAAGGGTCTGTTAAAGGCAAAATAGAAATGGAAGATATCACAAATGGTATTAAAAACTGAAAAACTATTTAAAAAGTATAAACATAGAATGGTTGTAAATGGCATAAGCATAAGTGTGAGTCAAGGTGAGATTGTTGGTTTGCTTGGTCCAAATGGGGCGGGAAAAACTACAACCTTTTATATGACGGTTGGTCTTGTCAAACCATATGACGGTAGTGTTTATTTAGGAGACTATGAAATTACCGACTGGCCAATGTATCAAAGATCTCGTGCAGGAGTAAGTTATCTTGCTCAAGAACCATCAATCTTTCGTGGTTTAAGTGTGGAAGACAATTTAATAGCTATTGCTCAGATGCTTTCTATTTCAAAAGATGAACAACAAAAGAAAGTTGATGAATTGCTTGAAGATTTTGGTCTTACTAGACTAAGAAAACAGATGAGTATTACTCTTTCCGGCGGTGAAAAAAGAAGACTTGAAATTGCAAGAGCTTTGATAATTGATCCAAAATTTTTGCTTCTAGACGAGCCGTTTGTTGGAATTGATCCAATTACAGTTGACGATATACAAAAAATTATAAGAGATCTTAGAGGCAGAGGTTTAGGAATTCTAATAACAGATCATAATGTAAGAGAAACTCTTGAAATTATTGACAGAGCTTATATTGTTTATGAAGGGGAAATTTTGCTTGAAGGAGGCGCCAAAGAACTATTAGAAAACCCTAAAGCAAAAAAATTGTATCTTGGCGATAATTTTAAGATGTGAAGTTTTTTAGAAACGGAAAAGTGCTGAATTTTCTTACTGATTTGATTAACAAATGTTATATAATTTTGTATATTTAATAGTATTATAAAGGAGAAAGGAATGCAGATTAACATAACTGCAAGGCACCTTAAACTGACAGACCCTATAGACTCTTACATACGCAAAAAAATTACAAAATATGAAAATTTTTTTGAGACAAACAATATTTTTGTACATATTATAGTGTCTGTTGAAAAAAATAGACTTATAACTGAAATACTTTTTCACTCGGGGAAAGTCTCTTTAAGATCAAAAGAAGAATCAACAGATTTATATGCATCAATAGACTTAGCTTCAGACAAGCTTGAAAAACAACTCAAAAAACAAAAAGACATATCCAAAACTCACAGAAAAGACAATCAGAAAATTTTAAAGAACAAGAAACGCAATATAGAAGAAACGTTTTCTTATGATAGTATGGAGGACTCAAGAACAAAAATTGCAGAAATAAAACGATTTGACTTAAAGCCTGTTATTGTTGAAGATGCTATTAATGAGATGGATAAATTCGGATATAGAGTTTATTTGTTTAAGGATGTAACGAGCGAGAATACAAAAGTTCTTTACCGCAATGATAGCGGGTCATTAGTCCTGTTAGAACCAAATGAATGTAACTTAAATAGGAGAAAGAGATGAAAATTATGGATTTTTTAAGTCAGGACACAATAATTGTTGACCTGAAAGCTACGGACAAAAAGTCGGCAATTATAGAACTGACTGAAGTTTTAAAAAACAATAAAAAAATTAAAAATAGCGAAGATATAATAAATATTGTTTTAGAAAGAGAGAAACTTGGATCAACGGGAATTGGCCAAGGCGTTGCAATTCCTCATGGAAAGACTGACCTTTTGCAAGAACAAGTAGGGGTTTTAGGAATTTCTCGCAAAGGTATAGAGTTTAATTCTTTAGATGGTGAACCTGTTCATATAATTTTTCTTTTAGTTGGACCTATTGAAGTCGCTGGCCAACATTTGAAAGCTCTTTCAAGAATCTCAAGATTATTCAAAGATAAATTTTTAAGGCAAGCTATAAAAGAAGCTAAAACTACGCAAGAAGTAGTAAAGCTTATACAGCAAGAGGATGCTTATTGATGAGTATAGATGTAGATGCTCTTCTTAAAGAAAAAAGCGAAGAATTCAAGTTAAAACTTTTGGCAGGGCAAGGTGGCGTCAAGAGACTTATCACGGTGCCTGATATAAATAGACCTGGCCTTGCTTTAACTGGTTTTCTAGAACATTTCCCGTATGAACGTCTTCAGGTTATGGGTATAATAGAGCGCACATATTTTAATAGTTTAGATAAAGACTTGCAGATAAAAGTATTGTCTAATATTTTTTCAAATGAAAAATCTGTTGGATGTATTTTGACCAGGGATCTAGACCCTACTGATACGATGATTAAAGTATTTTCCGATTTAGATGTGCCTCTTTTGAGAACAAGTATAAGAGCTTCTTCATTTATTGATGATTTAAGTTATTACTTAGATGCTAATCTTGCGCCTTCAATTAAAATACATGGTGTTATAGTAAACGTTTATGGACTTGGAGTTTTAATAATAGGAAAATCTGGAATAGGGAAGTCAGAATGTGCTCTTGAGCTTGTCAAAAGAGGACATAAGTTTATTGCAGATGATATTGTTAATATAAAAAAACTTTCTTCAGGGCGTTTTTTAACAGGAAGCGGTTTAAAAATTACAAAACATCTAATAGAAGTAAGAGGCATAGGAATTATAGATATTAAAGAACTGTTTGGTGTTGGGAATATTTTATATGAATCAAAAATAGAACTTGTTATAAAGCTTGAAGAATGGAATCCTGTAAAAAAGTACGAAAGAATCGGTCTTGATGACTATTATACGCAATATTTAGAGGTAAAAGTTCCTGAAGTTACAATTCCTGTTGCACCAGGCAGAAATCTTGCTGTTCTTGTAGAAACTGCAAGTTTAAACCAAAGACTAAAAAACAAAGGTCATTTTACAGCTAGATTATTAGATTTTGAGTTACGTAAAGAAATAAATAATAAATAAAGCTATGGCCAGACTATATATAATTTCAGGTATGTCAGGAGCTGGTAAGACTCAAGCCCTCAAGATTTTTGAGGATTTTGGATTTGTTTGCGTTGACAATATTCCAGTTCAAATGATTGTAGACTTTATAGATATATCAAAGAAGTATGAAAGTATTGCTGTAAGTATAGACTCCAGAGCTGGAGAGCATCTTTTGAGGTTTGGAGATTTTCTTGAAGCTCTAAAAAATAAAAAAATTAACTATAAAATTATTTTCTTTAATGCATCCGACAGTATCATTCTAAGACGTTATTTAGAAACTCGTCGTTGTCACCCTAGTGGCAAATCTGTTTCTGAAGGTATAAAACAAGAAAGAAGAATGTTGGATAATATTTTTAGTGTCGCTGATGAAGTTGTTGACACTTCAAATCTTACAATAGGTGAGTTGAAAAAAGTAATTTCTGTTCTTGCAGATATCAAACAATCAGAAAAACAATATCTAAACATTTCAGTTGTGTCTTTTGGTTATAAATATGGTATTCCAAATGATGCTGATATAATTTATGACGTGCGTTTTATAACAAATCCTAATTATGTCCACGAATTAAAGTATAAAACTGGACGCGACAAATCAGTTCAAAAATATATAGAAAAACAAAAAGAATTTAAAGTATTTTTTAACGAATTCTCAAAACTTATAGAAATTACTCTTCCTGGATATATAAACGAAGGAAAAAGCTACTTAACCATTGCAGTAGGATGTACTGGTGGACGACATAGATCTGTTTTTACATCTGAAAAACTTGCCGTTTTTCTAAAAAAGAAAAAATATAAAGTAAAGCTTATCCACAGAGATATTCTGTGGGGATATAACAATGGAAAAAATTAAAATCGTTGCTATAGGAGGCGGGACAGGTCTTTCATGCCTACTTAGAGGGTTAAAAAAATATAACTACGATATAACGGCTGTAGTAAATGTTGCTGACGATGGAGGAAGTTCTGGAAAGCTAAGAACGGAGCTTGGTATTTTGCCTCCTGGGGATATAAGAAACTGTCTTGTAGCATTGTCAGAAGAAGAAAGTTTAATGTCTGAACTTTTTAAATACAGATTTCCTGTTAAATGTTCTTTAAACGGTCATTCTTTTGGAAATCTTTTTTTAACTGCAATGTCTGCAGTTACTGGAAGTTTTGATAACGCAGTAACGCATTGTGGACAAGTTCTTGCTGTAAAGGGAAGAGTTCTTCCTGTAACTCTTTCATCAATTTCGCTTGAAGCAGAATTAGATTCAGGGAAAAAAGTAAAAGGTGAGCAGAAAGTTTCAAAAGTTAAAGAAAAAATAAAAAAAGTATACTTAAACCCTGATTTTTCTCAAACAACGCCTGAAGTAATTTCAGCTTTTAAGCAAGCAGATGTAGTAATTATTGGACCCGGATCTCTATATACTTCGATAATAGTTAATCTTTTGATTGGCGGTATTGTAAGTGCTATAAAAAGATCAAAAGCATATAAAATATATATTGGAAATATTATGACTCAGCCGGGCGAAACATGCGATTACAAACTTTCTGATCATATAGTTGCTATAGAAAACAATTCTTATGAAAATATACTAGATTGTGTTGTGGTAAATAACAAAACTCTTCCTGATAAACTTTTGAAAAAGTACAAAAGATATGGGGCTTACCAAGTAGAAAATGACAAAATTAGTATAAAAACCGTAAAAGCAAATTTAATTGGTGATGAGCTTTATGTAAGGCATGACGGTCAAAAGCTTGCTCGTGTTTTATCTGAAATAATTAGTTTACATATTAAAAAATAAATAATAAAAATCTGTTCTTGGAGTTTTTTTGTGATTAAGATTATTGTAATCGCTCACTGCAGTTTAGCTAGAGAACTTGTAAAATCTGTCCAGGCTATATCTGGCAAACAGTCTAATTTATATTCTATAGAGCAAGATTTAAACGATAGCTTGGAAGAGATGAAGCTTCGTATAGAAACTGCTCTAAAAGATATAGATAATAAAGATGGAGTTTTGCTTCTTGTAGATATGTTTGGAGGAACTCCATGCAATGCGTCAGCTCATCACATTTGTACCGATTTAAAAGTTGAAATTATTTCTGGTGTAAATCTTCCTATGATTATTTCTGCAGTAATATTTAGTCAAACAGATATAAGTTTATCAGAGCTAGCCAATAAAGTGCTTGATAGAGGACAAAAAAGCATAATAAATATAAGGAACACGTTGCGTAACCACCAAAGCGCTAATTAATAGGAGAAATGTAAATGTCTATAGTTCTAGTTAGAATTGATGATAGGTTGGTGCATGGCCAAATAGTCCAAGGTTGGCTAAAAACAATTGATATCGATGCTGTTTTAGTTATTTCAGATTCAGCTGCAAAAGATAAAATGCAACAGACTCTAATGAAAATGGCTTTGCCGAATGCTATAAATCTTTATGTAAAAACTCTTAAAGATGCGACCACATCGCTTAAAAGTGGAGATTATGATAAAGAAAATATTATGATATTGGCAGTACATCCGTCAGACATTTTGTATATGATAAATGAAGGCGTAAAGATTACTTCTTTAAATATTGGAGGAATGCATTTTATAAATGGCAAAAAACAGCTGTTTAAGAATATATGTGTTGATAATGAAGATATTGAAAATCTACATCGAATATATTCTAAAGGAGTTGAAGTAGAAAGTAGAGTACTTCCGTACGATGAGAAGTCAAATGTTATGAATTTATTAGAAAAAGAATACCACAATATTTGCGAGGCGAGTAAATGAGCAAAGTTAAATTTATTTTTTGCACGCATAATCATCAGCCTATAGGTAATTTTGGTTGGGTTTTTGAAAAAGCCTATCGCAGTGCGTATAAACCTTTTATGGACATTATGTTAAATCATCCTAAAATAAAATGGAATATGCATGCTAGTGGAATGCTTTGGGAATATTTTGAAAAGGAACATCCTGATTATATAAAAAATGTGAAAAAACTTGTAGATATTGGAAACCTTGAAATATTGTTTGGAGGATACTATGAACCATTAATGGCTTCAATCCCAGATAGAGACAAATTTGCCCAGATAGCTAAACTTAATAAATACATAAAAAAATGCTTTATGTAAGCGAGAAAATTGAAAAATGTCTAGAACATAAAAAACGACATAATCAAAAAGTTTCTAATGATTTGTACGCTGGTCAATGCAATTGCGCTTATTGGCATGGAGTTTTTGGAGGTTTGTACCTGCCGCATTTAAGAAATGCCATTTATAAAATGTTGCTAAAGGCAGAAGAATTTTACAGTAAAACCATGCTAAAAAAAGCGACTTGGAATGTTTTTGATTTTAATTGCGATTCCCACGATGAATGTTTGTATGAAAGCAAGACGCAAAATATCTATATATCTCCTTCAAATGGCGGCTCAATCTTTGAGTGGGATATTTTTGAATTTCATCATAACTTACTTGATGTTTTGACAAGGAGATACGAATCATATCATAATAAACTTAAAGATAATGTAGGAAAAGCAGTTCTTACAAATGATGCCTATTCGCAAGCCCATACCATACATGACGATTTGATAAGCGTAAAAGAAATATGGCTTGATAAATATTTGGTTTATGATAAATATAAAAGAGCGTCATTAATAGATCATTTTTTCTCAAACAACGTGAAGTATGAAGAATGTGTGTTTGGAAATTACGAAGAGAAAGGTGATTTTTTTGCTGGAGAATACGAACATCAGATAAAACATAACAGAAAATTCCTAAAAAATAATTTTATATTAAGTCTTTGCAGGTATGGGAAAGTTGACTGGGAGGACGTTAAGATTACAAAAGAAGTTGTTCCTTTTCTAAACGGATATAGTGTTAAGTATGAAATAAAAAATAATTCAAATGAAGATTTAGATATTTGCTTTGCTCCCGAACAGATTTTTGCTTTTACATCAAAAAGTGGAGATGATTCTTCAGTACTGAAAAACGTTGACGAGTGGAAGAGATACGACAGCTATTTAAATATGGAAGTAAAAATTAAATTTTCTCAAAAAAACGAAATTTTTATGTACCCAGTTGAAACTGTTTCAAATTCAGATAATGGATTTGAGAAAACTTATCAGGGAACTGTAGTGCTTCCTATTGTAAAATGTTTAGTTAACCCAAATGAAGTTAAAGAGTTTTCCTTTATTACAAGTGTACATTTTAAGAAACAAAAGGAACTATAAACTGTGGGTATTTTTCTTATTTCTCTTATTGGTACTTTATGCAGTACAGACATAACGGCTTTTGGACAGTTTATGATTTATCGTCCGATATTTTGTACTCCTATTATAGGCTTTTTGGCAGGGGATGTAATTACTGGTCTTTGTATTGGGATTGTCGTAGAATTATTTTGGATAAGAGCTGTCCCTATGGGAGTTTCCGTTGTTGTTGATATATCAATGATAAGTATCCTATCTACTTTTTGGACATGTACTTATTTCCCAGGATTAAAAGACGCTGCGATTTTAGGACTACTATTGGCAATTCCTTTCGCGTATTTGTACAGGTTTATAGATATATTAGGAAGAGAATTAAACATTAAAATAATGCATTGGGTAGAATCAGGCATTAAAGATTCTAAAAATAGATATATAGAAATTGGCATTTGGTCAAGTCTAATTTTTTTTATATTAAGAGCTTTTTTGTTTTATTTGTTTTCTGTAACAGTAGGAAGCAGATTGTTTTGCGATATTTATGCAATGCTGCCTAGTTACGTTCTGTCGGGTTTGGCAAAAGCTTGGTACTTGCTTCCTGTAGCTGGTTTTGGTGTGGCTTATAACTTAAGTAATGTAAGATTATTATTTTTGAAGGATTTCGAGAAATGATTAAATTGTATGCTAGGCTTTTCATAAGAAGTTTTTTCCTACAATCATTATGGAATTATGAGCGAATGCAAAACATAGGTTTTGTTTTCATATTAAAGCCGTTTTTTGACAAAATTTATACAGTACAAGAAAGGAAAAAGGACGCTCTCTTAAGACATATTTCATATTTCAATACTCAGCCTTATATGGTTGGTATAATAGTAGGTGAAGTCGTTGATATGGAAAGTAAGATATTAAAAACAGATGACGTAAACAAACAAGACGAAATAATACGCGATATGAATAGGTTTAAGAACAATATGGCAGGCCCTCTTGCAGCTATAGGAGACTCTTTTTTTTATGGAGAGATTAGACCCATGTTATCTTTTTTGAGTATATTTATAATGGCTGTGTTTGCAAATAGGCGACCTGATTATGTTATTTTAGCTCCAATTGTTTTTATAACTCTTTACAATTTAATACATTTAAGTACAAGAATTTGTTTTATGTACGAAGGTTTTAAATATGCTGGTAAAAGTATGAAGATATTAGTCCATTTCAAATCAATTTCTAATAATGTTCGTTTTTGTGTTTTCATTTTGGCTTTAGCAGCGCTCTCTTTATACTTATCTGTTTTCAGTTTCAGCAATGAAGGTAGATTGTTCAATTCAGGATATGATGATTTCTTTGTATATTTTGCAGTTTTTTTATTTTCGTTTTTTTCGGCAAGCAGATTCGGATCTTTAGTCTCTATGTTTTCTGTTGTTACCGCATGTATAATCCTGTCTATTTTAGGGATAAAATAATGAAAGAAAAAGTTATTATTGTTTTAAATAAAAATGGACTGCACGCAAGACCTGCCGCAGATCTTGTTCAGGCTCTAAGTAAATATCAATCGGGTATTAAAATTTTAAAAGATAATTTTGAAGTTGATGCTAAGAGTATTATGGGAGTTATGGCATTAGCAGCGTCTTTTGGCAGCGAATTAAAATTTATCGCTGATGGATCTGATGAATCTGAAGCTATTAATGCTATAGAAAAATTATTTAGTTCAAAATTTGGCGAATAGGGGTACGCATGTTCGTTGATAGAGATATGGTATTAAAAGGAGTTGCTGCTTCTTCCGGAATTGCTATAGGAAGAGTTTTTCTTCTTGAAGAAGAAGACTTTTGTTTTATACGAAAAGAAATTCCAAAAGCTTTTAGAAAAGCAGAAAAAAATCGTTTTGACAAGGCTATAGAAAAAACTAGAAACGAATTTAATGCTACATACAATAAAATTAACGATGTACTCGGAGAGAACTACGCTCATATAGCCGATGTTCATCTTTTGATTCTAGATGACCCGGCTTTTAAAAAAGATGTTTACAATCTTATTGCCGATGGCGTTAATGCTGAATATGCTCTTTTTAGAGTTCTTGATAAGATTGTTCGCTCTTTTGAAACTATAAGTGACAGTTTTTTTAAGGAAAGAAGAATTGATATAGAAGATGTAGGCAAGAAAATTCTTATAAATCTCTTTGGCAAAAAAGAAAAAAATCTTACTAAATTAGATGAAGATTCCGTTATTGTCGCACATAATTTGACCCCTGCAGATACTATATCAGTCAGAGAAAAAAAGATTGCAGGCTTTGCTACAGATATTGGAGGAAAAACTTCTCATACGGCAATCATTGCGCAGGGTCTTGCAATACCTGCAGTGGTAGGACTCAAAAACATATCTTCATTAGTTAAAACTGGTGGAACTATAATAGTTGATGGGGATAAAGGTGAAGTTATATTAAATCCTTCCCCGGCAACATTAATGAAATATAAGACAGAGCATGATGTACAGTTGACAAAAGCGAAAGAATTAGAAGGATTTAGAGACCTGACGTCAGAGACCACTGATAAGCATAAAATTTCTATTCTTGCAAACATTGAATATCCAGAAGAAGTGCCTGTTATTTTAAATAATGGAGCTTCGGGAATTGGCCTATATAGGACAGAAATAATATATTTCAACCGCGACTCTATTCCTACAGAACAGGAGCATTTTGATATATACTCTAAAGTAGTAAAACAAATATCTCCTTATGCTGTTACAATAAGAACGTTTGACTTGGGCGGAGATAAACTGACTAAAATGGGGTTATTAAATATTGGAAGCGAATCTAATCCGTTTCTGGGGTTGAGATCTATAAGACTATGTCTTAAACATCCAGAAATATTTATAAGTCAATTAAGAGCTATCCTAAGAGTTTCTGTTTTAGGAAAAGTAAAATTGATGTATCCAATGATTTCAGGTCTTAACGAATTAAGAGACGCAAATGCTATCCTTGATAAAGTTAAGGAAGATTTAAAAAAAGAAAATATAAAGTTTGATGAAAGCATGGAAGTTGGAACTATGATAGAAATTCCATCGGCTGTTGCAGTTATTGACGCTATTGCAAAAGAAGTAGATTTTGTATCAATAGGAACAAATGATTTGATACAATATACGCTCGCAGTTGATAGAGTCAATGAGAATGTTGCGTATTTATATGATCCTATGAACCCTGCAATTTTGAGATTTATAAAACGTATCATTGATGAAGGGCATAAAGCTGGAATAAAAGTTGCAATGTGTGGCGAAATGGCAGGAGAATCTAAATATACTCCGCTTATTTTAGGTATGGGCCTTGATGAATTTAGTGTTTCGCCACCTCAAATTGCGACTCTTAAAAAAATAGTAAGAAATGTATCTTTTTGCGACTGCAAAACTATGGCGGATAAAGCTTTAACGTTGGAAGACAGCGAATCAATTTTGAAAGAAATTGATGCTTTTATGAAACAAGAGGGATAAATGTTAAAAGAAACTTCGTGCGGGGCAGTGATTTACAAAATGCAAGAAGAGAGTCCTTTATTTTTACTTGTTAATTCAAAAAGAAATGATAGATGGGGCTTCCCAAAGGGTCATGTTGAAAATGGAGAAAGCGAGATAGAAACGGCCAAACGTGAAATTTTTGAAGAGACGGGAATAAAAAAGATAGAATTTATTGAAAATTTCAGACAAGAAGAAGTCTATTTAATTAATGGTTCTACAAATAAAACAAAAGGAAATTTAGTTGAGAAACATTCAATTTATTTTCTTGCTTTAGCTTTAGAAGATGCTTTAAGCTTTGATGAGAATGAAATATCAAAACTAAAATGGGTAGATATAAAAAAAGCTCAAGAGCTTCTCTCTTTTGATTATCAAAAGAGAATTATAAAATTAGCTTACGATAAAGTTATTGGAGGATAGTTATGAGTAACCCGCTTTTAAAAGACAGCGTTTTTCAAACGCCTGTTAGAAGTACGGATGTCATGACAGTTTCTGGGACTATAAACAAAAGTATGATTTTGTGGGTTTTGCTTGCAGCAGGCGCATTTTATTCTTGGACTCGCCCAACAGTTATAATGCCATTGTTGCTTCCTATACTGCTTGGTGCTTTTGTTTTGGCTATAATTTCATCTTTTAAAATGAATTTATCACCGGTTTTATCTCCAATTTATGCCATTTGCGAAGGGCTTGTACTAGGAGTTGTTTCAGTTTATTTTGAAAAATCTTATCCGGGTATTGTTGTAAATGCTGTACTTTTAACAATGTGTGTTCTTTTTTGTATGCTTGCTTGCTATAAAACAGGCATGCTTAGAGCTACTCCAAGATTTAAAAAAGTCGTTATACTTTCAACCCTTGCCATAGCTTTAGTATATTTAATTGATTCGCTAATGGGGGTTTTTGGTGCAAGAGGTTTTAATTTTTTAGGAGATTCTTCGGGACTTGGAATAATAATTAGTCTTGTAATAGTTGCCGTAGCTGCTTTGAATTTAATAATAGATTTTGATTTAATTGAAGGTGGAGCGCGACAAGTCGCGCCTAAATATATGGAATGGTACAGTTCTTTTGCTTTAATGGTAACGCTTGTATGGCTTTATCTTGAAATATTAAGACTTCTTTCCAAAACGAGAAATTAAGCAATGCTTGAAAAGACAATTTTTTTTAGAGCGCAATCAAATGCAAAATTGCTTCCGCAAAGTTCGGCAGAAGTTATTTTGTCAGGGCGTTCCAATGTTGGCAAAAGCAGTGTTATAAATGCTTTGTGTGCTCAAAGAAATTTGGCAAGAACATCAAAAACTCCAGGTCGCACAAGAAGTATTAATGTTTACAGCGTTGTTATGAAGAAATGGATAATAGACTTGCCTGGTTACGGATTTGCAAGGGTAAGTCCGCAGGAAAAAGAACTCTGGAACAGAATGATAGAAGATTGCATAATCTTTAGGAAAAGCAAAAAAATAGTTTATATAATTGTTGATGCTTTTGTTGGACCTACGGAATTAGATTTTAATATGGCAGACTGGCTAAATGAACACAATATTCATTTTAAAGTAATTGCCAATAAGTGTGACAAACTGCCTAGCGATATTTCGCAAGACGAAATACAAGGTAAAATTGCGCAATATTTTGGTATAGATAAATCTGATACATTTGTTGTAAGCGCAAAAAACAAGCAGCGTTTTGACAAACTTAAAACAGACATCGTGAAATTTCTAAATTGTTAGGGTGCGGTTAGCGTACCGCAAAACTAAGGGGGATTCATGAAAAAACTATTGTTATCGTTTTGTTTACTGTGCGCGTTTGCCGCTGTGTCATTTGCAGAAACTCCAATTAAGTTGTCCTTGTGGGAGAAAATTGCCATACCCAATGACGATTCTGTATGCGGTTTAGAAATAGGGCTAGGAACTTATATGAATAGACTGGTAGGTGTGAGGGAATATTGTTTATTCCAGAATTGATGATGCAAAAGCCTGGCAAACGGGGATAGTAACAATATCAAAGCAGTTTCTCGGACTTCAAACAGGACTTCTTGCTTTGCCAGAAAACTTTAAAGGTGTTTCTTTTGGTTTTGCAAATTGGAATAAAGAAAGCTTTACTGGGGTTTCGTTTGCTGCACTAGCAAGCTGGAATGAAGGCGATGTTACAGAAATTCAATTTTGATTTCTAAACATAGCAAAATCAGTAAGTGGTCTTCAATTTGGTTTCATAAATATAACTGAAAATATGAATGGAATACAGATAGGCCTTGTAAATTTTATTAAGACAGGAAAACTCCCTGTTATGATTATTGCCAACGCAAAGTTCTAGTTTTAAAATATATAATTGTTTGCGGAGAAGTCTTTCTGACTTCTCCGCAATTTTTTAGAGAAATTTGATGAAAATAGTTTCGTGGAATATAAACGGTATAAGAGCAATATATAAAAAGAATTTCTTTGATTGGTTTAAAAATGAAAAAGCCAATATAGTTTGTGTTCAGGAGACTAAAGCTCATGAAATACAGTTTCCAAAAGAATTGAAGGAAATTGATAGATATAATTTATATTGCTCTTCAGGTGAAAAAAAAGGTTATAGCGGTGTAGCTGTATGGTCAAAAATTGAACCTGAAAGCATAAGTACAAGTATTGAAAATAAACTTTTTGATAACGAAGGAAGAATACTAATACTCGACTTTAAAGACTTTATGCTTTTCAATATTTACTTTCCAAATGGTGGCGCTTCACAAGAACGCCTAAACTATAAAATAGAATTCTATGATTACTTTATTGAATATCTTAAAAAGTTTAAAGATAAAAGAGTAATTATTTGTGGAGACTATAATACTGCTCATTATCCAATTGACTTGGCAAGAGCCTCTCAAAACGAAAAAACCTCTGGCTTTATGCCCAAAGAAAGAGAAAGGCTTGATAAGCTTGTAGACGCAGGTTTTATAGATACATTTAGACGCTTTAATAAAGAGCCAAACAATTATACTTGGTGGGATTATAAAACTGCTGCAAGGTCAAGAAACGTAGGTTGGAGAATAGACTATTTTTTTATTTCAAAAAATGCATTAAAAAATCTTAAATCTGCCGAAATTGAAAGTTCAGTATTAGGTTCGGATCATTGTCCTATATCAATCAGTATTTTCTAACCATTAAATTTTAAGTTCTCTAGGATTTATTTTGTTATCGCAAACTTTTGTTTATGCATTCCTTCATTTGTGTCAACTGTAAGAAAGTATATGCATGGCGCTATTGTATTGGCGTCTTGATTTTTAAAATCCCATTAAATAAATGTCCTGTCATTTAACGTTTTAAAATCAGACATAGAAAGAGATTTAACGAAGTCGCCAGTGACAGCATATACATAAGCGTTAATCACAGAAATGTTTGGGCCAAAGTTGCCTAGCTCCTCTTCCATGCACTTTATTAGGGTAACCTGGCAAGGGGGGGATATACATGGTTTACATGGAAGTCCTGTTTGGCATTATCAATATCGTCAAGATAATGTGCATCTTTACTTAAAACTACAGCAAAGCAGCCCACAAAATTGGCGCTGTTGGAGAAGTTGTATTATCATAAGCTTGAACTGATAAGTCGGGCTTTATGTACTCATGTATAACTCTGTCTGGCAATATATCTCCTGTCCATTGCAGTAGTCGTTATATGACATTGTTTTCTTCAAGTCTGTTCCAACCCGGCCAAGTAGAGTCTATTATAGCTACTTTTATATGTTGTCCTCAAAATCCTTGATCATGATAAGCTGTAACGTTTATTGTATCGTCATTTCATATGATAAGCAATTAGAATTTAAAAATAATAATAGAAATATTATTTTATAAGTTTTCACATTTTGTTAGATCTATTTCTTGCAAGGCTTTAATCCTTTTTTCAATTGGTGGATGTGTTGCAAGTAGTCCTGAAACTTTTGCAAAAAACGAGAATTGTTTGTTTTTTGCTAATGGGTTAGCAATGCACATTGGCGACATTGTTTGCTTGTCACTAATATTTTTAACCATAGAATGTCCAGATATTTTTTGTAATGCTCCAATTAACCCTTGAGGGTTTCTAGTTATCAAAGCTGCTGTAGCATCAGCTTGATATTCCCTTGTTCTTGACACGGCAAGCTTTATAAGAGGGGCTGCCAAATATCCATATATATAAAGAGCTATGGCTAAAACAAACAAAAGTATCTGTATTGCATTAGTATTGTTTTTAGAATTTCTAGAAGATCTTGTTATAAGTGCGGTACGCAACAATATTTCTGCAATAACAGTTGCAAAGCTTATACATAGAACCATTATAAGCGTTAAACAAATGTCTCTGTTGCCAATATGCGCCATTTCATGAGCAATCACACCTTCAAGTTCAGGTTTTTCTAGGTAGTTTATAATACCTTTTGTTAAAACTACATAAGAATGCTTTGGGTCCCTTCCCGTAGCAAATGCATTAAGTCCTTCGTCATTTATAGAGTAAACTTTAGGCATTGGTAGACCCGCTGCTATGGCAGTATTTTCAACAATTCTTACAACTTCTGGAGCATTTTGTTTTGTAAGTTCAGCAGCGCCGGCTGCAGATAAAATAAAAGATTGACCTGAATAATAACTTATCAAAATCCACGAAATTGCGAGGATAGAAATTATTGGAATAATATAAATAGCAATCTCGTTAGCAACTGCAAAAGTTGAAAGATTATAAGCAGCCATGCTTGTGTCTGAGACTTTTATAAAACTTATAAACAGTAAAGATAAATAAACTAATCCTGCAAGTGTTAACGGGAACAACGCCATAAGTAGAGCAGTTTTTCTTGCGTTTGATTCTATAAAGTCGTATGTAGTAATTTTTGCCATAATCAATTAACTAAAAAGAAACTTTAACGGGTTGTCTAGCTTCTTGTTCATTGTCTGTAAGTTTAAAAAATTCTTGTTTTGTAAATCCAAAAGTACTGCCTATTACGTTACTTGGAAACATCTCAAGTTTTGTGTTTAAAGCCAAAATGTTTGAATTATAAAATCTGCGACTTGATTGTATTTTATTTTCAGTATCAATGAGCTCCCTTTGAAGTTCTAAAAAATTTTGATTTGCTTTCAAGTTCGGATAATTTTCGGACAATGCAAAAAGAGATTTTAATGTTCCAGACAAAGCATTTTCAGCTTGTGCTTTACTTGACATGTTGCCTGTTGCTTGCATAGCAGTATTTCTTGCTTTTAGTACAGCATCTAAAGTAGTTTTTTCATGCGTAGCATAGCCCTTAACGGTTTCTACAAGATTTGGGATTAAATCATATCTACGTTTCATCTGTACTTCTATGTCGCTCCAAGCTTCTTTTACTCTATTTTTAAATGTTACCAATCTATTGTAAGTCGCAAGGATATAAATTCCGATAAGAACAATCAAAACGATAATAACCAAAAGTGTTGTATGCATCTTTTTATCTCTCCAATTATTTTTGATTTATGTACATATCTGATGTAGATATTGTATTTTTGTAGTATTTTACCATAAATTTATGTTCTTCAGTTGCTTCTTCCATGGAAAGCATTTTTGATTTTGAATCAAAATTAAAATATATAAGTTCACCATTTTCTATATTACAAGATACAGCTTTATCTGCGGACAATATAAAACCATTGCTATTGAAAGCTATATGCTTTTTATCTTTATCTAATATGCTTGTTCCTGCAGCGGTATATTCTACTTCCGAGAGCGACAAATCATAAAGCGTTGGCCCTATGTCCATGTGGCAAGCCGTTGTATTTGAGTCTATTTCTTTCTTTAGTTTATATGGAATGTACATATACATAGGAACTGCATACCTTTTAAAAAGTTCTTCTTTCACCAAAGCACGTGTCTCTCTAAGATTATGGTCGCCTGTTATAACAACTATTGTATTGTTTCTAAGTTCAGAGTTTTTTATAATGTCAAGGAATTTTGCAGCTTCTCTATTAGCGAATTGATAAGTTTCAAAAAGCTTTCTAAGATATTTTGCTTTTTCTCCAGGCATCATGTGTTCAATGTCTTTTGGTATTTCAAGATTTAAAGGTTTATAGTATGGCGGTACTTCATAAGGAGGGTGCGTCGCTGTAGACATAGCATAAATAAATTTAGGTTTATTATTGTTCTTGAGTTCCCTTAAAACGATTTCAAAAAATTGCGCATCATTAATTCCCCACTCATGACGATATTCATTTTTTATAGAACCTTCTCCATATATTTCGTCAAATCCTTGTGTTTTTAAAAAACCTCCAATTCCTCTCCAAGCAAGACTTCCGCCATATACAGCTTTTGTAATATAGTTAGATTTTTTATATGGCACAGCTAAAGAGCTTGAGAATTTTGTATAAGCTTTGGGGCTTTGTGTTACTTGAAGAGAGAAAGGTCTTTGTGGCATATTTAGAATAGTTGATTCCAAACAATGTATCGTTATTACTCCAGATGGCAAAAAATTATAAAGCACTGTGTCTTCGTCAAAATGCTTTTTTAGTTCGCCTAAAACATTAAAGTTTTCACTGTTATACAAAACAGGAAGTTCTCCAAAACTTTCTAGAACAATAAAAATTACATTTGGCTTTATCTCTTCAGCCACAGCATTTTTTATAGATTTCTTATTAAATATTGATATGTCAAGTTTGCTTTCATCTACATCAATCTTTTTTGCGATATTTACTTCATCGCTGCTTTGCTCAATTTTTGCTTGAATAGCGTCTGAAAGAGAATGTGTTGCTGTTAATGCTGTGTCATTTATAAATGAATTTGTTGATATTTGTGCGTGAAATTTTCCTAAAGGAAACATCGAAATAGTTCCTCTTGCAAACATAAATGTTATAAGAGGTATTAAAATAACGATAAATGCTTTAACAAAGATATTAAAGTAATAAGAGTTTATAAGACGGCGCATATTAAGAAGTTTTTTTGTAGTTATAGAAACAATCTTGCATATCACAGTGCAAATCAAAATCAATACAGGTAAAAGTATATAAAAACGCCAATCTGAGACAATTGTTTTTATCAAAGCAAATGTATCGTCGTCAAAAAAATCAAATAACAATATGTTTATATGTTCCCCAAAACAGACATAAAAACCAAAATCAACAGCAGTAACTAAAGCAATTGCCGCAAATGCGATACAATACCAAAATTTTATAAAAGATAGCACACTTTTAAAGACTTTTAAATTTTTTATCAAAAGCAAAGCAGTAAATATTAGTATTACAATTGAATTTACATATGCAAGCACGGCTAAATCGAGCCGAAAGCCAAGAATAAAAGCTCTAACTATTTCTGTAAAATTCCCAAACAATGAAATATTTTTAAAGTAAAAAAGGAAAAATATCCTATATAAAGTCATTGCTACAATTGCAGTTATATTTAGCGGTATTATTTTAAGTAAACAGTTAATATAATTTTCAAAATTATAACTTTTAGACATTATATATTTCCTTTTTTATTAAGTATATCATATTACCTAACTCATAGAGTAGTGCCCGTATACAGTAATTCATAAATTGCCGTAATTGCTTTCAAAATAGGCTTTTGTTATAATGCAAAAATGCAACTCAATGCATTTTTGCATAACAGGAGGTTTGAATGTATAAAGAAAGAACTCTAAGACAGGCAGTCTTAAACGCTTCAAAAAGCTTTAAAATTGTTCTTATTACAGGAATGCGTCAAGTAGGTAAAACCACATTTTTAAAGCATATAGATCAAGATGATAGGCAATATGTAACATTAGACAATCCTAAAGATTTATTGCTTGCAAAGGACGAAACGGAGCTGTTTTTACAAACATATAAACCGCCAATTTTTATTGACGAAATTCAATATGCTCCAGAAGTATTTAAGTACATAAAGATGCATGTTGATAGGTCTCAAAAGAAGGGTGGTATTTGGATGACCGGATCACAACAGTACTCTCTCATGAAGGGTGTTACCGAGAGTTTGGCAGGAAGGATAGCAATAATAAATTTGTTTGGTTTTTCTATATACGAGCGTGAAAATAAAGGTGAATTACAGAAACCTTTTATTCCTTGGGTTTCTCCAAGACCTTTATTGAAAAGAAAAGATTTAAGCGAAACCTATAAAATTATTTGGAAAGGTTCTTTTCCGGAAATAGCAGATTCTTCAGAGAACAATTGGTCACTTTTTTATTCATCTTATGTAAAATCATATATAGAAAGAGATGTTAAACAAATTACAAAAGTTGAAAATGAACTGTCATTTATGAAATTTCTAAGCGTTGTTGCTGCAAGGACAGGGCAAGAATTAAATATTTCTGATATAGCAAAAGACGTAGAAGTTTCGCCAAATACAATAAAAGGTTGGATTTCAATTTTGGAAACTTCCGGAATAATATATCTTTTAAAACCATATTTTAAAAATATAACAAAGAGATTTGTCAAAAGACCTAAGCTTTATTTTCTAGATACAGGATTATGTGCTTATTTATCGTCATGGAATACTTGGAAAAATTTAGAGAGTGGAGCAATGAGCGGCAATTTTTTTGAAACATTTGTTATATCTGAAATAATAAAATCGTATCATCATAATGGACAGTTCCCATTGCTGTACTATTACAGAGACTCAAACCAAAACGAAATTGATTTGCTTATAGAAGCAAACGATAAATTTCATCCAATAGAAATTAAAAAAACTGCCAATCCAACCAAAAATGATATAAAGTCTTTTGAAATTCTTTCTTCAATAGAAAATGTTGGATATGGCTCGCTCATTTGTTTTACAGATAAAGCCCGTCCATTGACGAAAAACGTTAATGCAATTTCAATCTGGGATATTTGATAAGCAGACACTTCTCTAAATTTATCCTCCCCGATATGTCAATATTTCATATATTTGTTTTTCATTGATATATCATAGCTTTTTTGGATAGAACATCAATCTATTCTAGTCTTGAACCTTCAACAATAAGATACTATTTAAGAATTGGCAAAATAAAAGCTATTGCTAAAACAGGCGGAGATTATATGCTTTTTTCAAAAGAGCAAGTAAAAGAGATAAAAAAAATCATAAATAGCTTAATTATCAGTCTTTTAACCTTTTTTATAAATCAAAAAAAATGAGAAATTGCTACAAAAATTGTATAATTTTTAATATAAAATCGTAAGAGGGAATTGAAATGAGCAATCAAGAAGAATCTATAAACCTTCCTTTGGTACATAAAGGAAAGGTTAGAAATGTTTATGACTTAGGTCAAAGCTATCTTATACTAGCTTCTGACAGAATTTCGGCGTTTGACTATGTTCTTCCTACGCTTATCCCAAATAAAGGCAAAGTTTTGCACAAACTTTCAATGTTTTGGTTTGATTTTGTTCAAGGTATAGTTCCAAACCACATTATTACCGGAGATTTTAACACGTTTCCTATCGGACTTAAAAAGTATGAATATCTTCGCGACAGATCAATGATAGTTAAGAAAGCAAACAGAGTTGATATTGAATGTATTGTCAGAGGTTATTTGGCTGGCTCGTGGTGGAAAGAGTATCAGAAAGTACAGACAGTTTGTGGCATAAAACTTCCAGAAGGGCTAAAAGAATCTTCTAAACTTCCAGAACCTATCTTTACTCCTTCAAGCAAAGAAGAAGGCGGCAAGCATGACGAGAACATTTCTTTTGAAGAAACGGTAAGAATAGTTGGGAAAGATACTGCAGAAAGATTAAAGAAGACCTCAATAGAGCTTTACAAAAAAGTTAGTACTTATGCATTGTCAAAAGGCATAATACTTGCGGATACAAAATTAGAATTTGGTTTTTATGACAACAATTTAATATTGATAGACGAAATTTTTACCCCGGATTCTTCAAGATTTTGGGAAGTAAACAAATATGAGGAAGGCAAACCTCAAGACAGCTTAGACAAACAATACATAAGAGATTATCTTGAAAGTATAAACTGGGATAAATCTTCGCCTGCACCTGTTCTTCCAAAAGATGTTCTTGAAAAAACTATGGGAAAATATGTCGGCGCTTATGAAAAATTGACTGGAGAAATTTTTAATGTTTGAGATAGAGATTTTTACAAAAGAAGGATTTAAAGATTCCCGCGGCGAGCATGTATTGTCTGAAATTTCAGGACTTGAAATCAAAGAAATTACAAAAGTTGACTATGCTCCCGTCTATATTATTGACGCAGATATAAATAAAACTGAAGCCAAAACTATAGCTTCAGAACTGCTCATCGATAAAATAACTGAAAAGTTTGAAATTAGTTCAAATTCAGGTTCTAGGAAGTCTAAGAATTCTGTTATAGAAGTTTTGTATAAAAAAGGTGTTACGGATACTGTTTCTGAGAGCGTTATAAAAGCTATAAAAGATTTAGGAATTACTAAAGAAGTCAAAGTTAAAGCTGGGCATAAATATTACTTACACGGAAATATTTCAAAAACCGCTTTAGATAAAATAGCTATAAAATTATTAGCCAACACGTTAGTCCAAGAGTATAAAATAAAATGAAAGCTACAACAAATTGTAAAACTATAGAAATTTTAAATTTGTCAGATAAACAATTGACAAATCTTAGCGCAAGAAATGTACTTTCTTTGTCACTTGTAGAGATGAAAGCGGTACAAGATTATTTTAGGAAGTTAAATAGAAATCCAACCGATGTAGAAATAGAAACTATAGCTCAGACGTGGAGCGAACACTGCAAGCATAAAACGCTTACTGGAATAATAAAGTATACAGAAAAAAAAGGCACTAAAAAGACAAAAAGAACTTACAACAATTTGTTAAAAGAAACTGTTTTTAAAGCTACTGTGGAATTAAATAAAAAATGGTGTTTGTCTGTATTTAAAGACAATGCTGGCATAATAGAATTTGACGCAAAGAATGGCGTAGCTTTTAAAGTGGAGACACATAATCATCCGTCAGCTCTTGAACCATACGGAGGTTCTGCTACAGGTATTGGCGGTGTTATAAGAGATATTTTAGGTGTTGGGCTTGGCGCAAAACCTTTGGCAAATACAGATGTGTTTTGTTTTGGAAACCCTGAGACAAAAGATTCTCAAGTGCCTGAAGGTATGCACCATCCAAAGAGAATAGCAAAAGGCGTAGTTTCAGGAGTAAGGGATTACGGAAATAGAATGGGAATTCCTACGGTAAATGGAGCTGTTTACTTTGACGAAGGATACATGGCAAACCCTCTTGTTTATTGCGGAACGATGGGAATAATTCCTAAAAGCAAAATTAATAAAAAAGTTAACTCAGGTGATTTGATTTTAGTTGTCGGTGGAAGAACTGGCAGAGATGGAATACACGGAGCAACATTTTCTTCTATGCATCTTGGCAAAGAATCTGATGTCAGCGCAGTTCAGATAGGAAACCCAATAGTTGAAAAGAAAGTTTTAGATACAATGCTTAAAGCTAGAGATTTAAATCTTTATAGAGCTGTTACAGATTGTGGCGCAGGCGGGCTATCTAGCGCTATAGGCGAACTTGGAGAGAAAACAGGAGCGCTTGTTTATTTAGACGCAGTGCCTTTAAAATATGACGGACTTGTACCTTGGGAAATATGGATTTCTGAAGCTCAAGAAAGAATGGTGTTTGCTGTACCTCCGAAAAATAAGAAGAGAATAGTAGAACTGTTTAATAAAGGAAATGTTGAAGCGGTATTTGTCGGGGAATTTACAAAAGATAAAAAGTTGACATTGAAATATGACGGCGATATTGTAGCAAGTATGGATATGTTTTTCTTACATGAGGGTATTCCAAAACCTATAAGACCTGCTGTTTACAAAATAAAAGAAGAAAATGTTCAAAAACCAATTAAGATGAATTCAGCTTCTCTTTTAAAAGCTTTGAAAGATGCTCTTGCAGATTTAAATGTTTGTTCAAAAGAATGGATTATAAGGCAGTATGACCATGAAGTTCAGGGACAGACAATTGTAAAACCTTTGCAAGGCAATAGCATAGAAGTTTCAGGACCAGGCGACGCAGCCGTTATATTCCCTTATACTGTAGTAAAGGGAACTAAAAAAGGTATTGTTTTGTCTAATGGATTAAACCCACAATATGGAAAAATAAATACATATAAAATGGCAGCAAACGCTATAGAAGAATCTTTAAGGAATGCTGTGGCTGTTGGCGCTAATATTGAAAAGATGTCTGTTCTTGATAATTTTTGTTGGGGTAATCCTAACAAACCTGAAATTTTAGGAAGTTTAGTAAGAGCTGCAAATGCTTGTTATGACATGTCAAAAGCTTTTGGCATTCCTTTTATCTCTGGCAAAGACAGCTTGCATAATGAATATTCTATCGACGGGGAAAAATACTCTATTCCTCCAGCGCTTTTAATATCTGCCATGGGAGTTATAGAAAACGCAGTAAATACTGTTACCATGCCGCTCAAAAATGAAGGAAATAAAATATTTGTCCTTGGTATTACAAGAAATGAACTAGGATGTTCTGTTCTTGCAAAGATAAAAAATGTTAAAGGCGGGGTTGTTCCGGAAGTTTATCCAAAAGAATCAAAAGAAATAATGAAGAGAATTTATAAAGCTATAAACAGCAAATTAGTGGAATCTTGCCACGATTGTTCTGAAGGCGGTCTTGCTGTTGCAATAAGCGAAATGGCCTTTGCTGGTGATAAAGGCGTAAAAATTGATATAGATGTAATTAAGACTAAAGGTGAATTGACTGTTGCTGAAATACTATTTTCTGAATCAAACGGCAGATTTGTTGTTGAAGTAAATCCTGAAAACAAGTTTAAGTTTAAAGATATTTTTAAAGATTGTATTTTTGCTGAAATTGGCTGTGTAAGAGAAGACAAAAATGTAGCTTTTGAAAGCGTAAAAAATAAGGTAGAAGTGAAAGAAAAGTCAGAGAATCTTTTAAATGCTTGGCGCAACACAATAACTTGGTAAATAAGATAGGGATAATATATGAAAAAAGTAAAAGCGTTGATTTTAAAAACTGCAGGCATAAATTGTGACTATGAAACACAAACCGCTTTTGAATTGTGTGGAGCTGCAGCGGATGTAGTACACGTAAATTCTTTAGTAGAGAAGAAAGATAAAATTTTTGAGTACGATATTTTGGCTTTTCCTGGAGGATTCTCTTACGGCGACGATATAGCTTCAGGAAAAATACTGGCTAACGAAATTAAAAATAAGCTTGGCGATAAAGTAAAAAAGTTTTCCCTAAGTGGTAAGCCTGTTATCGGCATATGTAACGGATTTCAAGTTTTGGTTAAAATGGGATTACTTCCAGATCCCGAACTTTTTGAACAAATTTCAACGCTTTCCTATAATGATTCAGATAAATTTGAATGTCGCTGGACATATTTAAAAACAGAAAAAAAAGTTAGAAATGAGTCTAGTTGCATTTGGACAAAAAACCTTCCTGACGTAATAACACTCCCTGTAGCTCACGGCGAGGGGAAATTCATTTCTGTAAATGACAAGCTTTTAGAAGAATTAAATAAAAACAATCAGATTGTATTTAGATATTCAACTAAAGACGGTAAAATTCCGAAGTATCCTTTAACGCCAAACGGTTCAGTTGAACAGATTGCTGGAATTTGTAATACAAAAGGAAATGTTTTTGGTCTTATGCCTCATCCTGAGAGACATGTGCTTGCTCTTCAACACCCAGCAAGAGAGGGCTTTGACGGCGAACATGGCTGGGGGAAAATAATATTTCAGAATGCCGTCGATTTCGTGAAATAGCAATCATCTATTTTGATATTAATTATTATACCGCGAAAGCGGGAGTCTAATTTTATAGGACTATTATGAAAAATTTCAAATCATTGGCAAAGGTGTAAATTTTAACGGTTTTGAGTTAGACATATTTAAATCATTTTTCTTAGGTGTACGCTATGATTTGGCAGTTTTGGCTTATTTAAACGTGCCTGTAACTTTGGCGTTTGCAGTACTTTTATTTTTTAACAAAGCAAATGTTTATAAAAGAATTATAAATTATGCTGTGTTCTACTACACCATTGCTGTTAGCGGTTTGTTTATTTTACTAGGCATAGATTTCTGTTATTATTCATATTTTCAAAATCATCTAAATATTATGATTTTTGGGCTGTTTGAAGACGATACAAAAGCATTAATATCAACGCTTGCTGAGGATTATAATATGTTTTTAGTTATAGGCAGTTTTATTTTATCGTATATTTTAACTTTTATTACCTCAAAGTTTGTATTGAAATTTAAATTTAAAGACGTTTCGGAAAAGAAAGAAACTACACTAAAGCTATTAATTGTTATTTTGATGATAACAATTAATTTTGTTGCTGCAAGAGGATCCCTTGGAATTTTCCCTTTAGGCATGGACGACGCGCAAGTTTCACTTAATACGTTTTTAAATAAAGTAGCAATAAATGGAGTCTATACACTTCAAGAAGCAATAGAAATTAAAAGTAAACAAAAGGATTTTAATTATACTGATAAGACAGGATATAAAGGAAATATCAAACAAGCTTTTGCCGATTATTTAAATATAGATATTAAACAAATATCCGAGCGACCAGAAAAGTCTTTAATCAAATATACTAATCGCAACGAAAAAATTGAAAGTCTTAAACCCAATGTAATTTTTATTATGGTGTAAAGTTTTGGTTCTGGCCTTATAAGATACAATTCTAATGACTTTAATATTTTAGGCGAACTAAAAAAACATTTTGATGAAGATATTGTCTTTTATAATTTTCTCCCAGCTCATGTTGGGCACAATTGGCAGTCTTGAAGGAGCTATGACAAACGTAGCAAGATGTTCTAATTCTTGGCACATAGCACAGTCAAAATATTCTTATAAGAAATATGAGTTTGCATGGCCTGTTCCATATAAGAAAAACAATTATGAAACAACGTTTATATATGGTGGCAATACCGGTTGGAGGAATTTAGGAAATTTTATGCCAAATTTGGAATTTGACAATGTTCTTGGAGAAGCAAGTATGGGCAATTCTTATCCTCGCAATCAATGGGGAGTATACGATGAAGATTTGTTTAAATATTTGCTTGAAGTATTAGATCAAAATGACAAGAAAAAATTTATTTATGTCATGACTACTACAAATCACCATCCATACTCTTTGCCTAATGACTACAAAGTTATGTCCATTAAAATTCCAAAAGAGTTAGAGCAAAATGTTGTAAACAAGCGTTTAGGCGAAAAGAGACTTGCTGTTTATCAATATTCAAATGAGATGCTTGGCAGATTTATAACGAAAATAAAAAACTCAAAGTATGCCGATAATACAATTATTGCTGTTACTGGCGATCATAATTTTCTAGACTGCTTATCTTATCCTAATGAAAGGCTTCTAGATGCTTTAAGCGTTCCGTTTTATTTGTATATTCCTAAAAACATTAGACCATCAGATGTTGATGTTTCAGTTTTTGGTTCTCACTTAGATATAATGCCGACGCTTTATAACGTTTCGCTTTCAAATAGCGACTATATGGCTATGGGAGAAAATCTCATATCAAATGATGCTAAAAATAATATTATTTTTTTAGATACTGGAGTAATAATGAGTAAAAATGGGGTTGTTGAGCACAACTTTTTAAATGGAAATTTCTCTCGCTACGTTTGGAATAAAGATAAATATAGACAAGTCCTACCTTCTCAATGGATAGCTAAAGAACAGGATATGATTAAACATTATTTATCTGCAATAGCAGTTTCAGAATACCTAATAAAAAACACAGAGAAATAGACTAATTGCAACATGTTAATTTAAGAAGAAATAAAAAATCTTATATGATGAAAAAAGTTCAAACAGATATTAGACGTTAGATGTAAAATAAGTTTTTTGTAAAAGAGCGTTTAAGCGCCCTTTTACAAAGAGCCAAAAATGTCAGAGATTTAATATGCAAAATTAGAACACTTTTTATCGTTAGGCGCGAACGAAAGCTACGAAGGCGCAAGCTCGAGCCGTTAATTTAGCCGACTTTGACAAAACGGCAAAAGAAAGTAAAAGAATCATTTATTTTACAGTAAACACGGCTTTAAGACAATCCATTAACTGTACACTTGCCCTTTTAAATCGCCAAAATGTCTAATATCTTGTAAACTATTTACACATGATTGCCATTAAATATATTATTTTGTAAAATTATCTAGCTCATTGTGTCCAAAATTTTGTGGAAAAAGGCGGGCAAAATGGGGTATTGCGTAAATTGTTTGCACCAAGGTGACAATAGTCTCGACGAACAAGGAAACTGCAAAATTTTCTGCATGGTAAAAAGAATGTGGGTGACTGAAAATTATTCATGTGGATATTTTACGGAATATGCCGATATAAGCAAAGAAATGCGTAGTCAATTCGCCCTATATTCTTGCATTGATTTCTTTTACTATAGTAATTAAATTTTTTGAAAGGTATATTTTCTAAATTAAAAATTTTATATAGATGGAGACTGAATGAAAGTGTTGGTTGTTGGTTCCGGAGGTAGGGAGCATGCTATATGTTGGAAATTTGCACAAAGTCCTAATGTTGAAAAAATATATTGCGCTCCTAGAAATGGTGGAATATCGCAAGTTGCGCAAAACGTTAATATTTCTGTAGAAGATTTTAAAGGACTCGCAGGCTTTGTTAAAGAAAACAATATAGACTTTACTTTTGTAGGCCCGGAAGTTCCTTTGTCTTTGGGTATAGTAGATTACTTTAAAGAGAACGGGTTAAAGATAATAGGTCCTTCTAAAGATGGCGCTAGATTAGAATCTAGCAAAATATACTCCAAAGAGTTTATGAATAAATATGGAATTCATACAGCACAATATAATAGCTTTTCAAATATTGAAAGCGCATTAAAATTTCTTGCAAATTGGCAAGAGAATAAAAAAGTTGTTGTTAAAGCAGATGGGCTTGCCGCAGGAAAAGGCGTTTATGTGTGCAACGGTAGAGAAGATGCGATAAATGCTGTTAAACAAATGATGAACGAAAAAGCTTTAGGCAATGCAGGAGCTAATGTAATTATAGAAGACTATATAGATGGGCCAGAACTTTCTTATTTAATATTTACTGACGGTAAAACTTATTCTCTTATGCCAGCTTCTCAAGATCATAAGAGAATAAATGACAACGACGAAGGTCCAAATACCGGCGGTATGGGTGCTTATGCTCCGGCTCCGTTAGCCACAAATGAATTAAATAAAAAAGTTGAGGACACTATAATCAAAAAAGTTATAGATGGCATTAAATCAGAAGAACTTGACTACAAGGGTGTTTTGTATGTCGGTGTTATTATGAACGGTTCTATACCTTACGTTTTAGAGTTCAATTGTCGTTTTGGGGATCCTGAGACTCAGACTGTGCTTCCTTTGCTTGATACGGACTTTGTTGATATTTGTGAAGCTATTTTAAATACAAATCTTGCAGACTTAAAAATAAGTTGGAAAAAAGAATTTTCAGTTTGCGTAGTTTTGGCTTCCGGAGGATATCCAGGAAGTTTTAAAAAAGGTTTTGAAATAAATGGTCTTGAAAATATTAGAGATGCTATGGTATTTCATGCAGGAACAAAATTAGAAAATGGAAAGTTTGTTACTTCAGGAGGAAGAGTTTTAGGCGTTGTCTCAACATCTCCAGATATAAAAAGCGCTATAGATAAAGTGTATTCAAATGTTTCTATGATAAATTTTGATGGAGTTCACTATAGAAAAGATATTGGATGGAGGGCTTTAAATGGAAAACAAAACTGATGTAGCAATTATTGCAGGTTCGGTTTCAGATTTAGCTTTAGTTAGCGAAACAGTTAAGGTTTTAGACGAGTTTAAGCTTTCGTATAGTATAAATATTGCTTCAGCTCATAGGACGCCAGAGCATTTAAAACAGTGCATAGATGGAGCGGAAAGATCAGGCGTGAAAGTTTTTATAGCAGTAGCAGGTATGTCTGCCGCTCTTCCTGGAGTTATTGCTTCAAGGACTATTCTTCCAGTAATAGGCGTTCCTGTAGAATGTAAACATTTGGCAGGTTTTGACGCTTTACTTTCAATAGCTCAAATGCCTAAAGGAGTACCGGTAGCTACTGTTGCAGTGGGTAAAGCTGGCGCGATAAATGCGGCGATTTTGGCTGCACAAATAATAGCAGTAGCTGATGATGATTTGAAAGATAAATTGAAATCTCACAAAATAAAGCTTGCCGAGCTTGTTGTAAAAGAAGATATTAAACTTCAAAAAGACGGTTTAGATAAATATACATCAGGTTAAAAAAAATAAAATGGCAGAAATTATAGTAGACTCTAAAGCATTTCAAGGTGCTGTAAAATCAATCTCTAAAAAGATTTTTAACGATAATCATAATATAAGCGATTTTGCTGTTATCGGCATACAAAGGAAAGGGGTGTTTCTTGCAAAAAGAATTATCTCTGAAATTGCTAATCTTGCTGGTGTAAAGGAATCTAAAATTTTATTTGGAACTCTAGACATCACTCTCCACAGGGACGATCTTGACAACTTTGAATCTGACATGCCTATAATAAAAGATACTGACATTCCATTTGATTTGAGCAGAAAAAATATAATTTTAATTGATGATGTTCTCTATACGGGAAGGACCGTAAGAGCAGCACTTGATGTTCTTACAGACTTTGGCAGACCCAAGTCTATTCGGCTTGCTGTTTTAGTTGACAGAGGTTTTAGAGAGTTGCCAATAGAGGCTAAATATGTTGGAGTTAAGTACGAAAGCAAAAAATTTATAAAAGTTGACTGTAAAGAGGCTGATGGCGAAGATAAAGTTTTTATAAGTTAGCAGTTTAAACGGCGATAAAACTAATTATAGACAAACATGTAGAGGAGCAAAGATGTCCCTTAACTGCAAAGACTTGCTTGGCCTTGAGCATCTTGATAAAAAAGATTTACAGACAATTTTAGATTCAGTAAAACCATTTAAAGATCTTTTTACGAGATCTGTTAAAAAAGCTCCAACTTTAATAGGAAAAACAGTAGTAACGCTATTTTATGAACCTTCAACTCGTACGAGAAACTCTTTTGAAATTGCTGCAAAAAGGCTTTCGGCGGACGTTGTAAATGTGACGGTTGGCACTTCAAGCGTAGTTAAAGGTGAGAGTCTTATTGATACTGGCAAAACTCTTGAAGCTATGAAGGCCGATTATATAATTATAAGGCATTCATTGGCAGGATCTCCAGATATTCTAGCAAGAAACCTTAACGCTTCGATAATAAATGCCGGCGATGGGTTTCATGAACATCCAACGCAAGGTCTTCTTGATTTATATACAATGTATGAAAAAAAGAAAAGATTTGAAGGCTTAAAAGTATTGTTGGTCGGCGATATTATACATTCAAGAGTTGCAAAATCCAACATTTGGGCTTTAACTAAAATGGGGGCAGAAGTTGCTGTATCAGGACCACCAACGTTAATTCCTGAAGATATAAAAGATTTAGGTGTCAAAGTATATTATGATTTGGATGAAGCAGTAAAGAATGCAGATGTAGTAAATATCTTGAGAATACAGCTTGAACGCCAACAAGAAAATTTATTCCCTTCAGTCCACGAATATGTTGAATTATATCAACTAACAAAAGAAAGACTTGGATTAGCTAAACCAGGAGTTTTAATTATGCATCCCGGACCTATGAATAGGAGTATAGAAATTTCTTCTGATGTAGCAGATAGTAAAAATGCAGTAATAAATGAGCAGGTGACCAACGGAATAGCTGTTAGAATGGCAGTTCTATATCTTTTAAAAAAGAGGAAAAATGCGTCTTCAAATTAAAAATATACGAATTGTTGATCCATCTCAGAATAAAGATGTCGTAGGTGATATTCTAATTGAAGACGGCAAAATAGTTTCAAAATTTTCAAATAGCGAAAAAATTGATATTGTTGATGGTAAAGGTAAAATTGCAGTACCAGGCCTAATAGATGTTCACGCTCACTTAAGAGAGCCAGGACAAGAAGGCAAAGAGACAATTTATACAGGTACGCGTTCAGCTGCAAAAGGTGGAATTACAACTATTTTATGCATGCCTAATACTAAACCTCCAATAGACAATGCTCCGACTGTTGAATTCATTATTTTCAAGGCTCAGAAAGAAGGTATTGTAAATGTTTTTCCAATTGGGTGTGCAACAAAGGGATCTTTAGGGGTTGAACTTTCAGAAATTGGAGTTTTAAAAAAGGCTGGTATCGTTGCTGTAAGCGACGACGGTCTTCCTGTAATGAATTCTCAAATAATGCGTAGAACTTTGGAATACACAAAAATGTTTAAGCTTCCTGTTATTTCTCACAGTGAAGATAAAGAACTTAGCAAAAATGGATCAATGAACGAAGGCAAAAATTCAATGATACTTGGACTCAGAGGTATTCCAAGACAGGCCGAAGAAGTTATGGTAAGTCGCGATATAATGCTTGCCGAGCTTACGGACGGTTATCTTCACATAGCACACGTTTCAACTGAAGGTTCTGTTGACTTAATAAGACAGGCTAAAAAGAAAGGTATTAAAGTAACTGCTGAAACCTGTCCTCATTATTTTTCGTTGACTGACGACATTGTTAAAGTCTATGATGCTAATACTAAAATGAATCCTCCTTTAAGGGAAAAAAGAGATGTAGAAGCTATAAAAAAAGGTCTAGCAGATGGTACGATAGACTGTATAGCTACTGATCATGCTCCTCATACACATGAAGGAAAAAATAGAGAGTTTGATTTGGCTCCTTTTGGCATTATAGGCTTTGAAACTATGTTAAGTTTGGTTTTAAGTGAGCTTGTAGACAAGGGAGTTTTAAGTCTGTCTGAAGCTATTGCTAAAATGAGTTTAAATCCTGCAAAAATATTCAACCTTAAGGGTAGAGGGTCTCTTAAAGAAGGTAGTCTTGCCGATATAACAATAATAGATCCAAAATATTTTTATGAGTTTACTAAAGAAAGCATAGTTTCAAAGAGTAAAAATTCACCTTTTATAGGGAGAAAATTTAAAGGCGGAGCCGTTATGACTATAGTTGGTGGCAATACAGTTTGGCAAAAATGACGACAAAGGTTAGAGGCAGTGAGGATTAAGCGTGCATGTCTAATAAGAGATTTGATAGAAGTTACGATATAATTTCAAATAAAGAAGTTTGTGCTGGTTATTTTGAATTACAAGTAAAAGTGGATGCTGCTGCAAAGCATTGTTTGCCAGGTCAATTTTTTATGTTAGAAGTTCCCGGTGTTTTTTTGCGTAGACCGATAAGTGTCCACGATGTGAAGAAAGATACTTTAAGTTTCTTATATAAAGTTGTTGGCAAGGGTACAAATATATTATCAAGTATTTGCGCTGGTACAATACAGCTTTTAGGGCCGCTTGGCAAGGGTTACGATTTAGAAACTTATAAAGATTCTAATCATGTTATTGTTGCTGGTGGTACAGGAATAGCGTCACTTCATTTCCTTGCAGCAAAGCTCAGTAAAAAAGGGACGCTTTACTACGGTGCTCGTTCACAGAAAGATTTGTTATGTCTTAATAAGTTTAAAGAACTTGGTTGGAAAATAGAAGTTTCTACTGAAGATGGTTCAAAAGGACATAAAGGCTATATAACAGACTTGCTGCAAAAAAATTTAAATTCAAACGATGTAATATTTATTTGTGGTCCTAGTCTAATGTTAAAAAAAGTTTTGGAAATCGCTAAAGAAAAAAACGTAAAAGGTTTTGCATCTCTTGAAGAGAAAATGGCGTGCGGAGTAGGCAACTGCCAAGGCTGCGCCGTAAAAGTAGGCGGCAAAACAAAGATGACATGCAAAGACGGTCCTGTTTTTAAAATAGAACAAGTGGAATTATAAATGGAACAATATTTTCAAAGAAATAATTTTATTTTGTATAATGGCGATTGTATAAAAGTATTGCAAGAGCTTCCTGAAAATTCTATAGATATGATATTTGCCAATCCTCCTTTTTTTATCAAACGGTTCTTTTACGTGCCATTGTGGAAAACGTGTCAGGGTTAAAAAAGGCGATTGGGACATAGGACGAGGTTCTGTTAAAAATTTGGAATTTCATGTTGACTGGCTTAAAGAATGTAAAAGAGTTCTAAAAGATAATGGAACTATTTGAGTAAGCGGAACATATCATTCTATTTATCAGTGCGGCGTAGCTCTTGAGATGAATGGATATCATTTTTTGAATGATATAACTTGGTTCAAGCCAAATGCAGCGCCAAATTTAAGTTGCCGTTTTTTTACAGCAAGCCATGAAACTTTGATATGAGCCCGTAAGGATAAAAATGGCAAACACACTTTTAACTATGATTTAATGAAAAATGGAAAGTGGCAAGAGGATCCTTTGAAGAAAGACAGAACTCAGATGCGTAGCGTGTGGTCAATTGGGACACCAAAAGCTTCTGAGAAATTATTTGGAAAACACCCAACACAAAAGCCGTTAGACTTATTGAGAAGAATTGTCTTGGCAAGCACAAATAAAGGATATACCGTACTAGATCCTTTTACTGGTGGTTCAACAACAGGTCTCGCGGCTGTTGCAAATGGTAGGAAATTTGTTGGAATTGATACTGAAAAAAATATTTAGATTTATCTGTAAAGAGATATAAAGGTTTAGTTTCGCAATATTGTAAAAATAATACGGCAAATTACTTGCGTCATCAAAGCTTTAGACAACAATGTTTTCTTGAAAAAAGAGGAGAATATAAAGCTAATAAAAGAAAGAAATGAAGATAATCGCAAGAGCTAATGCAATAATCAATTTGAGTAAATACGCAGGGCAGAATTTAAAAGATTTGGTTCTCAAACACAAGGTTACGACTTTTGAAACGAGTAAGCAAAATAAAAGCTGGAAAGGTTTAGTTCTTGAAAAATTGCCAGGGTTGGATAATACCTCAAAGGCTCCAAATGGATTGGATTTTGAGTTGAAGTCAGTAAGTTTTTGTGAAGGTAAAGGAGAGTTTACTCCAAAAGAAACAATGGCAATAACTGTGATAAATCCTAAAGATCTCTTAGAGACGGAGTTTTATGACAGTCGTTGTTGGTCAAAATTAAAGTCAATAATTTTTTGCGCAGTCAAGTGGAATGGCAAAAATTCTAAAGATGCGCAATTGTTGAAAGTAACAAGTTTTGACTTTACAAACGACGGCAATTTAATTGCCGAAATAAAAGAAGATTATGATTTTATAAAAAATAAGCTTAAAAATAGCGGATTTGTTTCTTTGACAGGCAAAGATGGGAAGTGGATACAAGCAAGGACAAAAGGCAGTGGACATGGCTCAATAACAAGAGCTTTTTATGCAAGAAAATCTTTAGTAAAGAGGATATTTGATAATTCAATATGAATCCTGATTTAAGTATAGAATTTGCTGGAATTAAGTTTAAAAACCCTGTTTTTACGGCTTCAGGGACTTTTGGTTATGGCTATGAACTTGCCGATTTAATGCCTTTGGAAAGACTTGGAGCCATTGTAACAAAAACCATTACTTTGGACCCTCGTCCTGGCAATGTTCAACCAAGAATTGCTGAAGTTGCCTCAGGCATGTTGAATACAATAGGTCTGCAAAATATTGGCGTCAAATCTTTTGTTGAAGAACCTCTTGATAATTTACGTAAAGTAGGGGTTCCTGTAATTGTAAGTGTTGCTGGAGCTGCAACAGATGAATATGTGGAAACTGTAGAAATATTAAGCAAGCAGTCGGGCATATCTGCAATAGAATTAAATTTGTCTTGTCCAAACTTAAAAAAGAAAATAGTATGCCATGATTTGCCTTTAGTTCAAGATGTCATAAAAAGTGTTAAAAAAATTTCAAAAGTTCCAGTTATAGCTAAATTGTCGCCTCTTGTAACAGATATTTCCGAACTTGCGCTTACTGCTCAAAATGCTGGTGCAGATGGCGTTACGCTTGTAAACACTTATCCTGCAATGGCTATAGATGTAAAAACTTTTAAGCCAAAACTTTCTACTATTAAAGGCGGAATGTCTGGAGCTTGCGTAAAACCAATGTCGGTTCGGTGCGTGTATGATGCATATCAAAATACAAAGATACCTGTAATAGGTTGTGGTGGTATAATGACAGGAAAAGATGCCCTTGAGTTTATGCTTGCCGGGGCAACGGTTGTAAGTGTTGGCAGCGCAAGTTTGCTTTCTCCTAAAAATCTAATAAAAATCATTGATGAAATTGAAGAAATATTAAAAGAAAGAAATATAAAATCAGTAAAAGACATAATCGGTATTGTTAATACTGTAAAGAATGCTTGTTAGATTTAAGTTTAAGGAGGCATAATGAAAAAAATAATATTGGCTTTAGATATTTACGACTTCAAAAAGGCCGAAAAACTTATAAAAGAAACAAGTCCATATATAGACGTTTATAAAGTTGGTCATATATTATTTCTTCAGTCAGGAAAAGAAATAATAAAGATGATAAAAGATAATGGCAAAGAAATTTTTTTGGATTTGAAGTTTCATGATATCCCAGCTACTGTAAAGCGTTCTGTAGAATCTGCAAAAGAGCTTGGAGTATTTAGCTTGACAGTTCATTCTATTGGCGGAGAAGAAATGCTTAAAGCTGCCGCTTCTGTTGAAAACAGGCCTAAGATATGGGCAGTAACTGTTTTAACAAGTCAAATTACTAATCCTGAAGAAGTTGTAAGGAGAGCAAAACTTACAAAAACATGTGGTATAGATGGCGTAATATCTTCGCCGCTTGAAATATCTTTGATAAAAAAAGAATGTGGAAAAGAATTTAATGTGGTTACACCGGGTATAAGACCTGCAAAAGCAGATGACGATCAAAAGAGAGTTGCCACGCCTGAAATGGCTGTAAAAGAAGGTGCGGACTTTATAGTAGTTGGAAGACCAATCCTAGAAGCCGAAAGTCCGGCACAAGCTGCTAAAAACATCTATGAGACTACATTAATAAAATGAAGTTGACTTCACGAAAATCAGAGAAATTATTTACTGATGGATTAAAGACAGGTCTTTTACTGCAAGTCGGTGGAATAGGCCCTATTTGTTTATTAGTTTTTCGTTTATCGTTATCCTTGCCTTTTAGCAAGTTATTGCTTGGTATTATTGGCATAACTTTGGCCGATATCGTTTATATAAGTCTTGCTGTTCTTTCAATATCCACAATAATAAAGAAATTAAATCCTTATAAAAGAATTTTCAACATAGTTATGGGTATAGTATTAATTGTATTTGGAGTATTGTTTATTACATCTGGACATGTAGTTGATCCGCCATCATTTCAAGGTGGTGACTTGCTGCTCTGGTTATTTGGTTTAACAATTGCAAATCCTTTAACCATTGTTTTTCTTACGGGAATCTTTTCTTTTGAAATAAACAGACGCAATATGGATTTAAAAGAATCCGGAGTTTTTGCGTTTGGATTTTTGCTGGCTACTCCAATATTTATGATTTTTATATGTTTGATTGGCAGTATTGCAGGAAGGCTCTTGCCAACTATTTTTATTCAGATAATAAATTCTATTATGGGATGTGTATTGATACTTTTAGGTATAAGGAGTATAAGAAATAAGGAACTAATGGAGACACATGATGCTACGGGAAGAAGTTAAAGAATTATTTAAAAAAAATGATGCTCTTTTAAATGGGCATTTTAAACTATCCAGCGGTTTGCACTCGGATACATATTTTCAGTCTGCTTTAATTTTGCAGTACCCCAAAGAAGCCAAAAGACTTGGTGAGGAACTTGCGCGAAGATTAAAAGAAAATAGCGTAAAAATAGATGCTGTTGTTTCTCCGGCAATGGGTGGAATAATTATTGGACAGGAAGTAGGTAGAGCTTTGGGTGTAAAAGCAATATTTACAGAAAGGGTTGATGGAAAAGTTCTACTGCGAAGAGGTTTTTCAGTAGATAAAAATGAAAGAGTTTTAGTCGTTGAAGATGTTATAACTACTGGTCTGTCAACCAGAGAAGTCATAGGAACTTTAAAAGCAAGCGATGCGCAAGTCGTTGCAGTTGCGTCTCTTGTTGACAGAAGTGCAGGTACAGTTGATTTTGGGGTTCCTAGATTTTCTCTTTTAAGCTTAGAAGTAAAAAATTTTAAAGAAGAAGATTGTCCAATGTGTAAATCTGGGAGTATTGCTGTTAAACCTGGAAGTAGAAAATAAAGCGAGGAAGTAATATGAATATATTATGGTCATTTGCTCCAATTTTTCTTTTTGTATTTATTTTTGTAGGTAGTGGCATATACTTTTCTTTAATGGGATATGAAAAAGCGTTTACTATACTGCCTCCTGTTATAGCAATAATTCCGTCAATAATTTTGGCATGGATTAAAAATCGCAAACCTTCGGAGGAAAAAACTACAGACTTTCTCAGTGGAATTGGCGAAAAGGATATTATTTATATGTGTGTGATATTTCTTTTGGCTGGAGCTTTTGGAGAAGTTACTAAAAGCATAGGTTCAATTGAGTCTTTGGTAAACTTTACGATATCATTTGTTCCTGCAAAGTTTTTGTTGATAGGCATATTTCTAATATCTGCTTTTCTATCAACTGCTATAGGTTCAGCTCTTGGCACGGTAGCTGCTGTAGGGCCAGTTGCAGCTGATTTTTGCTTGCATGCTATTGGTATTTCTATGCCTGTTGCTATGGGAGCTGTAGTAGGAGGGGCTTTCTTTGGAGACAATTTGTCGTTAGTTTCAGATACTACAATTGTGTCAATTTCTTCTCAAGGGGCAGATGTCAAAAAGAAATTCAATATAAATCTTCGCATAGCTGCTATTGCTACTGTAATAACTGTTCTTGCTATGTGTCTATCTGCAACGGTAAGAGTGGATAAAATGCAAAGCTCCAATTTTTCATTAATATTGATTCTCCCATATGTTGTATTGCTACTTTTAGCGTTTAAGAGAGTAAATATTTTGGTTTGCTTGACTATTAGCATACTGCTAGCCGGAGTTATAGGACATTACTGCCATGTTGATTATTGTATGCTAAATTTCTGCAATGATATTAATGCAGGGTTTTTGAAAGTATACGGAGTTCTTTTGCTTGGTTTGATGATTGGCGGTTTGTCTGGTCTTATAGGCGGCGATGCTGTAAAGGAAGTTGCAGGCATAGTATCTGAGAAGATAGAAAAGAGAGGTAGGCCAGACTCTAGACTTCCCCAGTTTATTATAGGCGGACTAGCCGCTACGTTTACGTTTCTTTTATCAAACAATGTTATCGCTATAATTTGTTGTGGTAAAATAGCTAAAGGAATTGCTAATAATAATGAAATTTCTCCTCACTATTCTGCCACTATACTTGAAGTGTTTGCCTGTGGAGTAAAGGGATTGTTGCCGCATGGTACACAAGTTTTGCTTGCAGCGTCTCTTGCCGGAATATCCCCTCTCAGCATTTTGCCTCGTGTATATTATTGCCATGCTTTGATAATTGTAAGTATACTATTTATTTGGTTTGTAAATAAAAAAAGTTCAATCGTAAGCTGATAGGAAAAGGGAATACAAATGTCTATAACGTACAAAGGTGCAGGTGTAAACATTGACGCAGGTAACGATTTAGTAAAAAGACTTAAAAAGAAACTCCCAAAAATTGGAGACTTCGGTGGATTGTTTCCGATAAATGGAACAAAATATAATCTTGTAAGTTCAACAGATGGTGTTGGTACAAAACTAAAACTAGCGTTTCTAGTTAACAAACATGATACAGTAGGCATAGATCTGGTTGCTATGAATGTAAATGATTTAATATGTGTTGGTGCCAAGCCATTATTTTTCTTAGACTATTTTGCTTGCGGAAAACTTAACGTTGGCCAGGCACAACAAGTTATAAAAGGCATAGCCAAAGGTTGTGAGTTATCAGGTTCTTCTCTTATAGGCGGAGAAACTGCTGAAATGCCTGGTTTTTATAAAGACGGAGAATATGATTTGGCAGGCTTTTCAGTTGGAATAATTGAAAAAGGTAAAGAAATAACCGGCAAAAAAATAAACCCTGGCGATGTTATAATAGGTCTTCCTTCAAGCGGCCCTCACTCAAATGGTTATTCTCTTATAAGAAAAGTTTTCTCTGATGAAGAGTTAAAAAAATATTCAAAACAATTGCTTGCTCCGACAAAAATTTATGTTAAAGAAGTCTTGGCAGCTTTAGCAAAGTTTAATTCAAAGAGTCAAAATATAGTTGGCATAGCCCACATTACAGGCGGAAGTTTTTACGATAAGATAGCAAGAATTCTTCCAGAAAATATAAGAGTTGTTATTGAAAAAAAATCTTGGAAAGTGTCAGAGATTTTTAAACTCGTTCAAGAAAGAGGTAGTGTTCCAGAGAAAGATATTTACAGAACTCTTAACATGGGAATAGGAATGATTTTAATTGTACGACCCGATGTTGCTTTGCAAGTTAAAAAATTCTTTAAAGGCGCAAAAGCTATAGGTTATGTTAAGAAGGGAGATAAAGGCGTTGAAATTATATGATAAGAATTGCAATTTTGGCTTCTGGCGGTGGATCAAATATGCAGGCTATAGTAGACGCATGTAAAACTGGTATATTAAAAGATTTAGCCGAAGTTATTTTGACAGTTTCAAACAATGCGAGCGCTTTTGTTTTAGAAAGAGCAAAAAATGAAAATATAAACTCTGTTTGTATAGAAAGAAAAAATTTTAAAGATGAAGAATTTTTTAATAAAAAAATTCTTACAGAACTTAAAAGTGCTGAAACGGATATTGTTTGCCTTGCAGGTTATATGAGGATAGTAGGGCAAGGCATAGTAGATGAATATAAAGATAGAATATTAAATATCCATCCGGCTCTTTTACCTAAATTTGGTGGTAAAGGAATGTATGGACACTTTGTCCACGAAGCCGTTGTAAAAGCAGGGGAAACAAAATCAGGCGTGACAGTGCATTTTGCAAATGAAAAATATGACTCTGGTAAAATAATTATGCAGAAAGAAATAGAAGTTTCTAAGATAGATACTCCTGAAGATGTAGCTAAAAAAGTTTTGAAAGTAGAATATCGAATATATCCGCAAGCAATAAAAAAAATTATAGAAGAAAATTTAAGAGGTTAAAAAATGATTTCTCGTTATACTAATCCTGAAATGGCTGCAATTTGGTCAGACGAAAACAGATTTAAAAAAATGCTTGAAGTTGAAATTTTTGCAGCTGAAGCAATGTCTAAACTTGGAATAGTTCCTAAGAAAGCAGTTGAGACTGTAAAAAAGAAAGCAAAAATAGATGTTAAAAGAATAGCTGAAATAGAGCTTACTGTAAAGCATGATGTTATAGCTTTTCTTACCGGTGTTGTTGAGACTATTGGGCCTGAAGGTCGTTTTTTACATTTAGGAATGACATCTTCAGATGTTTTAGATACGGCTACTGCTGCACAGCTTATACAAGCTGTAAAACTTCTTATAGAAGAAACAAAAAAATTGTCTATTATAACTGCAAAATTAGCAAAAAGATATAAGATGACTCCTGTAATGGGTAGAACTCACGGTGTGCATGCGGAGCCTATGACTTTTGGTTTAAAAGTAGCTTCTTGGTATAGCGAAATTATGAGATCTTTGGATAGATTGAATTTTGCTCTTGAAACTGTAAGTTATGGTAAAATTTCCGGCGCTGTTGGCACTATGGCTCATCTAGCCCCCAGTGTTGAAAAATATGTATGCCAAAAAATGGGATTAAAACCGGAACCTGTTTCAACACAAATTATTCCACGAGATAGACATTCAATTTATTTTTCAACACTTGCTCATGTTGGGGCATGTCTTGAAAGAATGGCTGTAGAAATAAGACATTTACAGAGAACTGAAGTTGCAGAAGCTCAAGAGCCGTTTACAAAAGGTCAAAAGGGTTCTTCTGCAATGCCACACAAAAGAAATCCTATAATTTCAGAAAATATTTGCGGTCTAGCTCGTCTTTTAAGAGGATATGCTGTTACAGCTATGGAAAATATTGCTTTGTGGCACGAACGCGACATAAGTCATTCTTCTACAGAAAGAATTATGTTTCCGGATGCTTCAATAATATCACATTATATGCTTGTCAGAATGCAAGGATTAGTCTCTGGTCTTAATGTTTACCCTCAAAACATGCAGGTAAATATGGACAAAACAAAAGATATTGTTTTTTCAGGGACCGTACTTCTGTCTCTTGTAGATAAAGGCGTATCAAGGGAAAATGCATACGCGATGACGCAGGACGCAGCCTTTGATGCTAGAGATAATAAAATATCTTTTGAGGAAGCATCTCTTAGAAGCCAAGATATAAAAAAATATATGAAGCCTGAAGAAATTAAAAAAGATTGCGATGTTAAGTCTCAATTTAAAAATATAGATTATATTTTCAATAGAACATTTAAAAAGTAGAGTTTGTTTATTGGTCAGATTGTAGCTAAATTATACAAATATAATGAGGTATAATACTAGACATCTTGATTTGTTGCAAGGTGTATGTTGTTTACCGTCATGATAAAACATTTTGACTATATTTCCGGAGGTTTTGTAATGCCTATTGATATGGATTCTTTAAACAAGCAAATTATGCAAGAAAGTGTTTTTGTTTCAAAACTTTTAAATGAAATATCAACAGTTCTTGTAGGTCAAAGGTATGTCCTTGAAAGAATGGTAATAGGTCTCCTTTCAGATGGACATATTCTTCTTGAAGGTCTTCCTGGTCTAGCAAAAACTCTTGCCGTAAAAAGTTTAGCGTCAGCTATAAAAGCTGACTATAAGAGAATACAATTTACTCCAGACTTACTTCCCGCAGATGTTGTTGGTACATTAATTTACAATCCTCAAAATGGTAGTTTTGCAGTAAAAAGAGGGCCTGTTTTTACAAATATAGTACTAGCAGATGAAATCAACCGTGCTCCAGCGAAGGTCCAAAGTGCTTTACTTGAAGCTATGCAAGAAAAACAAGTTACAATTGGAGATGCCACATACGAGCTTCCAAAACCATTTTTGGTTATGGCTACACAAAACCCTATAGAACAAGAAGGAACATATCCTCTCCCAGAAGCTCAAGTTGATAGGTTTATGCTTAAACTTAAAGTTTCTTATCCAAGCAAAGCCGATGAAAAAATTATACTGGAAAGAATGACTCGCACAGCTCCTAAAATAAATTCTGTTATAATTTTGGAAGACGTTAAAAGAGCAAGAGATTTAACAGAACAAATTTATGTTGATGACAAAGTAAAAAATTATATAGTAGATATAGTTTTTGCATCAAGAAATCCTGATGAATATGGTTTAAAAGATTTAAAAAATATGATTTCTTATGGAGCTTCCCCAAGAGCTACAATAAATTTAACTCTTGCAGCAAAAGCTTATGCTTTTCTACAAGGAAGAGGCTATGTTATACCCGAAGACATAAAAACAATAGGTCATGACGTTTTAAGGCATAGAGTACTAGTTACCTATGAGGCGGAAGCAGATTCAGTATCCTCCGATGATATAATAGATAAAATTTTTGGCGGAGTTGAAGTCCCGTAGAGAAATTTAAAAATTGACTTATAGGGTATTATATGTTGGACAAAGATATATTAAAAAAACAAATCAGACAGCTTGAAATAAAATCAAATAAGCTTGTAAATGAAATTTTTGCAGGCCAATATCAAAGCGTTTTTAAGGGACAGGGTATAGAGTTTGCTGAAGTTAGAGAATATCAAATCGGCGACGATTTTAGGAGTATTGATAGAAATGTCACTGCAAGACACGGCAAACCTTTTATAAAATTATTTGCCGAAGAAAGGGAGTTAACGGTAATATTTCTTATAGATGTTTCTGCTTCTCAAAATTTTGGTAGTTCAGATAAATTAAAATCTGAAATTGCTGCCGAAGTCTCTGCTCTTTTGGCATTTTCTTCTTTGAAAAATAATGACAGAATAGGTATGCTTTCTTTTAGTGATCAAGTAGAAAAGATTATCAAGCCTCGTAAAGGTAAAAATAATATTTTAAGAATTATAAATGAAATATTAAGTTCAAATCCTAAAGGGACTAAAACTTCAATTTCAACAGCGTTGAGAGCGATAAATGAAATATGGACTAGAAGAGCTATTGTTTTTTTAATCTCAGATTTTCAAGATGAAAATTACGATAAAGATTTAGCAATAACTGCAAAAAGACATGATTTAATCTGTATAAGAGTAGAAGATGAAAGAGAAACTGATATATCAAAAGTGGGACTTATTGAAATTCAAGATCCTGAAACGAATGAAACAACAATAGTGGATTCTTCTTCTTTGTCAGAATCTTTTAAACAAAATGCGTTAGAATTTAAAAACAGGACTGATAATATATTTAAAAAGAGTGAAGTAGGGGTTATAAATTTGAATACTAAAGACTCCTATGTAAAACCTCTTATAAGATTTTTTAAAGAAAGAGAAATAAGAGTAGGTTTAAAATAGATGCCGAAATTTAAAGCCTTTATCTTTTGCATGTTGGTTACTTTAAATTTCTATACGGCTTTATACGCTCAGGAATTTATTGTAGCATCACTAAATAAAGACAGTGCTTATATTGGTGATCTAATTGAGTTTGCTGTAAGAGTTGAACTTCCAAAAGATGCTCAAATAGCTGCTAATCAAAATTTTAAATTAGAAGATTTTGAAATTTCAAAAGTTAATATTAAACGCTTATCAAGTAGTAATGTTTATGAGTTAATATTTGAGGTATATGCGTATAAAACGGGTCATTTAGCAATAAAACCTTTGACAGTCTTTTACATTAACCCTGACGGAACAAATAATTTGTTTTTTACTCCTGAGAAGACTGTTGATATAAAAAGTCTTATAGCTGATACTAAAAACCCCAATATAAAAGATATAAAGAATTTAAAAAAATTAAATATAAATACAACCTTTATTGTTCCAATTATTATTTTGTTGATTTTCATTATTATATTGTCAATGTATATCATAAAAAATATCAGGGAGCAGATAGAAAAAGCAAAAATTGTCATTCTTGACGATAAAACAATAGCTTTAAACGGTTTAAACGATTTGTATCAAAATAGAGCAAACCTTGATATCAGAGATTTTTATTACAAAATGTCTGAAATTTTAAGAACATACATGTCCAAACAATATAAGTTTGATGCTATGGAGATGACAACATCAGAATTTTTTGAGAAAGTTAAAGAGTTTTTACCTTCAGAAATAAATATTAATGAATTTAAAAGTTATTTACAGATTTTTAATCTTGCAAGATATGCTGATTTTACACCAACACAAAAAGAAAGAGAAGGCAACTATTTATTTACTAAAAAATTTTTGGAGTTGATATGAGGTTTGCAAATTCTGCATATTTTTTTGTGTTTTTTGCGATTATGCTTATTGCATGTTTATATATAAATTTTTGGAAAAAGAAACTTTTTAACCCCAATATAATCTTTTCGCAAGTCAAATTTTTAAAAGTAAATACTTTTAGTTTGAAAAAAAATCTTTTTAAAGGTTTGAATATTTTAAAATATATCGCAATACTTTTAGCAATTATTGCTCTTGCAAGACCTCAAAAAGGGAATGTTTATGAGTATTCAAATGATCAAGGAATAGACATAATAATGGCTCTAGACACGTCCTCAAGTATGAGATCTTTGGATTTTAGACCATTAAACAGAATGGAGGCTGCAAAAAAAGTTACACAAGATTTTATAAAAGAAAGGAAGTATGACAAGATAGGTCTTGTCGTTTTTGCTGGTCTTGCCTTCACACAGTGTCCTCTAACGACGGATAAAGATTCTCTTGCTGAATTTGTAAATAATATACAGATTGGCGACACTAGTTTGGATGGCACTGCTATAGGTTCTGCAATAATGACCTCGGTCAATAGACTAAAAGACACTGAAGCTGAAAGTAAAATTATAATCCTTGTTACAGACGGCAATAACAATTCAGGAGAAATTGATCCAGTCACGGCTTCTAAAATAGCTAAAGAATACAATATAAAAATATATTCAATTGGGGTAGGCAATCCCAATGGTGCAATTTATGAAGTTGACGATCCATTTTTTGGAAGAAGGGAAGTTAGAGTAACAGAAGAGGCCATTAATGAGAAAGTACTAAAAGAAATAGCTAAAAATACCGGTGGACAATATTTTAGAGCTCAAGATACAAAATCGTTTGAAAACATTATGAGCCAGATAGACAAACTAGAGAAATATAAAATAGAGGTCGCGCAATTTACAAATTATAACGATCTGTATAAATATTTTTTAATTCCATTTTTTATTTTATTACTTTTAATAATAATTTTAGAAAATA
>JAISEM010000003.1 GCA_031264105.1 Endomicrobium sp.
CAAGTTCTATTTTCTTTTTGCCAATAAACTCGTTACGCCAAGTATAAAGAGCAAACCACAGCCACGATGGCTGTCAATGCTGTTAAAATATTTGAGATACTGCTTATAATTTCCATAAATACTTTTCCAATCTATGATTAAATAATTGCATCCAATATGTTCGGCAAATCTTTATCCAAATCCCCATCATATTTCGTATAAGGTATCTTAAATCTATCAAGGGCAAGTTCAAAACGTCTAAAACCGTCTTTATCTCTCAAAGCAATCCAACTTATGCCTAATTCTTCTGCTTGATTTTTGTTTTGTTGAGATAAAGTGTCAGCCACAAAAACATCTGATTTTCTTGCAAATATAGCGTCTGCACTCTCTGGATTGCCCTTACCCATAAGTTTTACTTCACAAAGATATTTCTTGTCATTATTGACGAGATAAAAATCTATTTCTCTATCAACTTTTTTATTTTTATCTTTCACAAAATTTTGAGCATCGTAGTATTTTTTGTCAATTTTATACATTTTGCAAAGAGCAAGCATTAAATACTTTTCAACACTTTTGCCAGCCGTGCTCCAAAGCCCGCCTCTTAATTGCGCTCTTTTTACAGCAAGGGTGTTTATGACAATTAAACTTTCGCTGACATTTAATTCAACGCTAACGCTTTTCAGTTTTATCGTCAAAGAGAGTTCAATTTCTTTTTCCATTTCAACAAGAGATTGAATGCTGTTATACAATGTTTCAAAATGCTCGTTAGCGGCTTCTATGACTATGCTTCTTGTGGCAGAGCCACACATATTGCTTATGGTCTTTTTATTTAATCCAGCATTTATTGCAATATCGTCGGCGGAAAGGGTGTCATTCATAAATGCTTTCTTATACCAGTCAATCGTAATATCTTCGGAATTTAGTTTTGCAGAAACTATTTTCTTAAAGAAATCAACAGCAAATTGTAAAAATTCGGCATTGATTAAATTTACAATTTCAATACGATAATCTTGCGACTTTATTACTCTCGTTATGATGTTTTTTACAATCTGGTCTGTCAAAGTCATTTTTTAGCCTCTTTTTTGAATTGCTCTAATGTTAGAAATTGCGTTTTTATATCGTCAAACAAAGTCTGATTTTTATTTTTAAATTTCATATATTCAAAATACTTGTTCTCTTTTTCCGTCAAGAAAAATAATCTATCCAATAATTTTGCTGTTTCGCCAACAGTTCCGCTCCCGCCGAAAGGGTCAAAAACTAAATCGCCTTTATACGAATAATACTGAATAACTCTCCTACAAAGTTCTACGGGGAAAACAGCCGAATGAACTTTATTAAAACAGGGGTCTATTTTCCATACATTAGTAGTTTCATATCCATCAGCAACTCTGCTTGTTTTAACCGTTTCGTAATCATAACTTCTTATATTCCAATCAAGCAGTTTTTCTGTTGATTTGCGATAAACCATTAAATATTCGGTTATGGAATTAGGTTTATAACTTAACGGTTTTCTATGCTGCATAAAACCGCCTATCCTATTTTTAACGCTTGCTTCTGGTTTAAGCCACACGATATCGTCAATAAACTCCCAGCCGTTTTTAACTAAATACGGATGTAAATCAAAAGGAATACCATATCTCTTGCTTGAATGAGAACGACTAATGCGAGGTATTATAATAGGCGATGTATTAACTATTAAAAATCGCCCCTCTTTTGTTATTCTATGCGTCTCAATAAAAACTTTTTCTAAAAATTCTAAATATGCTTGATAACTTGGATATATAGAATAATCTCTTGCATTATAATACGGCGGAGAAGTAAAAGTTAAATGCACGCTTTCATCAGGCGCAACTTTCAAAGCCTCTAAAACATCAGCATTAACAACTACATTTTTTAAGAAATCATATGTTTGAGTATGCGGCAAAACATTTTTATCCTTATTTTCTTTTGAATAGTATTCTTTATAAATTATTGTCCGCACCATTTCATTAGGGTGATTTATAAGCGGACGCAAAGACTTTTCAACTTCATTATCTTTTTCAAAAACAAGAAGTCCGCGAATAGCCTGACATATAATTTTAGGGTCTTCATCTTGCAAAAAATCAACAAGCATTGGTTTGTTGGTAGATTTCCTCTGTCTGCCTATTGAAGAAACTATTTCTCTGCGAACGCTTGTGTCTGTTTCATTTTTATAAAGATTATATAGACTTCTCGTATCGCCTTTACCGTTTAGTTTTCCGATGTTTTTAACAGCATTAAGCCTAACTTGTGAATGATTATGATGTAAAAGGTCATACAAAAAATCTGGGTTAAAATTTTCTGGCAAATGCCCCAAACTTTCAAGTATAAAATTTATCGTTCTGACGTCTCTTTGAGAATTTATCAAAGCAGAAATATCGCCATTGCCTTTATGTTTTAATTCCGTTATGTATTGTTTGGTTAACATAAGTCCTCTTTTAAATTCTTATCTATGTAGTCTAATACGCGATAATTATTATTTTGCGTGCATATAGTTTTTATTTCTTCTATTATTTCTCTTTGCTTGTATTTTATGAGTAATTCTAAAATCTTAAATTCACTATCGTCTAAATAAGCCTTATCAATGCTTAAAATTTTTATATATATCTCGCCAAGATATTTTACCGTGTCATTAGATATATTTTTATTTGCCAAATCCAAAATATTGTAAAGATGATACCTAAACATAAAGTAATCTGATTTTATTAAATCAATAACTTTCAATATTTTACAATTAGTATCAAAATCTAATACTGTTAGTGCTGGTGTTAAGTCTAATAAACTGCCGATTGCCGTTTGCCGTTCCTTGACTTTAAAGGTACTTATATTATATACAACTATTATATACAACTTCTTTTTCCCAGATATAATTCCATAAAATCAATCCTTTGGTTTCAAGGATATTTCGATTATCTCTTATATCATTTTTCTGTTTAGGAGAATTTTTAATTTCTTTATTTAATCTATCTCCGATATGATGGATTGATTTAAAAAAAAGACTGAAATTTTGTTTTTTTACACAAAAATCTATTAACGATTTATATTCTTTCAAATTATCCATTTCTTTTTCATTACCATTAGTATAAAAAACAAAGCAAGCGAGTATGATAATCTGCCATAACTATCTGGGAAATTTTCTGCTATTGCTCTTTTGTAATGCTCAAACATTTCTTTATAATCGTCTTCTGGTATGTAAATCAATTTTTTGCACAAAAACCCTCAAAAAATATTTTCCATTTATCAGCATTTGTATCAGAAAAAATTTCACAAATTCTTTCACGCGTCCATTTTTTATCAGAATTCATAAAGACGCCATAGTAATAACCCAAAAATGATTGTGCTTCAAAAATATTATTGTTTAATAATTTAGTAAAAAATCATCTAATTTTTGATTTTCCCAAATAGATTTATCAAATGTTAGCAGATAAACAATGCTTTCTATTATTTGACCTATTGGAGAATTTATGGCGGTAGTTAAATTTTTAAGTGGTTCTATCCCATAATTTTTTTTCTTTGTCTTCTGTATTTAAATTTTCAGATATTTTTTTCAATAGTTTTGTCGCATTACTTATTTGCTTTGTATCTTTAAATCGTTCTTTGATAAATTGCGCAAAACGACCTAACAAATAATCTTTATCTTTACTTAAAAGTTTATTATCTTTTATCAATACTTCAATAAACTTAAATAATTTTTCCCAATTATATATATCTATATCATTTTGTTTTGAAAATGTTAATCCGCAAAAAATATGAACCAGATAACGAGATTTTATATTTGCAAACTTATCTATAACATTGATTACTTTTTGAGGTTCTTCGCCAGCGATATCGTTAAGTTCCTTTTCCAATCCTTCCAAAGTTGGTTTTTCGTGATAAAGCGTCTCTTCATCTTCTTTAAAGTTTCTATCAAATTCTTCTATATCCTGTATAAATTTATCTGGGTTTGTTTCTAACAATATAGAAGTTAAGGACCAGCGTAGTTAAGGTATTTAAAGATAAATACCTTAGAACGGCTGGCGCGCGCATTTTGGGGATAAATAAAGAAAAAAATATGTCTTGATTACTTTTCAATTTAATGGCAACGGCGGCTTTTAATAAAACAACTTAAACGGCAACGGCGCTTGCAAAAAGAAAAAAATAATGTAAAATTATTTAAATCAACATAAAAAAAAAGAGAAATCATGAGTAAAATTAGAGTTCTTATGACTTTATTGGGTTTTTTAACTGCGATGGGCTGTGATAAAAATTTAAGTCGAACTCCGCCACCGAAAGCGGTAAAACCAACAACCTGGCAAGAGCTAGCAACGCCCGTCTTATCCTCTCCGACGTGGGAAGAGAAGATAGTGACGGTAGAAGAGACGCTATACACACCACTCTCTTTCGAGGACAGTCGCGCAGTAAAAGAATATCGGTCGCAACCTAACATCTCCGCGCAAGAGACCTTTTTGGAAAATGCATTTCTGACCCTAGAGGATCTAGACGATCTCGCGTTAATTCCCGACCTACCTGCTACCCAACTCGAAATTATCGAGAGAAAAAGACATGGAGGAGAGACGATGTTCGTAGGGTACAACCCCGAAGAGGAAGATAAAGGTGAGACGCTGTTCACAGAGGACATCCACCCCGACGGCGAGTTGTCACCAGATAACACTATCGCGCCGAGCCCGAGAGTAACGTTTGCCGACGAGAGCTCCCCCGAGAAAGATAAAAAGTCTACAGAAGATATAATTACAGGAGAGGCACACGACTTCCTCGTCGGCGAGTTTCCACCAGCTAGCGCTAGAGTCCCGAAACGGAAAGGAAAGTCGTTTTCCTGGGAGAGCTCCTCCGACGAGGAAAACGAAGATAAATCGAAAGAGCCGCCAGCGAAAGCGGAAGAGCCACAAGTTGTGTCTGCAGCTCCAAAGTCCAATCCCCCCGCAGCTCCACCGATCTTGCCAGGTCGTCCGAACTAGAAAACCGTGATATCCTTAATGATATTGAAACTCAACTTATAATCTTCAAACTAAATCTTCTAGCATATGGTATACAAATTCGACCTTTAGTGAAGACTTTTTTTAAGCAAGGAACTTTAACGTATCAATGTACTTTTGTAAAAAGGCTGGGGCCGGACGATCTAGAGCAGCTAAAATATCTTCCTTCGCCCGATTCATCCCTACAAGCCGTGATAGACATACAGAGGGTCTCGAAGGGAATGAGAGCCCTATACTCCTAAAGGATCAAGAAATGGAAAACAAACGCAGCTGGTTTTGTTGGAGTACAAAAATAGTACAAAAAACTCGATTTAGCGAGGAAAAGTGGGGAGAGGGTTTCAAAAAGGGCATTTATTCTATGGCGGCCGACGACGAGGAGTAAAAAACAAGCCAAAACCAGCCCATAAATATATGGAAATTGAGCGCGAAAAATTGAATTTTAGAGGTAGTTACGGTAAATTTATAGAGTTTGTCAATGAAAATCCCGACGTATTTTATAAAATATTTTATACTCGAGAGGATATAAAAGCGATAGAATTAGGAAATCAGCAGCAAGAATTTCAGTTTTCGTGTAAAAGTTATCCACAAAAGTAAAGAAGTTTAAATGAAGTTTCACGACTGAAAAGTTGTC
>JAISEM010000010.1 GCA_031264105.1 Endomicrobium sp.
AGTTGTCGAAGATGTTATTAGAGGACGAATAATAAGTAAGTAGAAGATAAGTAGAAGAAAAAGGAAGAAGATGTTGAGTTCTAGAAAAAGATAAACGCCTTTTTTTATTTGGCGAGAAAACAGTTAAGCGCTTTTGTAGTTGTAAATGGACATTAATTTTGTTACTTTTAAATAATTTTATAGAATACTATAACTTGATTTTGGCGCTATATTGGCAAATCTTTAGGAAAAAGAAGGAGATAGCGATGAACAAAAGCTTTTTGTTATTGTTGTCATTTGTATTCTTAGTGGCAATATCTTCAAATCTTAGCGCTCAAGGAGCAAAGGTTCGAGGCTATCCTGATAAAAATAAATCTACAATGCCGTTTGCTGTGTATGTTGAAAATAACTCAAAGCAAAATCATTTTGCTCCATCAGGGTGGATGGGTGATTACGGTGATATAAAACTTGATTTAGTTAACAAAGAAAATATAAGAAGTGGGAATTCATGTATAAAAATTGTTTATAGTGCAAAAGCGACCCAGGGCGCTGGTTGGATTGGGATATATTGGCAACAACCTCCAAACAATTGGGGTGATAGAAAAGGTGGGTATGATTTAACTGGAGCTCAAAAGCTTACTTTTTGGGTCAGAGGCGCTGTTGGTGGTGAAAAAATTGCAGAGTTTAAAGTAGGTGGGATATCAGGAGAATTTCCTGATTCAGATTCTGCCTCTATAGGACCTATCGAACTTACAAATATTTGGATAAAATATACAATAGACTTAAAAGGCAGAGATCTAAGTAATATTATTGGTGGTTTTTGTTTTGCCGCGTCCAAAGATGATAACCCGAATGGTTTTACAATGTATCTTGATGATATAATATACGAATAGTCTATATTTTTTAAAAGACAGAAGTTTATCTCAAGACTTCTGTCTTTCTTGCGTTTAAAGGGTTTTTAATGATTGGCACTAAAGAGATATTGAAAAACTTTACTTCGTATATAGTTGTTGAAAAGGGATTATCTAGAAATACAGTTTTGGCATATAGGACGGATATTTTAAAATTTATTTATTTTGTAAAAGAAAAACAAATCTCTATTGAAAATTGCCAACATCAAGATATAACAGATTTTTTATGGGAAGCAAAAATTGATGGATTAAAACCGAAATCTCTTTATAGGCTTATAGAGTCTTTGAAACAGTTTTATAAATTTTTAGATTCTGAAAATATAATTAAGACTAATCCAACTTTGTACTTATCTTCTCCAAAAATTCCAGAAAACTTACCTAGTATGCTCACATTTGACGAGGTAGTACTTCTACTAAATTCAGTTACAGATGAAGATGAAGTAAACATAAGAAACAGAGCCATGCTTGAGCTCCTATATGCCACAGGATTAAGAGTTTCCGAGCTTATAAATCTTAAATTTTCAAATATAAATTTAAATGATAATTTCTTAAGAATTGTAGGAAAAGGTTCTAAAGAACGACTTATTCCTTTCGGGGAAAAAGCTAAGACTTTTATAAATATTTATCTCTCAAAAAAAAAGCCTTATGTAAGTTCGCAAGATAGTGTTTTTATTTCAAGACTTGGAAGAAAACTTTCCAGAGTAGAATTTTGGAGACAATTAAAAAATATAGCTAAAAAAGCTGGGATTAATAAAAATATTACGCCTCATACTCTAAGGCACTCTTTTGCAACGCATCTTTTAGCTGGGGGGGCAGATATTCGCTTTGTTCAAGAGATGTTAGGGCATGCTTCAATATCTACTACTCAAATTTACACTCACCTTGATAAGAATAAAGTCATACAACAGCACAGGACTTTTCATCCTAGAGGATAAATCGTCAAATATTTAAAGTTTCGTTCATACTCCCTGTGCGATAGCCAAGAAGATCTACCGCAATATAAATATATCCCAACTCTTTTAATTTACTGTAAACTTTTTCTCTATTGTCTTTGTTCATAAGAATTTCAATCCCGTGTTCGTCTGTTTCAATTCTTGCTAGATTGTTATGATGTCGTACCCTAACTTGCCGTAAGCCTATATCAAGAAGAGCTTGTTCTGCTTTATCTACCATGGATAGAGTTTCAATAGTAATTTCTTGCCCATATGGAAACCTTGAAGATAAACACGCAAAAGATTGTTTGTTCCAAGTTGATAAATTTTCTCCTTTTGAAAGTTTGCGTATTTCGTCTTTTGTAAGATTTGCATATCGTAGAGGGCTTTTTACTTCTAGCTCTGATACAGCAATAAGACCTGGACGATAATCTCCATTATCGTCGCTATTTGATGCTTCTGCTACATTTTTGCTCCCTTTTTCTTTTGCTATTTTCCAAATTTTTGAGAAAAGCTCTTTTTTACATAAATAACAGCGGTTAGTAGGATTATGTGAAAAGCCTTCTATATTCAACTCTTCAGATTCGCATATTATGTGCGTTATTCCTTCTTTCTTACAAAAAGCAATTGCTTCGTTAAGTTCTCTTTTAGGAAAAGAGCAAGACTTTGCCGTTGCAGCTATAACTTTATTGCCAAGTAAATCGTGAGCTGTTTTTAACAAAAATGTTGAATCAACTCCGCCGGAAAACGCTATTATAAGATTATCCAATTCTAAGATATACTTTTTTAGGAGTTTATATTTCTGTTCTATATTCATTTATTTTATCTTTATAGTATTTTTTACTTTATCAAAAGTTATGCCTTTTAAACGAGCTATTTTTGCTATATCTTCAAATTCAGGCTTTGATTTCTTTATTCCAAATCCTTCTCCTGTTTTAATACGTACATTCCCGTATGGCGTTTTTTGTAAAGACGTTTTGCGGTTTAAAATATATCTGTCGCAAATAGTTTTTCTTACTCCAAAGGTTGTAGTGTGTTCTAAAATAAGTTTTGCAAAGAAATCTGCATTTTCTATATCGCATATGCATGTTAATAAAATTCCAGGACGATTTTTTTTCATTTGGACATGCGTATAAAAGACGTCTAAAGCACCTTTGTTTAGGAGTAAGTCTAAAACAAAGCTTAACGATTCTCCAGCGATATCGTCCATATTACACTGTAGCTGAACTACAGTATTATTTGTAGAATTTATATTTTTATTGGATTGTCCTAAAAATGCGCATACGCAATTTGGTATTTCGAATTTATGCGTTCCCGCTCCATATCCTATGTTTTTTATATTCATTGGAGGCATTTGTCCAAAGTGGTTAGCAAAATATTTTATAATTGCAGCGCCTGTAGGTGTGCATAACTCTCCTTCAATATCATTTGTATAAACAGGAATATTACGTAAAATATGCGCTGTCGCAGGAGCTGGTACTGGAAGAATGCCGTGCGCGCAATGGACATGGCCTTTTCCTATATTTATAGGGGAAACTATTATTTCTTCAGGTGAAAGTCTTTCAATAAGCAGGCATACTCCTATAATATCAACTATTGCGTCAATTTCACCAACTTCATGAAAGTGTATTTTAGTTACAGCTTTACCATGTACTTTCGCTTCAGCTTGAGCAATTATAGCGTATATGTTTACAGCGTTGTCTTTAACCTTCTTTGAGACTTTTAACTTTAATATGATACTTTCAATTGTTTTTAGATTTATACGATTATGCTCTAAATGATGTTTGCAGTGATGAGTATTTTCATGTTTGTGTTTATTTTCTTCATGTCCGTAAATGCTTACATGGATTTTTGTTTCTTTTATAGAACATTTTTCATCAGTTTGCGCTATTACCTTTACATTACTAAGGCCAAGTGAGTTCATCTGTTCTAAAAAATTTTTCTTATATTTGTCATTAACTAATTCATACAAGGCAGCTGTCAACATATCTCCTGCAGCGCCCATAGAGCATTCCAAGTAAAGAGTTTTCATTTAATGCTCTCCATTTTATTGATACGATTTGCAACAAATCCAGCTCCAAAACCATTGTCTATGTTTACTACGGAAATACCGTTTGCGCAAGAGTTAAGCATAGCAAGTAAAGCTGAAAGACCTTTGAAATTTGCCCCATATCCAACGCTTGTAGGTACTGCTATTATAGGACAACTTACAAGACCTCCGACAACGCTTGCAAGCGCGCCTTCCATACCAGCGACCGCTATTATTACCCTTGCCTTGGTGAGTATTTCATATTTGGATAAAAGTCTATGAATTCCAGCTACGCCTACGTCGTATATTCGCATGACATTACTTCCAAGCATTTCTGCTGTTATTGCAGCTTCTTCGCATACTGGAATGTCGCTTGTGCCTCCTGACGCTATAACTATATTACCTAAAAGTTTAATATTTTTGATACGTTTTACAATGGCAATTTTTGCAATTTGATAGTATTCAATATCTATTTGTTTTGCTAGAAAATCTGCAGTTTTTTGAGATACTCTTGTGATTATAATATTGGCTAAATTATTGTTGAGCATATTTAAGGCAATATCTAATATCTGTTCTTGAGTTTTTCCTTGTCCGAAGATAATTTCTCCACAGCCTTGCCTTAAACCTCTATGGTAATCAATATTTGCAACACCCAAATCTTTAAAAGGAGCAATTTGTAAATGCAATACAGCGTCTTCAGGTGAAATAGTCCCTGATTTCACCATTTTTAGAAGATTTAGAATTTCTTCTTTATTATTTGTTTTTTGCATACTTTTATTTTGCTAAGGATCTTATCGCGGTTGTTGTAATTTTAAACAATATATAAAGTATAACTAGTCCAATAATTCCAGCTATAAATGTTGATGCATGATGATTTTCTACAAAAGGAAAAGAGTAACCTGAAAATAAAGAAAATGTTTCTTTGGCTTTATCCTCAAAGCCATAATTTATAGCAAGAGTCTCTAAAGTGTCTGGAAGTTTTGAAGCAAATAAGCTTGCTAAAAGCGCAGTAAATATAGGAATTATAAATACTAGATTCTTTTTATTCATTGGATTGTCCGTTTATACTTCTAAATGCTTTAATTAATGCGAGTGTTATTAGAGTTTCAAGACAAGCCACGCCTAAATGTAAGTTCATCATATCTTTAAATGCCGTTGAAAACATTATTGAACCAGATAATCCAAGTTCTAAAAGACATATTAAAGAAGCTGTCATAACGGAGAAAAAACATGCTATAAAAACACCAAGACAGTGGATTCTTCTTGAAAAAGATTTATATGCATAATAAGATAAGAAAGAACCTATAAATGCCATGTTAAAAATATTTGCTCCAAGAGCTAAAATCCCCCCATCTGAAAAGAACAGAGATTGTGTGATAAGAACAAAAGATATTATTGCAAAACCTGCGAAAGGGCCTGCAAGGATAGCAGCGAAAGCCCCTCCAAGCAAATGGGCTGATGTTGCAGATTTTACGGGAATATTAAACATTTGAAAAGCAAATACCCACAGCGCTATTAATGCTAATTTCTGAAAATATTTATTTGCATTTTCAGAAAATCCAAGATGAGAATCAATACCTGTTCCTGATACGTTATTTGTGAGTACTCTTGATGCAACAGGCACAGTTTTTAATATCTTACTCAGGCAATATCCAAGCATGCCAACGCTTCCTGCAAGCAATCCTCCTGCCAAATTATTGTTTAAAAATCCGTCAGGTATGTGCATACGTATATCCTCCATGGTTAACTATGATCACTTTTGTACTTTTGCTAATAGATATGCGCCTATAACTAGAAATATAAAGTTTGGCAGCCATGCCGCCATAAAAGGTGACAGTATTAAATTTTTTCCAAGAGATACTGTTAAAGCTTGAGTCCCCCAATATACAAATGTCGCAAATAATGCGGCAAGAAAACTAAATATCATGTTTGTTCTTCTTCCAATCCCTATAGCAAAAGGTATTCCTATCATCATAACTATAACATGGGCAAAAATAGAAGAATATCTTTCATATAATTTTATTTTTGCTTTTATTGCTGATTTTCCGAAAATCTTTAACTGATTTATATATTTAATAAAATTAATTGTATTCATGCTGTCATACGGTGGATCTTTAAGCGTTATCTCTTCAGGAGTAATATTTATGTTGGAATTATATGTTTTAAAGTAGATCTCATCCCAAAAATAGCTTTCAAATCCGCGCATAACGCCATTTTTAAGTATCCAAGTACCGTCTTCCCAATCAGCTTTTTCAGCTAGGATAAGTCTCTTTAATTCAAAGTCTTTACTATACCTTTCAAGTACAACGTTTTCCATTGTATTTGCTTTTGTGTCTAGATGTCCAACAGTTAATCGTATATTATTTTTTAATGCTATTATTTGATTATAATAATCCGTTTGTACATACTCTTTTACTTTTTCTATCTTCTCGCTTTTTAATTTTCTTGTGTATACAGACGTTTTTGTAACAAGAAATTCTCTAGCGGCAATATCTGCAAGTCCTATTATAAAGCCAAATATAAGAAAAAGGGAAATAATACGCCACATATTTATTCCAGCAGCTTTCATTGCAGTAATTTCGCTGTTTTTTGAAAGATTTCCAAGAGTAAATAATAAGGATAGAAGAGTAGCTATTGGCAAAGCTTTGACAATCCATTCAGGAGCGCTTGTTAGCGTGTGAGCAATCATTATGCCAAAAGATACTTTGATGTCCATGTAGTCTTTTATTCTTCCAAGTAATTGTGACACTATGACTACAATTGAAAAAGCCGCAGTTGTAAAAATGAATATTTTAATGAAGTTTTTTATAATATATTTATAAAAAATTTTTATCATCTTTTTACCATTTTATTAAACGAGTAAATTCCCAGCGCTCCGATTATTAGATCTGGTAGCCATAATATTATCCCTATAGGAAGATATTTTTTTTCTCCAATATTTACTGCAAGAGTAAACAATACATAATAAATAATAACTATAACTAAACTTAAACCAAACCCGGCGGCTTTGCCTTCTTTTCCTGTGCGTATTCCTATGGGTAGAGCTATAAAGATAAAAACAAGAGGAGTTAAGGCAAACGCCCAGCGTATCCAATAGTCTAATAAATATGGAATAAAATCAAATTTTTGTTCTTTATATTGCTTTATTGTTTTAAGCAGCTTTGGAGATGGTATTTGAGAAGGATGTGAACCATCGTCGCTAATATTGTTTACTATTGGAATAAAAAATGAATAAGTTTTAAAAGTTGAATGAGTCATGTTTGCCATATCAGAAGGAGAAGCTTTTTGCCAATATCCATTATAAAGAGTCATTTTAACTCCATTGGAATAAATTTTTACAGTAGCTGAAGACGCTGTTATACGCCAAGCGCCATTGTCGTTTTGTGGCAAAACATTTTTAGGATTAGGATTATAACTCTCAAATTTATATATGCTTACGCCAATTAAAGTATTTGTGGCATTATTGACTTTATTACTGTATATGTTGTAATTTCCAAGAGTTTTTAAAGATTTTTCATCAAACTTTGCAAGCGGTTTTGTCTTTGCGACTTCTTGAAAATAGACTTTTAAACGGGAATTTAATTCTGGTGCAAAAAAATGATTAAAGAAAATTAAAAATAATGAAAGGCCGCATGCAAAAAGTATTATAGGCATTGTGAGAGTTTTATATCCGAGGCCTGCAGCTTTAATAGCAGTAATTTCGTTGTCGGCTGATAACTTTCCATAGGAGAGCAATGCTCCAAAAAGAACTGCCATAGGTATTGATAATGTTAACGCGTTTGGAAGAAAGAAAATAAATATTTTTAAAACCAATAAAAATGCTACGCCGTTGCCAATCAATAGATCCATTATATCAAATACAAAGTTTAATATTAAAAGAAATGAAAAGATAATAACACCAAAAATAAAAGAATGTGAAGATTCTTTTATTATATAAGAATGTACTTTTTTAACCATGTTTATTTGATGAAAGTCCTGTTTAAATGTTGCCGACTAAGATAATTGTATAAAATTTGTGTAAAACTTGAAAGAATATTATAATCAGATGTTAACAGATGATATAATAAAAGATATTAAATGACAGCTAAAAATTTTAAAGCTTTAGTTTTAATATTATCTTTATCTTTGTTCATTAATTCCGCAGGATTTACGGAGTATAAATCTTGTGCGAAAAAATACAGCGTACTTGGCGATACTCAAAAAGAAATTTGCAGTCAATTTGATGAGTACGACATATTTCACGATATTGAAAGTACAGAGCCTTCTGGAACTATAATTTCGCAAGAATATATTTCTTCGCAAGATAAAGAAGAGCTTCCGGAATCTGTCCATGAGATAGCGGGCCAAGAGATATTGAATTATTTTAATGATAAAAAATACTCAACAATGGAATATTCCCCTAAAAGTTGGCGAGAAAAAGATAAATGTTACGAAAGATCTCCAAACGCAGATTTAAAAAATCAATCTTTACCTCCTCCGATAACAACTGAGCTTCCATTTGATTCAAAGCTTTCTCTTTCAGGAAGAAAACTTACAGGTTTTAGCCATACATCGAGAGTATATGATAAAGAAGAAGCAGGGAAAAGGAAAAATAATTCAACATTTAAGATGGATCAAGAATTACAGATGAGAGTTCTTGGAAGTATAGGAGAAAGACTAAATATTAATGTTGACTATGATGACAGCGTAGGCAAAAAAGACATATCTCTAATTTACAAAGGCAAACGTGGCGAACTTGTAAAAGAAGCGGCTTTTGGAGATATTTCTGTTTGTATGCCTGCTACGGAATTTACTGGATATAAAAAAGAGCTGTTTGGACTAAAAGTTGACACAGAATATAAAGATTTTGGTTTAAATGGTTTTTTTAGCAAAACAAAAGGCTTATCAGAAGTAAAACGTTTTACCGGAAGTACTCAATTAGAAAGAAAAACTATTGCCGATACGGCTTATGTCAAATTGAAATATTATTCGTTACTAGCAACCGGCGAAGCAAGAACAATTAAAAGCGGATCTGTGAAAGTATATATAGACTATCAAAAAAGTGATCCCAAATATAATTTTTCTTATCCGACACGTATCCCTCTTACAGACATAAATAATACGGCAGGATTTAATTATACAGGTAATTTTGTAACTCTTGTACAAGGTCAAGATTTTATTGTTGACTATACAACAGGTATGCTTGGTTTTAAGACTACGCTAGTCTGCAACTATGTTGTTGCTGTAAGTTATGACTTTAGTGACGGTACATCTCTTGCTGTTCCAGCTATAATAAAAGATGAGAATAATACAGCAGGGATTACTACAGAACTTAAAACAGTCTACGATTTAGGAAACTTAAAAATAGTACGCGATAATGGAAGAGGCAGCTTTTTGCTAGAAATAAAAGATTTAAATGATGCTATCCCTGCAATCATTGATGAAGGAATACCCGCGCCGTCTTATCCATCAGATATCACAGTTGATTTTGAAAATGGATACTTCAAACTCAATAATAGATTACATAATTCTTTATACAATACTGGAGAACACAAGTATAACTTTTTAACTGAATATCAATATACAATTAAAATACTAAATTTAAGGCCAGGGATTGTTCCACGTTCTGAAAGAGTTATTGTTGACGGAAATACTTTGAAAAATGGCGATGATTACATCATTGATTATGATATAGGAATTTTGACTATAAAAAATGATGAAGCGATAAAAGGAAATTCTGCGATGGACGTTTCTTACGACTATTCCATTTTTGGCGCAGGAAATGAAACGTCTCTTGTAGGGGCTAACGCAAGATTTAAAGTAGTAGATAATTTTTCAGTCGGAGCAAGCATAATACATAATTTTACTGCGAAGGGAAAAGAACTTCCTGATATAAAAAATACTCCTACCAGCCTTACAATTAGTGAATGTGATGCAAAAGTTGCAGATTTAGACATAGACTTATTAAATATGAAACTTGACGGCAGTGCTGAATATGCGTTAAGCTCTTACAACAGCAATACTTCTAGAAAAGCATTAATTGATTCTATGGATAATTCTGTTAGAGAAGACATGGCAAGTATGCTAGAAGAAAATTGGTTTCATAGCGCTACGGGCTACCCCACAGTAAGAAGAAACTTAAGAGACTTGTCTTGGAGAAGTTATGAAATAAATCTTAGGGATATTGATCCATTTTTAGAGATTAATGATGGAGAAAGACAAATCGTTTTAGACGTTGATTATGACGTTAGAGTTTCATCGGAAATAGCTTTTTCTCAAAAACTTTGTTCGCTATGGGAAGGAGTAAACTATTCAAAAAAACTTTATGTCGATATATGGATTAACGATCCGAACTCATCCTCTCATGACGTTGTTATAGAGTACGCTTCTTGCATAAATGAAGACTCTGATGGTTGCGGCGAGCTCGACACCGAAGATACTGACAATACGGGGATTTTAAGCCCATGGAAAGATACAGGGAGACCCTATCATAATAGAGATGGAACAGCTTCATTGATAGGCGCTCATAACGGTAAGCTTGATAGTGAAGATATAAACGGAAATGGAATATTAGATATGGAAGATGAAGTAGCAGAAAGCTTTTCTCTTTCAGATCCAAGGGTTACTGCAATAAACAGTAGCCCAAACGGTTGGAGACAATTGAGAATTCCAATAGATATTAATAACAATAACAGAGATATTTGGAGAAATATAAGAATTTTACGTGTGAAAATATGCCAAACAAGAAGTCTTACAGGCGATCAAGGAAGACTAACTATCGGTAAGATATCAATATCAGGAAACAGATGGGAAAAAGCAGGCTTGAATTTAAATGATTTCAATATTTCTTCTATAGGCAGATTTGACGTAAACTACAAATCTCTTATAAATAACAGATATTATTTAGATTTATACGGCATAGAAAACACAGTAAAGAAAGATGAAAGAGCTTTAAAGATAGAATATACCGCTTCAGGATCGCAAGAACGGTTTTTAGCAAAATCAGTCTATTGTGGCGAAGCTCTTGATTTGTCAAAATATGAATCTTTAAGGTTTATGGCGTATGCAAAACCTGAAAATGGATATGCTGCATTAGGCGATGTTATAATATTTAGAGCAGGTGGAAGTGATGATAATTATTTTGAATATAGAGCTGCCGTAACAAATGATGCGTGTTGGCAAGATTGGAACTTAATTGTAATAAACCAAAATGGTGTTGGCAGAAATGCATATTGGTCCACATCAGATCCAAATGCTGAAATTATTGTACATGGAAATCCATCTTTAGATACAATTTCGCAGTTTGTTATTGGCGTGGAATCTTCTGATATAGGAAATAAACGTCAAGTATGGTTCAATGAGATACATGTTACCGGGAGCAAACTCACAAATGGTTCTGCTTGGAAATCAGCGGGAGATTTACAGTGGAGAGGCAATGATGTATTAGGAACTATAACCGTCGGGGCTTCTAAAAAAACAATCGATAGAGATTTTCATAATATTACTGCTGGAGTCTATAATAGAGACTTTACTGAAGAAAACGTTTATTTTGATTTTGAAGGTTTAAAAACCAATAGTCCCGCTACAAAACTATTTCCTTTAAAAACAGGAATGTCTAGGATAGAGACAATAACTCCAAGAGTTTCAGACAATAAGTCAAATTTGGTTTCTTTAAATGAGGAGGGTCGTGTTATAAAATATTGCGGATATGCTGAAACTGATTTAAGATCAGGAATAAGGTTTTCAAAAATTGGATTAAAGTATGATCGTTCTATTATAGATACGTCAAAAATTAAACGTTTAGAAGACAAAGAAACTTTATCAGGAGCGTTTGTTTATAGTGTCCCTGTCAATCTTATAATATTTCCAGTAAGCATATCTGCAGATGCAAGAACTTCAAGATCGTATTTTAAAATTTATCCTGAAATTCCTATAGAAGTATCAAAAGAATTTTTAGGGGTAGATAAAATAAGGCAATATTTAGATATTTCTAATTACCATACTTTAGAACAATCAAGCATACTAGCGTTGAAATGTCCTTTTAAATTTACAAAAGGCGTTACTTTTTCTCCTGGATATACAATAAACATAGTAAGGGAAAAAAATAGAGATTTTCCAACAGAGATTGAATACGATAAATCTTTAAACCAAGGTGTGGGTGCAAGTCTTGTTTTGGGTCTTGCAGATTGGTTTTCTCCTGCACTTACATACAGTATTAATACTAAAGAGAACTATAATGTTCGTATAAGCACTAATTCAGAAGCTCTTATTATACCTGGGCAAAAGAAATACATAGAAAGGAATGGTGTTGGAGAAATCTCTTGGAATTTAAATGCTTATGACATTACTTCTTTTAGGCTTTTAAAAACTTTATCGTTCTCATCTTACTATAAACTTCAAGATTCAGATTCTTATGACAATGTTGACAAAAATTTTGAGTCAATAGGCTGGACAAGTGAAAAACTTTGGGTAAGAGATAATCCTCTGATGGATATGCGACCTTTTTATTCGTCAAATACTTATACTGTTAAAACAATTTTAAATAGAAATGATATTCGTTTTACGGGCAAATATATGCCTTTTGAAGCATTTTTTTTTAGAGGGTTTTTTGCGCCATTGAATTCTCTAAGCGCAAATTGCACTTATACTCAAGGAAACGAAAAATCTTATAAAACAGGCACAAACAATAAAATATGTGCAATAATATGGCCTGATATTATTCTTGGAATATCAAATGTCGATAAGTTTTTTAACCCGAACCATATTTTTGGCGATACTCAACTCAATTTAAAATATAACAATAAAAGTGTGCTGTCTTACAATGTTTCTTATATTGATAGTATTATGAGAGGATTGGATTACAGATTTAAATTCTTAAAGCTTTTTGATTTATATCTTGCTTTAGAAAATACAAAGTCTGAAGAATTATCTTATAGTACTTTGAAAACTTTATTTGATTCTTATGTAAGTAAATATGTATTTCAGAGTGCTCTAGGTCTGGGACGATGGCGATTTAGTTTAAGGTATGAAAATGAGGATCGTTGGCAGAAAAATGCTTCAGGTAAATATTCGTCAAATGTTCGCAAACATTCTTATGTCGGTCAGATAAATGCGGATTTGCTTTTTACATCTGGAATAAAACTTCCTTTAATAGCAAAAGCAATCCCTTTGAAAAACAGAATGATATTCATTTCAAATTTAAAATATATAGACCAAAAGTCAGATGTTAATGTTGAAAAGGATAATAATATAAATTATGGAATTGCTGCTAATGCCGATTACGAAATATCAAAATGCTTTAGATTTATTGCTGGATTAAGTTATGACAGGTTTGAATTTAGATACGGCAATGATTTAAATTATTATGACCTTACAGTTATAGGTAAATTGACAATACAATTTTAGAAGAGTTTTAAACATGAAAAAAGTTTTTTGGGAAATCGTAAATTTATTTTATCCAGTTACGTGTTCATTATGTGGACAAGACTTAAACCCAATGTTGCAAACTAACATATGTGATAGGTGTAGAAATTCTTTTAATTTAATAACAGGAAATATTTGTCAAAAATGTGGTGCTCCTTTACAAAGTGAAGGTAAATTCTGTTATATATGTAAAACAAGACCTAAAGAATATATATTTGATGAAATGCGTTCTGTTTATGAATACAAAGGTTCCATAAGAAAGCTGATTTTAAAGTTTAAATATTCTAATAGATCTTTTTTAGCAAAAGATTTTGCTAAAGAAATGTATAAAACAATACAAAATAATAATTTTTATAAAGAAACAGATTTTATTATGCCGGTTCCTTTAAGTATAATTAGAAGAATAAAAAGAGGTTATAATCAGGCAGTTTTGCTTGCAAACGAATTATCGGCCAAAACAGAGATTGCTGTATTAAAAGATGTTTTGTTTAGAAAAAAAATAACAAAACCTCAGTTTAAATTATCAAAGACTGAACGTTTTGAAAACATGAAAAATTCTTTTTTTGTAAAGAATAGAAAAATTATAGCAGGTAAAAACATATTGTTAGTAGATGATATAGTTACAACCGCTTCAACTATTTGTGCATGTTCATCTGTTTTAAAATCTTGTGGCGCAGGTAAAGTTTTTATATTAACATTATCAAGAGATTAACTTGTTAAGGTAAATGCAAAAGTAGAAAGGCATGCCTTTAGATCACTAAATCGTGTGAGAAATACATTATTAAATCCAGAAGGTATACAAGTTTAATAAATAAAATGAGTTTTCTCTAAAAATTTACTTTTTGTTGTTTAAATTCCATATAATTTAATTATATTAATTAAGTAGAGAAATAAATTAAACTACAAAATAGACGAAAAATGGAAAAGTTAAAGTATTTACTGATTTTGGTGTTATGCGCAATATGTTTAAATGCTTGTGATGGAAGTAGGAGTCAAAAGTCGTTTAGAAGCGATTCTATAACTACTCTTCTAGTATCTATATCTAATAGTGAAGTAGAGGATGCTCTTAAAAAACTTATTGGAGAGTTACTAAACTGCTATAGTTTTTTAAGTATTAATGATAATATTTCTTTTATTAGAGTATCTCTGTTTACTGCGTCTGTAAGCCAACTAGACGAGGAGCGTTTAGGTCGTATTGTAGACGAAGTGATGGATCCGCCTGAGAGTGTGCCTGGTGATGCATGTCACAATATAGTTGCAGAACTTGTTAAAATCGGTGAAATTATCCGTGATGAAGATGACATAGACTATAGTGGCGCATTGGCGATTAGCCGCGTATATTCTAGTATGTACGAAACAGATCTTCAAGCAATATACAGTCTTATTGAAGCTGTAAGCTTGTTTCATGAGCTTGGAGATATTAAACAGAATATAATAACAACTGATGCCATTAATTTAAGTACTCTTAATGCTCAACTAGATAAGATTGCTGTAATAATATGTAATAATAAAGGATATAAATTCCCGTTATCTCGGTGGTGACATATCAAACACATATAAGAGTATATTATTTTGTAAAAACATAGTTATTGCCTTGCGCAATGGGGATCATAATAGTCTTAATCTTCTTACTAGACAACTTATAGATAATGATGATATAATTGGAGATATCGCTGAGGAATTAAACAGGGCTGAGCGTGAGGAATTAGCGGGAATACTTACAAAACTCCTTTCAAAATAAGCTGTTTTTTTATTTTATCTCGCCTAAAATTAGACAATTGCGTAAATTTTTTGTAAACTCTCTCGCTAGCTTAAATTAAAAAATCAGGGCATAATGATTTGCTTAAAGTTTGTTAAACAATCAAGGGGACAAGCTCTCGTTGAAGCGGCTTTAGTTACCCCATTGCTTATTATTTTTCTTTTTGGAGTTTTGTGGTTTGCCAGCATAATTCTTACTTGGCAACAAATAACATCTGCTGCTCGTTATGGAGCGGATATGCTTGCCTACGCGCCTTTTAGCGTAAAATATATAGAAGACGACATAAGAGACTATCTATGTGCTAAAAATACAATAGGTAGAACTATTGATCCAAAAAGACTTAGTATAAAAATTGAAGCAAATGATTATATTCCTATAAAATTTGATTTTGATATCACAAACATTTCTAATTTTGCAGCTTTAAATCCTTTAAACACGTTCAACTCATTAAAATCTTTTGCTCATGGAGCTACTAAAAAATCTTTTGTTGAAATAAAGTATTCCCATAAAATTCCAAGAATACTTAAAATAATTGGAAACGACGGCATAAAAATAACATCTCGTGCATCAGTTTTGTCTGGTACTGGAAGTATCGCAGATTTACGAAGGCGAAAATAAACTTAAATAGGAGCGAAACTATGGACTTTGACTGGGTTAAAAGAAACAAAGGGCAGGGAATGGTTGAGTATATTCTTATCGTAGCTGTTGTTGTGGGGATAGTTTTTGTTGCATACAAGACTTTAGGGAAAAAAGTTAAATCCCAATTTGAGAAAGCTAGTAAAACAATTCAATCGGCAGATAAAGTATAGTCTTATGAAAAGGTCTATAATAATTGCTTTAATCTGCGCGATAATTTGTGCAGTGTTAGCCTATTTGTTTTTGTCAGATTTAGAAATTAAATATAAATCTGCGACTGATCCTGTTAAGGTTGTTGTTGCATGTCAAAGAATATCTCAAGGAATTTTAATAGAACCTAATATGCTTATTGAAAAAACAGTCCCTAAAGAGTACATGCAGCCGAAAGCTTTTCAAAGTTTAACCGATTTGTTTAAAGAAGATGGTTCTGCTATTTATATATCTTTAAATACAATTGAAGAAAATGAACAAATACTTTCTACAAAAGTTTCAAAAACTAATCAAGATACTGGCATAAGTAGTTTAATTCCAGATAGTAAAAAGGCTCTATCGGTATCTTTTGACGCTGAGTCTCTAGGTATTCTTACTCCTGGCAGTAGAATAGATATTTACGCTATAATCGAATACATTGATAATGGCAAAGAATTGCAAGACATGGTATTTTCTGTAGCGCAAAATATTTTGATTCTAGCTGTTGGAGAGAGCTGCATAGGGAGTGTCAAAAAATCTGATCAAGAAGATGAGAATGTAACTAATTTGAACTCTGTAACCGTCGCTGTATCTGTAGAAGAAACTCAAAAGATTCTTATGGCATGCGAAAAAGGAAGCTTAAAATATGTAGTAAGACCTACTGGCGACTTAGAAATATCTGATATAAAACCTTTTAAACTTTCATCAATGATAAAAGACATTTCAAAAATATCTCAAAATCATACAAGAGATTTAAAAACGGCAAACCAAAGAGAAGTTTTAGAAATAATAAACAAATACACAAACATAAACAAACGAAAATAGAGGTTTAAATGTTTGCAATAGCGTCAAGCTGTAGTTTGCTGCATAGAGATTTATTAGCTTATGGGCTTTCTTGTGTGACGATAAGTAAAAAAGAATCTTGTATTATTTTGGACTTATCCATTCCTGATCCGAATTCTTTTTGGTCTTTCTATGGGGATGATGTTAAATATATAGAAGATATCTTGCCAGTTTTATCTGGGGCAAATGCTAAAATTTTGAGGGAATATCTAACCCCTTGCGGATTAAATTCTGTTCTTGGCTTTAGAAATATTAAATTGAAAGACGCAGATATTGGTAGAATTTTGTACTTAATATCGTCTCTTAAAGAAAGTTTTAAATATATTTTTGTCGTTTTTCCAGATGATATAAGCGAAAATCTTCTAGGTCTCATACAAGAAACAGAGTGTATTTTGCTTCCATACACATCAGATGCGATATCCGTAGAAAACGCAAAATTTATTTTAAGTCAGTATTCTTCAAAAATCCGTGAATTAAATTTTGTTTCTTTAAAACTTAATATAGGATATATTCTTAATTGCGGCAATAGTTTGCGAAAATCAGAATTTCTCAAAGATGGCATTGATGCAAAGTTCGACTTTCATATCCAAGAGCAGATATTATCTACACAGTTTTCTTATAAAGATAAATCTAATAGTTACGTTTTAGCTTTATCTAAGACGCTGGATATTTTTGATGGTTTACGGCAAGCGAGAAAAGAGAGTTTATTGTCAAACGATTATTATCAAAATGAGAATTCTTATAGGGAATTGAGAGATGATATTTACAAAGCTCTTGTGGAAGAAATGAAAGAATATGTCGATGAAGTTGATAGTTCTAAACTAAAACAGATATCAAAAGATAAGATAAGTGAAATCTTATCCAAAAGACGTCTTGTTTTGCCAAAAGATATTTCAGAAATACTATGCAAAGAACTTTGCAATGATATTGTTGGCCTAGGGGTATTGGAAGATTTTATAGAAGATCCTTCTGTTACAGAAATAATGGTTAATGGGTGCAAAGATATATATATTGAAAGAGATGGGAAAATAATAAAAACAAATGTTTCTTTCCCAGATGAAGAGCATCTAAAAACGATTATAGATAGAATAGTTTCCAGGATTGGTAGACATATTGATGATTTTTCGCCAATAGTTGATGCAAGACTTAAAGATGGTTCTCGTGTTAATGCCGTTATAAAGCCCATATCCTTGGACGGATCTGTAGTTACAATAAGAAAATTTTTAAAAAATAAAATTTCAATTGAATCTTTAATTTGTTCGGGCAGTCTAAATGAACGTATGTTTGAATTTTTAAAAACGGCGGTCTTATTAAAGAAAAATATAATAGTCTCAGGTGGCACTGGAACAGGCAAAACAACGCTTTTAAATGCCATATCTTCATTTATTCCAAAAGATGAAAGACTTATCACTATTGAGGATTCTGCTGAATTGCAGCTTCAACAAGAACACGTTGTAAGGCTTGAAAGCAGACCAAAATCAATTGAAGGAATGGGAGAAATTAGTATTAGGAAACTTGTTGTAAACGCTTTAAGAATGCGTCCTGATAGAATAATTGTTGGCGAGTGTCGTTCATGCGAAGCTATTGATATGATTCAGGCAATGTCTACTGGACATGAGGGGAGTCTCACTACATTGCATGCTAATTCTCCTTATGATGCTATTTCAAGACTTACTACTATGGTTTTGATGTCGGGTATAGATTTGCCTGAAAAGTCCATTGTCTCTCAAATAGTATCAGCAATAAACATTATAGTTCAATTAAGTCGTTATTGCGATGGTTCAAGAAAAATATCGTCAATATCTGTAATAAATAAGACAAATGACGACAAATTATATGAAATTAAGCCTATTTTTCAATTTGATTTAAAAGGTTTTGATGCTGGTGTTCAAAAAGGTGAATTTAGTTTTACAGGTTTTATCCCAGATTTTATACAAAATGCATTTCAAAGGGGAATAACTATAAATGATGAGATATTTAAATGATAAAGATAATTCTTATTTTCTCTTTTGCCTTGTTTGTATTCTGTTTTGTATTTTTTCTTATAAACGAATTTAAATTTGACATAAATAAAAAACGAAATTTTGATTTAAAGAAACTGTCTCAAAATAAAAAAAGATTTTTAATTTCTTTTATTATTTTTATCTGCGCCAGCGTGCTTTCTCAAAATATTATTTTTGCGTTAATTTTTTGTGTTTTGTATTGTTATTTTGATTGGCATATACAAGACAAAAATAAGCGTAAGAGATTGGCATTAGTGGATCAGCAAGTTATGGAAGCTTTAAATATTATAAAAAGTTCAGTGATGTCGGGACAATCCTTACAAAATGCTTTTATAGTGGCTAAAAATGAATTGAAATATCCTATAAAGAATGAATTTATAAGAATATCTGATAAGTTGGCTTTTGGAATGAATTTTGACAAAGTTTTAGAAGAGACGTCTAAAAATATTGTTAGTAAAGAATTTAAGTTTATGATTGACATAATCAGAGTGTCAAAAGATACAGGAGGGAGTTTAGGTAGTATTTTTGACAGAATATTAGATACTGTAGTTCAAAGAACAAACATTCAGTCACAAATAACGGCTTTAACAGCTCAAGGTAGAATGTCTGGAAATATTGTAAGCATAATCCCTTTTGTTGTTATATTTATTATGTATACGATTGAACCGGAAATAATTGAATCTTTATTTGTTACATTAATTGGCAATATTTTGCTTTTAATTGTAGTTGTTATGGTTCTTAGCGGATCATTTATTATAAGAAAGATGACAGAGATAGAGTTATGATGATAATATTATTATGTATTTTTTTATCAAGTACAGTATTTTTCACTGCTTACTTTATACTTTTAAATTTAAATAAATTAGGACTTGCCATAAAAATTAGAAGTAATAAGAAAAGAAACCCTGAGACTTTTATAGAGATCCATTCTTTTCCTGTTATTGAAAGACTTGCTTATGCATTGGAGAAGCTAAAAGTTAAGAAGTTTGCTTATTTAATTGAAAAAAATGGAGAAATTTTAAAATTACTTGGAAAGAAATATAGAAATCTAACGCCATATAAATTTTTTGCAATACAAATACTATTTATGTTTGTAGGTATGCTGTTTAGCGCACTCTTTATAAGTATGAAGATATTAGTTATTCTTTCTATAGGATTGATATTTTTCTATTTACCTATTTTAAAGGTTAAAGAAGAGTTAAAAAAAAGAAAAGAATCTATATTAAAACAATTACTTGAAATGTCGGAATTACTTTGTGTTATGCTTGAATCAGGGCTAGATTTCTACGGAGCAGGTGGAAAAATTGTTTTAATCATAAAAGGACATTTAATTGATGAGTTTAAATCTGCTTTATCAAAGATTTCTCTAGGCTATGATAAAAAAAGCGCTTTAAATGAAATGGCTGAAAATACGGGAGTAGAATCTGTTTTTTATTTTGTTAGAACGGTAAATACTGCTTTAGAGTCAGGCACGCAAATTTCAGATACTTTAAAACGAATGTCGCTTATGTTGCGTAATGAAAAATTTTCATATGCGCAAAAGAAAGCCCAAGAATGTCCAATAAAAATGCTTATTCCATTGACTTTATTGATATTTCCTACTATTTTTATAGTTATATTTGGTCCAATTGCAATAAACTTTATTAAAGATGGCTTTTAGTCTTATAAATTTTTTTGAATACATTTTTTCAAAAGATTTACTTTTCTCGCAAAGAAAGATAGTTATATTATATCGCATATAATAATATTAGGTTAGATGGATAAAAAATTTAACTTATATTTTGGAGATTTGTATGAGAAAAATATGTATGCTAATTTGCATCAGTTTCTTATTAAATAGTTGTAATAACAATAATATTTTCTCATGGGCACGCATTCCATTGAAAAAGAACTCGAGCATAATTGTCTGTCAAGGTAATATTCTTATGGAGAAAAGAGACTTTAAAGGTGCTAAAAAGGAATATAGAAATGCTATTGAAATACAAAATGATCCTGAAACAGTTATGCTTTACGCGGCAGCTCTTGTTAACGAAATTGTTGGCTATAATTTTGTTCAAATAGCTGCTAATAATAATGGAAGAGGTATGTTGGCTAGCCTTTCCCATGAAACGATAGATCGTGTTGGCAGAGAATTATGGGAATTGGTTAATACGCCTGATTTCTTTCCTTCAGTTTTTGAATCTCCGACGCCTCCTACTGATAGCGACACAAACCTTAATGGAGCAGCTGTATATATTTTGGCAGGATTATCTGTTGTTTTAAATAATCCTGCTATTAGAGATAGCGAGGCGATAATTGATAATTTTGGTATTGATGACAAACTTCTTCCAGTTAACGATAGGAGCGCAAATGATGCTTTGAGAAGACTAGCATGGTGTTTAACCAGAAGTTTACAATGTTTGAACAATATTAGTAATCCTAATTTAATAGTTTCAAATATATTGCCTGAAGTACAATCGATGTATGATACATTGGCTGTATTTTTGGCAAAAATATACATTTAGATACGGTGAAAAGTGAAAAGTGAAAAGTAAAATCACGGTTCTATTAGTTTTCGCGTTTGTTTTAACTATTAATGCTGCTGTATCTGCTGCTCAACCAGAAAAAAGAGCTTTTATAAATGGATTGCGCCCTATGAGCATGGGAGGCGCTTTTATTGCTGTCGCAGATGATGAGAATGCATTTTTTTATAATCCTGCCGCAATAACTGGGAGAAATGGGTACTCCATACAAGTTTTATCTATTGATGCTGTTTTGCTTACGGATACTTTGGATTTGTACAAATTTTATAAAGATAATAGGAAAGATATAACCAAGTGGAGTAGATTGACTCAACAACAACAAACAGAGTTAATGAACAGAGTTCTTAATAACGCTTTGGATAAACCGGCAGGTGTTTTGATTTCCGCTCCAAGTGTAACTTTTATAAATAAGCCTATAGCTATTAAAGAAAATTATTTAAACTTCGGGGGTGGTTTATTTTCTTGGATAGAGACAGTCGCTAAGTTTAAAAGAGGAGCTTTATTTCCTTGCTTGTACTATAATGCACAGATTACCGGAATTGGTATTATTCCTTTAGCCTACAAGATAACTTCTCTTGATGCTGTAAAATTGCATGGAACATTGTCTTTAGGTGTAAATTTCAAATATATGTACAGAGGAAAAAATTGCCAAGTTCGAGTTTCTCTTGACGAGATTCAAAATTATGACTTTTTAAACGCGTTTTTAGAAGGAACCGCGTTTGGAATGGATTTTGGAGCGATTTATCATTTGAATACTTGCTGGAATTTTGGTCTTAATGTGGCCGATATATTTACTACTTGCGTAAAATATAAAAATGTTTACAAAGATTCACGGGATTACGGACAACGATTGAATGAAAGCATCAAGCTAAATCTTGGAGTAGGTCTTGCTTACTTCCCGGGAAAATTTTATTATTGGACTGACAAATATCTCAATACAAATAACAATTTAATGCTTGTATTTGATATAACTGATCTGACGGGAACAGAAGAACGTTTTATAGAATCGCCTTTTAAGAAAATCCATTTTGGCGCTGAATGTAAATTAAGTCCGTTTGTTATAAGGATGGGTTTTAATTCCGGCTATCCAACTGTAGGGCTTGGAGTTGTTACAAAAATAGTTAATTTAGAGTATGCTTTTTATGGGGAGGAACAAGGTAACTATGCAGGACAAAAACCGTCTTGGATTCACAGAATGCAACTTTCGGTTAAATTTGGCAATAACGATAAATCAAAAAAATAATTAGCTCTCTGTTATTTTGAGTATGGTTGCAATAATTTTATTACCTTTATTTATAGAAATCGCAGAAGTTTTATATTTTTTAAATTCCCCAGTAACGCTATTGCCAGGCCGTTCATTTGCTGTTATTACAATTTTAACTATATCGGGATCTTTTACAGCTTCAAGTATATGCTGTCTATTTTTATTAATACGGTGTTTTACTATTTTTCCCGTAGAATCATAATAATATAAAATCTCATTTGATGAATTTAATAATATAAATGCCAGACTGTCTTTAATTGATGTTTCATAAGCGTATTCAATAATTTCAATCAAGCTTTCATTATCTTTTTTTAAAAAATCTATTATTTTTGAGATTTTATGTCTTTCCGTTGTAAAAATATCCGTTATTTCGTTATATTTTTCATCTTTTGCTGATCCGTGATTGTTTTCAATACTTTTTTTATTCTGTTAAAAGGAGAAAGTATTAGAAATCTTGAAAGGAAGTAGAGAATGAAAGTAATCATTATTGTTACAGAAGACGCTATAGAGTAATATTTTATCTGCCAATATTTGGCTAGTTCTTTACTTTTTTTGACGGAAACTATAGCTATAAGTGTGTGATCATTCCCTAGCGGTTCTGATAACAAGAAAAAATTGTTATTTGACATTTCTTCAATAAGTTCTTTTCTTTGTATAACGGCTTTATCGTAAATACTTGAGTGCTTTTCTGTGTTCCATTCATTCGTATTATTGTGTATGATAACCTTTCTGTCTCTATCAAGTATAAAGCAAGATACTATATTTGGAAAATTTGCGAGCAATTCAATATTTGAAAGAAGATTAATATCATCAGAATTTTGAATTGATTTGTTTAAATGTGGTACAGTTATTTTTAATTCTGTTTGAGCTTTTTGCAATATTAGGCTTTGTAAATCTTTTGCTTTATCTTTTGAAAGTAGATTTACTATTGGATAGAAAATTCCGCAAATAAATAAAAGCGTAAAGAAGGATAGGAATATTATATTCTTCTTCATAGCGTTGATTATACAATATTTTTGTTGGTCTTATGCTTACTTACGTTTCGACTAAAATACCGCACTTCTATAATTTTTGATATACTTTTTTCACGAAAATTTTATATTGAATAATATTTAAGAGATACGATTGATGGAAAAAATAAAATTAAATATAAGAGTAGTTAAGGCGCAAACTTTTTGGCAAAGATTTATAGGTCTTATGTTTAAGAAAAATATTAAGTATTCTGTATTATTTAAAAATTGCAAATCTGTACATACATTTTTTATGCATTTTAATCTGGACGTTATTTTTCTGGATAGAGATAATAGAGTTATAAAAATTGTAAAACAATTAAAGCCTTTCAGAATAGTTCTACCTGTGAAAAATGCAGTCTCAATTGTTGAAATGCCTTCAAATGCCATAGAGAATGTGAATTCTCTCCTTGGAAAGAAATTGATTGATTTTTAAATAAAAAAATTAAAATTACAATTTTGACTGTATTATTAAAAAATGGTACAATTCTCGTTATAAAACCTTGAAATTTGAAACAAATCTACATATTAGAGAAAAGTGTGTGGCAATGGAAAAAAAAGAGCAAGAACGACAGGCAACTCCCATAGAGCAAATAATTCAGCAAAGAAAGCAAAAAGCGAGAGATTTTGTAGCTTCGGGTATAAATCCTTATCCAGCTAAATACCCTTTGGATAAGAATAATGCGCAAATACAAAAAGAATTTGCATTTCTTAAAAAAGAACAGGTCTCAGATGTAAAAGTTAGATCTGCTGGAAGAGTAATGACTTACAGAAATATGGGAAAAGCGGCCTTTCTTGACATAAGAGATGGATATTCTAAAATTCAGATATACGTAAGAGCAGATAAAGTTGGAAATGAAGAATATAAACTTTTTAAAAATACGGTTGATACTTCTGACTTTATTGGAGTCGAAGGGGTACTTTTTAGAACAAAAACGAATGAACTTAGCATAATGGTAGAAAAGTGGACAATGCTTACTAAAGCATTTAGACCTCTTCCGGAAAAATGGCATGGACTTAAAGATACTGAAACAAGATACAGGCAAAGATATTTAGACTTAATAGCTAATACTGAAGTTAAAGATGTTTTTGTAAAAAGAAGTATGGTAATTTCTGCTATAAGGCATAAACTTGAAGAGCTAGATTTTATAGAAGTAGAAACGCCTATTTTGCAGTCTTTGGCAGGTGGAGCTAATGCAAGACCTTTTATAACGCATCACAATGCTTTAGATATTGATTTATTTTTAAGAATCGCTCCAGAACTTTTTTTAAAGCGTTTGGTTGTTGGCGGAATGGATAGAGTTTTTGAAATAGGTAGAAACTTTAGAAACGAAGGTATTGATAAAAATCACAATCCAGAATTTACAATGATGGAGCTTTATCAAGCTTATGCTGACTACAATGATATGATGGATTTGACTGAGACCTTAATTAAATCTGCTGCAGAAAAAGTAAATCCAGAACTTAAACTGGAATTTAGAAGAGCAAAAATGTTTGATTTGATAAAAGAATATACAGAGCTTGATCTATTGCCTTATGTTGAGAGCGGCAAGATGTGTGAGCGGGTAAAACATTTAAATCTTGATTTGCCAAAACATGCTACAGATAAAAAGATTTTAGATCAAGTTTTTGATGAGAAAGTTATACCTAATTTAAAGAATCCTACATTTGTTATGGATTATCCTGCTGTGTATTCTCCACTTTCAAAGGTAAAATTTGACCAACCTGAAATAGCTGAACGTTTTGAGCTTTACATAAATGGAATGGAAATAGGAAACGCATATTCAGAGCTTAATGACCCTCAATTGCAGAAGATTAGATTTGCTCAGCAAATGGAAGCTAAGAAAAAAGGCGATGACGAAGTTATGCCTTATGACGAAGATTTTATTTTTGCTTTAGAACAAGGTCTTCCTCCAACAGGAGGTTTGGGGATAGGAATAGACAGACTTGTTATGATATTGGCTGGAGTGGAATCTATAAGAGAAGTTATAACTTTTCCAGCAATGAAACCGGAGTAAATTTTTATGAGTGCAGTATCAGTTGAGTTTTTTATAGCGATAAGGTACTTGAAGGCAAGAAGGAAAGCTTTTTTTTCTTCTCTTACTACGTTTATCGCTATAGGCGGAACAAGCTTGGGCGTCGCTGCTCTTGTTATAACTCTTGCTGTTATGAGCGGATTTCAAAGCGATATAAGAAATAAAATTTTTGGTATACAACCGCATATCCTTGTAACAAGATCTAACGGCGGCTCTTTTGACGATTATCTTACTGTGGAAAATAAAATAAAAAATAATATAAATGTATCGAGCGTATCTCCATTTATATACAAGCAGGGTATTATAAGAGGTATTGATTCTGCATCTACATCTGGAATAATAATAAAAGCTATAGATTATGCCAAAGAGAATAAAATTCTAAACCTTTCAAGTCAAATTGTTGTTTCAGATATAAAGTTTGATGGTGAAAATATTGGAGAAAGATCAATAATATTAGGTTGTGAGCTTGCCAAAAGCATTTCTACAGATGCTGGAGATGAAGTTATTTTGATGTTTCCCGCTAATTTGGGAAGTATTCCAAAGATGTATAAGTTTAATGTTTCTGCAGTAATACAATCAGGAATGTATGATTTTGACTCCTCTTTAGGTTTTATAGACTTAAAAGAAGGTCAAAGTTTGTTTTCAATGCCAGATTCTGTTACGGGACTTGATATACACACGACTAATTTTGAAAAAGCATCTGTTACTGCTGTTGAGCTCCAAAAATATTTATCTTATCCTTATAAAGCAAAAGCATGGCTTGATATGAATAGGAATCTTTTTTCAGCTTTAAAGCTTGAAAAGATAATGATGTTTCTTATTTTAGGACTTATAATAATTGTTGCAGCGTTCAATATTATTTCTAATCTTTTGCTTTTAAGCGTTCAAAAGTCAAAAGAGATAGGAATAATGTCAGCTATGGGATTTTCAAAGTATTCTATTTCAAAGATATTTTTCTACGAAGGCCTTATTGTTGGTTCGATGGGGACAATTCTTGGAATAATTTTTGGCGTATCTTTAAGCTTTGCATTAAAATATCTTGATATATTTAAACTTCCAAAAGGTATTTATTACGTTGATAGACTTCCTGTATCCATAGCTTCTTTAGATATATTTGTTGTAGCTTTAAGTGCTTTTGGTATCTCTCTAGTTGCAGGTCTCTATCCAGCGCGTCAGGTTGCAAAATTAGATCCTCTTGAAGCCATAAGATATGGTTAACGCTTTGTATCGGAATAAATATGAACATAAAAACAGAAAACCTAAATAAGCAGTGCTCTAAAAAAGATTCTGCTGATATTAAAGTATTGAAAAGTATAAATTTGGAAATAAGAACGGGAGAAAAAATTGCTTTAATAGGCGCATCTGGAGCTGGTAAAAGTACTTTAATACATATTTTAGGCTTGATGGATAGACCAACCTCGGGAAAAGTGTACATAGATGGATTAGACTGTTTTAGCAAAGATGATAAATTTTTACGTAACGTCAGAAAAAGCTCTATAGGTTTTGTTTTCCAGTTTCATTATCTTATGCCTGACTTTACAGTTTTAGAAAATATTCTTATTGCGGTATGGAAAGATAAAAAATCAAAATCAAAGCAAGCGCAAGATATTTTAAGTAAAGCTGGACTTTTACATAGAAAAGATCACTATCCTTCTGAATTGTCAGGAGGAGAACAACAAAGAGTTGCAATAGCTAGAGCATTGATAAATAATCCGCGTATAATTTTTGCGGACGAGCCTACTGGCAATTTGGATAGACACGCAGGGATCGAAATAGAGAAATTATTATTTGACAGTGCGGATGCGCTAGCGTCTACTCTTGTTCTTGTTACACATAATGAAGATCTTGCTAAAAAATCTGATAGAACAATTAGACTTGATGACGGGTTTATAGTGTAAATAGTGCTTTTATTTACACACAAGGAGAACAGGCAATGAAAATTTATCTTGATGGGGAACTTGTTGAAAAAGAAGATGCAAAAATATCTGTATTTGATCATGGTTTTCTTTATGGTGATGGTATTTTTGAAGGTATAAGAGCATATAATGGACGAGTTTTTAGATTGAAAGAACATTTAGAAAGACTTTGGGCTTCTGCAAAAGGTATTAATTTAGAGATTCCAATTAATAGGAAAGAAATGGAGAAAGCTATAATAAAGACTCTTTTGGCAAATAAGCTTTCTGATGCATATATAAGGCTTATAGTTACAAGAGGCTGTGGAGATTTAAGTCTTGATCCAAGAAATTGTGCAAAGCCTCCTTCAATTGTAATTATAACTGATCAGATTAAATTATATCCTGAAGAATTTTATGAGAAGGGTATGGAAGCTATAACGGTTTCAATAAGACGTATAAGGCAAGATTCATTGAGTCCTAATATTAAGTCGCTGAATTATTTGAATAATATTTTGGCTAAAATGCAGGCTGTAAGAAGTGGGGTTGCTGAGGCTATTATATTAAATGCAGAAGGGTATGTCGTAGAGTGTACGGGCGATAATATATTTATAGTAAAAAATGAAGTTATTTATACTCCATCAGGTTCTGAAGGGGCATTGATAGGAATAACTAGAGATGCAGTCATAGAGCTTGCTAAAAATAGATCAAAGATTTCTGTGAAGGAAGGACGTATAAGCTTGTATGATGTTTATATAGCTGATGAGTGCTTTTTGACAGGTACAGCTGCTGAAATAATCCCTGTAGTCGCTGTTGATTCTAGAACTATTGGTGATGGCAAACCTGGAAGAATAACAACTAAACTTATAAAAGAATTTAAATCATTAGCTCGTTCTTCAGGCACGCCAATTAAATAATTTTTTTATAGATGAGAATTGATTTTTAATAATAGATCAATTCTCTGATGAAAAATTAAGGAGAGTATGCGAAAAATTATAATATTTTTTGTTGTCTTGTTTTTGCTTGTTTGTGCATACTGCGCAAGAGGATATTTGTTAGTTCCTTATTTGCAAAAATATATAAGCAGTAAAACAGGCCATAATATGTCAATTTCCACTTTTTCAGTATCTCCGTTTAAGCTATCTATTAAAAATATTAATGCCGATGGTATTGTAAAAGCCAAAAAAGTTACATTAAAACTAAATCCTATTAAACTTTTTTTAAGTATTTTTTCCTCTTCAGAAAACATAAGGCAAATTGAAATATCTAACCTTGAAATTAATTTAAAAGAAAATCCAGATACCGCTGATGTAAAATCAAATAATAGAAAAGCTGTTTTGAAGCTTCCTAAAATTGGGGTTGATGTCTATATTGATAAAGCAACCATAAAGCAAGGTTCCAGTGTTTTTAATCTATCTAATACCGATGTATGTGTTGATGCCGGCACAATAAATATAAATTCAAATTTACATACTCTCGGAACTTCTATTGGGATTGAAGTTTTATTGAAACAGAAACAAGGTTATATTTTTGACGGGTCAGCGTTTCTAGTATCTAAAGATAAAATAAACATGTTTATAACTTCTGAAGGTACTATTGATTTACTCTCTTTTAATGCTAATTGGGATATAGCGGTGGTAAATCTTGATTATAGAGGTTTTGATTTTGGAGGAGCATCAGGTGCCTTATTAAAAAACGAAAAAGATATTGATATTAAAATAAATGGAAATTTTGGAGATCTTAAAATAAATGGTTTGCTTAGCGACAAAACAGATATGTCTGCGTCTGTAGATATTTCACAGGCCAATAAATTTATGTCAGGAAAGCTTAATATAGGCTTTAAAAAACAAAGGAGTTCAAAAGAATTAAAAATTAAATCATCAAAACTAAAAGCTTTTGATTTTGAACTTGTAAGCTTTGATTTATATGGAAATGAAAATAATGATGGAATATATAAAGTTATTTGCGACTGTGGTTCATCTAGAAAATTGGAAGGCGTTTATTTAAGAAATGGAGTTTATGAAGGTAACCTATTTGTAAGAGGTAAGAAAGTTGGGAATATAAAAGGAAATATAAAGACAGGCGCAGCCGTTGTTGATGTTAAAAATATAAGTATGACAGATATGCCTATAATTCCTGTAATGGCAGGAAATGCGCAAGGAACAATAAATATTTTCGGCAGTATAGATGAAAATTCAGGCAAAATAGATTTCATTTTCAAAAACTTAGAAGTATTGGGTATGAAGAAAGTTAATGCCGAAGGTGCGATACTACGCGATAGAAATAAATATATATTCAATTTTTATAAATCTGACAATTCGATTTCTTTAAAAAATGTTATTGTTGATGGCAAGCAAGTATTCGCAGATTTTAAATTTGAAAGAGTTAATCTTTCAAATGTTTCGCGTATTATAGGGAATTCTAAAGTCGATATTTCTGGAGTTGCAGACGGTCATATAAAGTATGAAAGTGGTATGGGAACAAAATTTGACATCAAGGCATTTAATGGAAAATTTTATGGGAATGATTTTAAAGAATTTAACGGAAAGGTAGAACTATCTTTAAACAAGGTAGATATTAAGCAGTTTGTTATAAAAAACAGCTCAAATACAAATATAGTTGACGTGAAGGGATTAGTAGGATTTACAGATGAAGATCCTAAATCTTCAGTGTATATTGATTTAAATGGCATTCTTTTTCAAGGTATTAAGACTGATACTCATATTGAATTTCATGGATATTTTTCCGATGGTAAAAATGTAAAAGGATTGGTAAGGGCTGTTGATTGCAAAATAGGAGGAACCTCTTTAGGCGCTCTTGAAGCTGAAGCGAATATATCGACAAAAAAAATTAAAATATCAAATTTAAAGTCTGATAATGAGATAAATGCTTCAATATCTGCAAATTTGAAAAGAAATAAAATAAAGTGTGTAATTGATTTTAAAGATATTAATATAGAGGGAATTTATCCGGGGATATCTGGATATTTAGATGCTTCAGTGAAATTTTCAGAACGATTAACCAATCCATATATTAAAGTTTCATCTTTGTTGAAAAAAGGCAATTATTTATCTAAAAATTTTTCTTTATCATCTGAATTTTCCTATAAAGATGGTATTGTAGAAATAAACAAAGCAAATATCGTTTCTGATAAAACAGAGATATTCTTAAATGGACAATATTCAAACTCTGGACATTTATATTTAACCGTCAATAATTTAAGCGATAAAATCATAAACGCATTAGTCGGTTTTACGTTACCATTCAAAGGAGACCTCTTTGGGAAAGGGAAAGTTTCTTTTCCTGGCAAAAATCCAGCGATTAATTTGTCTATTGAAACAAAAGACGCTTATATAAATTCTCTAAAGATAAAAGATTTTAAAGCTAAGGTTAAAATTGCAAATAAAAATATTGAAATAAATTCTGCCTCTGCAAAAATATCTAATAGCGAGATAAGGATTGATAACGGTTTTTGTAATTTAAACAATAATAAATATTCTTTAGATTTATTTTTGTTAAATATTCACGCTGGTCCTGCAGATTTGTTTGGAAGCATAAAAGTATCTGGAGATATGTTAAAAGAAAAGGGAGAGTCTGTATATAATGGAATAGTAAATATTAATAATTTATGGTTGAATAAATATAAATTGGACCGTTATCTTTTCAACTATTCTTTTAAAAACTGGAATCTAATGTTTTTTCAAAAATCTGAAATAGAGAAAGATAAGTTTGATTTATCAGGTGAAATTATTTTTAGTGATACGTTATATGTAAAGAAATTGAATGTTGTAAAAGGATTTTCATATTTTGATATGTCCGGAAATTTTTCTAAAGATTATATAAATTTTGAAATAGCAGGGTTTGGGATTGATTGGAGATTTATGGCTAATCTTTTGGGCTTGCCAGGTGATCCTGAAGGTTTGGCAGATATACATATTAAACTTAAAGGGAAACAGAATGCGCTTGAAGGAAAGATGTCAACTGTGTCATCAAATGGAACATTTATAAAGATCCCATTTGATAAATTGGGTGTGTATATAGATTTTTATGATAGTTTAGCTTATATAAAAGAAGCTGTAGTTTCAAAAAGAAATAGCGTAAATATTTCTGTTAGCGGTAGCTTTCCTATTTCTTTTAGCGACGAAGAAATATCTAAAAAATTAGTAAATATAAAGTATGAGATTGAAGACAATAAATTAAACAGTTTAGATTATCTTTCTGACGGTTTGCTTTCTCCTTTAGCAGGAAAAATGATATTAAAAGGGCATATTGTAGGTAATTATAAAAAATTAATTAACAATGGAAAGCTTTCAATTTATAATGCCGCATTTAAAGCTAATGACTACATTAATAAGATAAAAAATGCGTCAATTGAAATGTCTCTTACCGATAACTTGATTAAGATCGATAAGTTTATATTCAGCTCTGGTTCAGGTAAAGTAAATGTTGATGGACAAATAAAGTTAAAAAATTTTCAAGTAAAAGATTTTAATATTAGAGCTTTTACTGAAGGAAATAAAGGAATTCCTATATATATACCAATGCTTCCTATTACTAAATTCATGGGGTCAAGGTCTATATTAAAAGATTATTCGTATGGAGAACCTTTATTTGACATTAAAGTGTCAGGTAATCCTGAAAATTCTTTGGTTTCAGGATATATTGTTTTAGAAAATACTATGTTCACTTTTCCAGGCGAAGGCGATAAAAACTCAAATTTTGTAATACCTTCAGGTACAGAGTTTGATTTAGATTTGCGTACTGGAGCCAATACGAGATTTGAAAATTCTTTTGTTTCGGCTTTGATAAACGGATCTTTACATATAGGAGGCAATATTGATAGTTTGAAACCAGAAGGTGCTATTGATCTTACAAGCGGAAAACTAAATTTTGAAATAGGTTCTTTTGACATAATAAGTTCAAAACTAGAAATATTTAGTGATAACAAAGTCTATATAACTGCTGAAGGGGAAACTGTTATTCATTCAAAAACTGGCGGAGATTCTGAAACTATAAAGGTACATGTCATGAGGAGTGAATTATTAAAATTATTGACTGGAGAGATTAACGATGCAATAAGTTTTAGTTCAAAAGACAATCCGAATATGGATTCTCAAAAAGCTTTTGCCAAAGCCATGGGTACAGATCAGGATAAAGAAATAAATTCTTCAGACTTTGAGACTTCGCCTGACTTTAGAGCAAAGCAACAAGTTCTAAGACATATTGATCAAAATTTTTCAGTGCCACTGGCAAAATTATTTTTTCGTAAAATAGGGGTTGCTGATAATTTTAAAGTTTCTTACGTTAGCACAGATGATACTATTTCTAATAATGATACGCTGGACTTAGTTTATTTATTATCTGGAACAAGGTATACAATGGAGAAAAACTTAAGTAAAAATATTCTTCTTGGATATAACTTAACTTTTGATGAATTTAACAAAAAACTTGGCTTAAGACATGGTATGGAATTGCGTTATAGACTAGCTCCAAATTTATTTTTAAAGGGAAATTTTGAGTTTGATCCTCAAGAAGGAACTAGAAACCCTGACAGATCAATAATGATTCAGCATCAGTTTAGATTTGGGCCATCAAAAAAACATAAAAAGTAAGTAGGAGGAGTCAGATGACCGAGATAAAAGCAACGATATCATCCTTCTTGAAAGATTTTGAGAATTTTGCTGTTAAAGGAAACGCTATTGATATGGCTGTCGGTATTATCATAGGAGCGGCTTTTGGTAAAATAGTTGACTCTTTGGTAAAAGATATAATAATGCCTCCTATAGGATTATTTCTAGGAGATTTTGATTTTACTAACTTATTTGTAGTCTTAAAAAGTGGGAAAACGTTAAAAGATCCTTATGAGACTCTTGCTGCAGCTCAATCTGCAGGAGCTGTAACGATTAATATAGGACTATTTCTAAATGTTTTGATTTCTTTCGTAATAATAGCGTTTTGCGTATTTATAATGATAAAGTGCATAAGTAAGCTTAAAGAAAAGTCTGCTCAAGATCGGGTTAACGCAAAAGAATGCCCTTTTTGTTGTTCCTCAATACCTCTCAGAGCTGTTAAATGTCCAGACTGCACTGCGGATTTAAATACTCAAAAATGACAATACGAAGAATTAGTCGTGTTTTAATAACTTGTTTCCTGTCTATAACGCTCTCGTACCCTAAAGAATATACTCGTATAGTTTCTCTTGCGCTTTCGATTACAAAAAGTCTTTATGAATTAGGGGCAGAATGTTTTGTCAAAGGAATAACTATTTTTTGTCCGAAAGGAACTGAAAAAAAAATAATAGGAATGCTTTTAGAGCCTAACATAGAAAAGATAGCTTGCATAAAACCGGATTTGATTATAGCTTCTAAAGATGGAAATAGTAAAGTTGTTGTTGATAAATTGCAACGACTAGGATTTTAAGTATATGTAATGGAAAAATGGAGCAGGTAAAAGCACTCTATTAAAAATTTTTAGCAATCTATTAAAACCTCATAAAGGAAATATATTTGTAGATACTAAAAGTTTGAGATCGTTTAATTCAAAATAATTGGCAAAAAAGTATCGTTTTTACCTAAATATTCAGACATGAGCGTACCTTTTAAAGTGCCGGAGTTCATTATGTTTGGAAGATTTCCATATATGAATATGCTTAAAATTCCTTCAAAATACGATTATAAAACTATAGATGAAATTATGGAATTTTTAAGCATAACTGATTTGTTGGAAAGGAAAATAACAGAGTTATCGGGAGGGGAAAAACAAAAAGTTTTAATAGCTCAAGTTTTAGCTCAAGAGACAGATATAATAATTTTTGATGAGCCTACTTCGCACTTGGATATAGGAAGTCAAAACAGTATTTTAAGTATTCTTAGAGATTTAAACGAAAAATACAATAAAACTATAATAATTACAATTCACGACTTAAATGCTGCTGGAGAATTTTGTAATAAGCTATTGCTTTTAGAAAATGATTCTGTATGCGGGTGCGCAATTCCTAAAGAAGTCTTAAACGATAAAGATATATGAGGAATATATAACACTGCAGTATTAGTAAAAACAAATCCAATTTCCAACAGGCCTTATGCTATTCCTATAAATAAATCTTGAGTGTGCAATCTATGCTGCGCTTAGAATATTTTACAGTGGATACGGATGTCTTTATTATTTTTTCTACGTCGTCTATGATTTCTCTAAACGATAACGTATTTATTAAATCGCTTGTTATGAACAAATATATGTATGCAGCTTTTGATATGGATCATCTTGATTTTGACTGCGTACAATAGACTCAATACTTTCTTCTTCATCAAGTTTTTCAATGATATCTTTTGCGAATATTATTATCTGTCTATTTAAATTCAATAATGATTCATCGTTTAGAGATTGGCCTTTTTCAATTCTAAGTCTGGTCCGATCAAAGAAATTTCTGAGTGTTTCAGGAGATTCAAAAATTTTGTTTTCAACATCTGTAATAAGCAGTGCTGTTAAAAGGATTTTTAAAGTATCTGTTACATTGTGTTCGTTTATCATGTTAAACGTTTCATACAATAAAACCTCTTAGAAATCCTATGGCTTCCAGAATTGCCTCGCTTCCAGGTCCTGTTTCATTATCGCCTACTCTTTGTAGAATAATTTCAATGCGTTTACGTACAACATTACTAACGCCTGCGTTATTTAAGGTTACTTTAATTTCTTGAGACGAGATTGCTGAAGGTTTTTGATGTATTAAATTTAGCAGTTCTCTAATGTTAGTTGTAGTCGTGTCTACGTTTTGCTCAAGTATTTTACGCCCTCTTTTGTAGAGCCTGTATCCTTTGCTTTTAATTGCTGTTCTTTGTCAATTACGGCTTCGCCAGAAGTATCATCAATTAGTGCTATGGCTAGTATGTTGTATTCTCCTAAATTGCCAAGATGTTCTCTGAGAGATTTATTTTTTAGAATTATTGTATTTCTTTCAACTATAGAGTTTCCTTTTGAGACTTTCTTTAATGACTCAAGAACACTCATAATAGATTCAATGCCATCAGATTCTTTCGCATCTATACTTATTCCGTCAAATCCTATTCCTAAATATGGTTCAAATATTTTTTCAGCATAGTAAATGATATCTTTAAGACTTAATACAAATATTCTTGAACCATCATTTTTTGTTTTTTTATCATTAGAAGTGTTCGATTTTGAGAGTATTTAGATAGTGATTTTAATAAATCTGGAATAGATAATAGTAAAATAACAATAAATTTTATTGATGCTATAAGATTTAACTTCTTGTTGATTTCGTTTTTTGTATTTTTGTCTTTGATGTTAGAAAGCCAAGAAGTATCAACATCGCCAAAAGCGCCTTCCATATAGACATTTTGGTGCCATACTTTTTATCAAATAGTTCAATGATGGAAGCGATGTTCTTTTGTACGTTAGGGTGAAGGTCTAGGTCTTGGATGTTGATGGCGATGGTATCGCTGGCGGAGAAGTTGGAGCTAGTAATTTTGCCTAAAGAGTTTGGAATAAAGAATTCGGATAAGATGTGTTTGAATTGTTGAGTAGAGATGGTATTTTGTACGACTTGAGCGATGCTTTGTCCGTACACGCATGATAGTAGAAAACAATTGATTATTATTAATGCTATTAGTTTTGTTTTGGTTGACCCTTGGAGACTGCTTTTGAATTGGTAAGATCTGTACAAAATCCTTTTTAAGCTTTTCACTAAAAAAAATAGGAATAACAAATGGTTTTTCAAGAAATTCTTCATGAATTTCCTCTCTTGGATATAGGTCTCTATATTTTTTAAGAGCTGATCTTTAGAATTTTGAATATTTTCTAAATAATAAAACAACCATATAAGCGGAAACAATACCTATCAATGCTCCTGCAATAACATCCAAAGGGAAATGACTGCCAGCATAAATTCTATAAAATCCTGAACAAAAAGCAAATATTATATATAAATACCAATACTTTTTAATCATTATAAACATGAAAGCGCACAAAGAAAATGCTAATTCCGTATGTCCTGATGGAAAAGAGTCTGTATATAATCTTTCATATATAGTATTAATATTTCCATCAAATACTTTTAATGGACGAGGTCTTTGAAAATAATGTTTAAAAAAATGAACTATTACAGCACCGACTATCATTACGCTTACCATAAGAGCAAGATCTGTCCAGAAATGATCTTTTTTATTTTTCCAGAGAATAAATATGCATATTGTAAGTATTATAATAAAACTTAGATTGAAATCTTTGTCGTCAAAATAAGAAATAGGCGCAACAAGAAAATCTAAATGTTTAGATTTTAAATCTGAATTTATAAATTTAAAAATAAAATGATCAAAATTTAAAACCTCTTGTTTAAAATCTTTTTTTTGTTTTACAGCTATGGTCGTATAAGAGTCTGGAAGTTTAGATGGATTAAAAGATTTACAATATGTAAAAAAGAAATTTTTGATTTTTTTACCGTTTCTATATACTGGAAATGTTTCAATGTCTGCATATGATGAAAATACATCTCCATATCTACTTTTAGGATCTGAAAAAAAGTAGTCATTGCAGATATACAGAGCATTTTTATTTTTTAGTTTCTCTAAGTCTCTTTGCCAAAAATCATAAGCGTCTATTTTGTCACTTATACAAAATACCCTAATCTCAGGGATACAAGCCGCAAGTTCGCTAGCTAAATAACTCTTATATGTGAATATAAAAGGTTTTTCTTCTTTTGAGTAGGAGTTTACTATTTTCCTTATTTCGTTTCCTACTTCTTTCCAACCATAAACTTCATTTGTTATATCAATTCTTTCTGATTCTGGAATGCCGTGTTCTATTTGTTCAATCTTATCTTTTGGTATAAACTTTTCAACAGGGACAACTCCATACAAAACGTGTAAAGGAACTATAATAATCATAAATAATGCCAACGCCAAAGCTGTATAAGAATAAAGTTTAAACCATTTTATATTCCAAGACTTTAAGATTAGATGCGCAACATATATAGACAATACCAAATAGCCCATTGCGGGCCAATGAGGAAGTATTTCATTAAATGTTGCTATTGTATTAAAAAAAACTAAAACAGGTAAAGAGAAGCAAGAAATAATAAGAGCAGCTCTATCGTTTTTTTTGTAAGCTTCCTTAATGCATAAAAATGCGGCGACTATAAATATTGGAAATAATAACGGGGAAATATATCCGGCTTGTGCTCCAATAGATCTGCAAAAAAATGTTAAAGAGAATTTAGGTAGAGAACTGCCAAATCCATGATTTAACTGAAATCCAAAAGATGCCCAGCTATTTTCTATATTCCACATTATAACTGGCAAAAACATTATGACAGATAAAATAATTCCGAAGTAGGGTTCTTTTTTCTTAAACCAAAATCTATGTTTTGGAGAAAAAGTAAGAAATAGAAATATTGAGAAAGGTATCAAAACTCCGTTATATTTAGAAAGCATTGCCAATCCTGTCGTAATGCCAAGCAAATACCAATAATTTTTATTATTAGTTTCAACTAGAGCTATAAAAATAAGAAGCGATAAAAGCCACAAGAGTGCAAGGGGGGAATCTGGAACAGTTATCACAGAACCTAAGAATGAAAATACAGGAAGAACATTTAACAGTAGAGCTCCAAAAAACGCTGTTCTTTCGTTATAAAGTTTTTTAGCGCATGTAAAAAATATCCATGTTGCAAAGAAAAATATTAATACATTAGGAAACCTTACGGCAAATTCATTATTTCCAAAAATCAATGTTGAAACTTTGATTATATATCCTATTAGAGGCGGATGATCGAAATATGAGAGATCCAGAAATTTGGAATATACCCAATAATGAGCTTCGTCTATTGTTAAGCCAATTCTACCTATTATTAAAAGTCTGAGTAGTGTTGAAACTATATTTACAATCCAAAACCGTAATGTATAGTTCATTTATTTTCCCGTTAGTTTGAGTTTTAAAGCTTTAAATAGATAGGTTATTAGAATCCCTGGACGAAGTTTTGATTGCCCTGAAAATCTTGCAAGAAAAACTATAGGGTATTCTATAACTTTTAAATTATTTTTTTTGATTTTATACAAAACTTCAGTAACTATGAACGGGTCGCTTGCAGTTAGTTTAGAAGCAAATTTAGCAAGAGCTGTCCTTTTAAACATTCTATATCCGGAAGTAGGGTCTTGTATTTTGACGCCTAATACAAAAGACAAATAATGTCTTGAAAAACTGCTCGCTAACTGTCTGATTAATGATCTTTCTTCATCTTTTCCGCCATTAACATAACGAGATCCTATAACAACGTCGCAATCTTGTATCGCTTTTAAAAATCCTGAAATATATTTAGGGTGGTGAGAGCCGTCACCGTCCATTTCAACTATATAATCAGCGCCCATATCAAGAGCTTTTAGAAATCCGTCTTTGCCTGCGTAACCTCTTCCTTTTTTTTCTTTTCTTAAAAGAAGATGAACTTTGTTGTTTATCTTTGACAGTTCTTCAACTATTCTATAAGTTTTGTCAGGTGACATATCATCAACAACTAAAACATCTGCGTCAGCGCCACAATTTAAAACGTCTTCAATCATAAGTTTTATATTGGGAGCTTCATTATATGTAGGAATCATTACTACGGTTTTCATAAGAACCTCTATTTTGGATTGCAAATAATATTATAAATATTCTTCTATTGCATATATAACATCTTTTGGCGAAATTGACTCCATGCAATTATCAACTAAGGCACACTCTTGTTTATAGCAAACGACGCATGCTTTATTGGACTGTATTTTTGCGCCTTTTGAATATATTTCTATTTCGTTTACTGAAGTTGGACCAAAAAGAGCTACTATGTTTTTTTTAAGCCCAGCAGCGGCATGCAAAGTCATTGTATCACCGCATAAGACTATATCGCAAAGATTTATTTTTGCAAAGAAATCAGGGATAGTATTGTTAATTCCTGTCGATATAACATTTGGCATGCTTTCTTTTAAAATTAAGTCAATTTCGTTTTTATCCTCACAACTACCAAGAAGTAAAACAAAATGTCCTTTTTGCGAGAAGTATTTTGCTGTTTCAATAAACCCATTTGATGTCCATTTTTTTAATTTCCATCTTTTGCCTGCTCCTGGATTTATGCCTATAATTTTTTTATCGTGAGATATATTGTTGTCTTTTAAAAATTGTTTGGCTTTTTCTACTGAATTTTTTTGCAAAGGAACAATTATTTCATAATTGTCTTTTGGAAGCTCTGCTATTTTAGACATCCAATGTTGATATGTAAAAACATTAGCTCTTTTAACTTCATCATAGGCACTTGTTTTAAGCCATTCTTTAGCATAATTATTTGAGTATATAATATTTCTATTGTCATCTAAAGAAAAACCCTTTACTTCTGTTTTGTTCGATAGTTTTGTAAGAGATAAACTCTCAAAGGCCAAATCTAAATTAAGAACTGTGTCAAAAAAGTTAGTTACAAGATATTTTATGGCGTTTGCATCATTATGTACTACCTTGTCTATAAGGTCGTTTCCTTCAAGGATTGCAGCGTTTTTTGTGTCAACGATCCAAGTAATTTCGCTTTTTGGATAAAGCTCTTTTAATCCGTTTAACAGAAATGTGGTTCTTAAAACGTCTCCCATTGCGCCCAGTTTAACAACTAGAATGCGTTTGTTATCTTTTTTCCCTGAAATTTTTAAGTAGCTTTTACATTTTTTACAATGGACATTATTATTTTTTTGATAAACACAAGGTCTGTCTAACGGGAAATTTGAACAATCGGTGAAAACTTCAAAAATGGTATTAATTTCTATCATAATTTATGAAATTAGCAAATCTTGCTCTTCATTGCAACATCGTATACAAAGTAGTAAAATTACTGCTCTGTAAAATTGTCTATATGGATCTCTTATGGATAGGTTATTTTGTAAGAAAAATGCATTTTTTATTGTTGGCTTTGTTATATTATTTAAAATGTTTTTGTCTGCTTGTGTGCAATTACATCCAGGTGAGGCGTATTTTGGCTTTGGTCGCAGCATTTGGCATTAGGTTGCTTTGATCATTAATAAAGTATTTTTTATGTTTACTGCTTTAAAGGGAAACCCATGCGCAAATTGGCCTGCTTTTGCATATTTTGCTTTCAGCATTATGGTTTGCGCCTATTTGCTTGAAAATAATTCAAATATAAAGAGGAAAGTTTTAATATATGGGACAGCATTTAATTTTATTATGTCTTTCCTTTTAGGACTGCGCGTTAAATATACGATTATTCCTTTGGGCATTTTCTCGCGCCGCGCTGCTGTTGCTGATGCAACTAATTGGTTTCACGGATGGAAGGATTTAGGGGATTATCTTATAAAAAAAGATATTAAATATGTTGTAACGGACAATCAGCAATGGGGTGGAATTGCGGCTTATTATACAGGAAATAAAATTTGGGTGTTAACGGGACATGTTCCTGTAAATCAGTTTAAGTATTGGGAAGTTCCAAAAGACTTAGCTTATTCCAAAACTGCGATTGTAAAAATAGACAAAGATATGGAAGATAAATTTAGTAAAATTGAAAATGCCGATATTCTAACAGTTTCAAGAAAAGGTATTCCTATTCGTCAATATGCAATTGTTGAAACCAACGGTTATGAGATGAAAAATTAATTTTCAAACCTGAGTTTATCGGTTTATAGTGTGGCTATGGTTATCATAATAAAATTGAATTGTAAAAGACAAAATAGTACATCCATATTTATGAGATACGCATTTGCGATTTTAATGGTTTTCTTTGCGGCGTCTTTTACCCTCGCAGATCAGACTGATCTGATAAATGTTTCAGTTACGCCAAAAATCTCTCTGGCATTAGATTACGACTTACAATTTAGAGCAACATCTTATTCAAACATTGATTATACGTCGGCAAAGACCAAAGCTGTAGGTATTTTTTCTCAATATTTAAATTTAAATATAATAGGAAAATTTGACGATAGAATTGAAATGTCTGCAAAGCTTGGTTCATATGGCTTTTCAGGAAAGTATTATAATGCTTTTGAAATGCCTTACGGAGGCAGGGATTTTGAAATTTTTTTAGAGACAGCCTTTCTTACATTTAACAATGAGGAAGGCTTTTCTTTTCCCTACAAGATATATATTGGAAAACAAGAGTTTCATTATGGCAATGGCTTTATAGTAGATGGTGACAATAATGGAATGCTCGGTGCTGAAGTAAATATTGAATTGTCCAGATTTTTGACTTTAGATATGTTTGCTTCAAAAGTTCCTGATGAGAATTTTAATTTTTATGGAATCAATTTTGATTTTTTTTCTTTTATAGAGTTTACACTATGCCAAGAACGCAATGACTCTGGTTATATGTATATAAAAGGTTTGTCTACTAAAAATTTCGGGGATGATTCAGACAAGATTGAATATGACAATAAAACTTTTTATGATATTCGCATAGCAAATAATGGTAAGAAGTATGAATACGCTATTGAAGCTGCTGAGCAGAGAGGCGGTTTATTAAAAGACAATACGCAAAAACTTGACTATGATGCATATATGTTTAGTTTAAGCGGTGCATGGCATGGAGATATGTTTGGAAGAGATGCTAATGCGTGTATTTTATTTACGTACTCTGGAGCAAAGGGAGAAAATTGTTTTAGTCCTACGTTTGCAAAAAGATATAATGGGTTGCAAAGAATAGGTTATGGAACACTATTTGCCGCAAATACTACTGACTCTTTTATTGTTTTGCCAAAAGGGTATTATGGAATAAACACATTAGGGTGTTCTTTTGATATTTCGCCATTTAATGCGTTTACTTCAGGCGTTTCATATTTTTTCTTTTCGGCTTCAGATGCACCGACTGATGCGGGTGATGCGGGATTTTCTAAAATTTATGGCGCCAAAGCTGATTTAGGAAAGGAACTAGATTTTTTTGTTAAATATAAATATAAAAATTATTTTGATATAGTTTTTGATTTTGCATGGTATACGCCTCCTTCAAAAGCGGATAAGGTTTTTGCCAATATAGATTCTTCATATTTATTTCAAATAGGAATAGTTGCGAGGTTCTAAAAGAGGTTCTAAATATGAAAAAAGTTTATTTAGCTTTTTTGTGGCATCAACATCAGCCCATGTATAAAAATCCTACTACAGGGATTTATGAGCTTCCATGGGTAAGACTTCATGCTACTAAAGATTATTATGATATGGTTGCAATCCTTGATGGTTTTCCTAAAATAAAGTCCAACATAAACTTAGTTCCGTCTTTGTTAATGCAGCTTGAGGAATATGCTTCAGGCAAAGCTAAAGACAAATTTATGGATTTAACTTTAAAAGATGCTAAACTTTTGACAGATGATGAGAAGATGTTTGTCTTGCCAAATTTCTTTTTATCCAATTTGGAAAATATGATTTTGCCGTTTTCTCGTTATTGCGAACTTTATAATAAAAAGAACCAAACGCCGAATGGAAGTCTGTTTGAAGAGCAAGACTTTAGAGATTTGCAAGTTTGGTTTAATTTGTCATGGTTTGACCCATATTGGCGCAAGACAGACGAGTTTATAAAGTATTTATATGATAAAGGAAAAGATTTTACTGAGGACGAAAAAAGAAAACTTATAGAGACGCATACGGTAAGTTTATTAGCAGGGAATATAGTATTTGAGGAAGGTTCTGAGAGCACAATAGCAACATTAGCATATGAGTATGAAATAACGGTTAGTACTATAGATGCGCATGATGTAGTAATAGATGCTTATAAAGTGACAGATGGAAAGTCCTTAAATAACATGAACGTTATGGAAGGAGACAGGGCATTAAAGTTTTCGTTTGATAGTACAACTAATACGTACTACCATCTTATGCAGGAGAACGCGTATCAGTTTTTAAAATAGATAAGCCAGTAGATTTTCAATTAATGAGCCTAGAATTGAAAGAAGCAAAAGGAAAACTAGGTGCAGCGTTAATGATAACAACAAATAGCGCTAGTATTATTTGTATGGATGTAACATTTGCATCAAATACAGCGACAATAGAAGGAGGAGGAGCGATATATGCGTCAGAAGGAGCAAATCCTCACTTAAGAAAGACGAGATTTATTGGAAACAGTGCAGAAGCAGAGACTGAAGGAGCAAGGAATGGGAATGGAGGAGCAATAAATATATATAAAGCAACAGTGACGCTATCAGGGACATTGGAAGTAATAGGAAATAGCGCATCAGGAAAACGCGGGGCAATATTTATAGATGATGGATTTTTAAATATAGGAGTTGATACAATAAGTGCAAAAGTATTTCAAGGAAATACAGCAGGTGGGTTGTCAAATTCAATATATTTAGAAGGGTTATCAGAAGTAAATTTTGGTTCTATAGACGAGAGAGGTAAAGTTAGAATTTTTGATCCAATAGGAAGTACAGGGCAGATGGGAAAAGTAAATGTGAATGGATTTACAGAAGTTGAGTTAGAAACGGGAGGAGAAGTGGGGACAGTAATACCAAACCTAATATAAATGACAGCTCTCGGTTTAACGTAATAGGTGAAACAGAAGTCACAATAAGTAGCGATATGATTATAATGCCAACGGCAGAATTAAGGATAGATGGAACAGCAGGGTATGGGAAAGAAGTACAAGTAAGGAATAAATTTGTACAAGAAGGGACATTGAGGATGAACTTGTTTAGAGAGTCAACGTTAGGGTTTAGAGGAATCAGGATGTATGATACAACGAATGTGGAGCAGCACGGTGAGCAGTACAGTACAGGAGATAGCGATTTAATAAATGTAGAAGGCGGGACAATAGAATTAAAAGACAGTAGCAAGCTAGATTTAGCAACAAACGATGCATTCGGTGATTTAGATACATTTAAATGGAGAGCATTTAAGCCGATGAAGTATGGAAGAAAAGGGAGCTACAGAGGAAATTTTGGCACAGTAACATTAGTTGGAACGTTGCCAAAGAGTTATATAGTGAGGTACGATTATTTGGGAGAGTATATAGCATTGTTGGCAGAAGGATACGCGATGGATGAACCAAAATTTGCATCATTGGCGACATTGAATATATGTTTTAATCAGACGCAAGTAGCAAAGACATTAGATTACTTTTATAGTGAAGCATATGGAGGAACTCCAGGAGAAGGAACATATACTGAACAAACCGCAAGACTAGGGGACAAATTGCAAGATCTTAAAAATGCATTGGGAGACGGAAAATAAGATATAACGTCACACAGTATAGGAGGAGCTGGAAAGAATATAAAGGGATTAAAAGAAGCGCTATTTGATTTATCAGGATATTTTATAAGTAATGTGATAATAAGCAGAGCATATGATGAAGCAAAAAGAGATGTATATAACAGGATATATAACTATATAGAATACGAAGAGCCGACAAAAGGTATATGGGCGCAAGCAAAAGGAGCAACAATAGAGACAGACAAAGATATAGAGTCATCACAAATGTTTAAAGTAAATAATGCCGGAGCGATTGTAGGTTTTGACATGATGACAAGCTCAAGCGGTATGACTGGAGTTTATGCAAAACAAAACAAGAGTTCTATAAATCAGGGCAGCGATTTACATAAAGCAGATATTAACAGTTATGGTTTAGGTTTGTATGGCGGTATAGTCAAAGAGAAGTATGACATAAAAGGATTATTGTCATTGGGCTCAGACAATTATGAAACAACAAGATATTTAAGATTTGAGAACATGACAAAAGCTAAAGGCAAGTTTGGCGGCATTAGTGCAATATTGGATGTAGAAGCAGGCTACAGAATAGGAGTAGCAAGCAGGAGTGTGTTAGGTAGAATAAAGTTAAGGCCATATGTAGGAGTAGGGTTAGGGTTAATACATACAGATGGGTTTACGGAAAATGGTGCAGATATTTGGAATTTAGAAGTAAAGGCAAATAATTATTTAAGAGCAGGAGTGGAATGAGGAGTAGGGTTTTCAGGGGAAGGCAATAAATTTAGATGGAATGGATCTTTGGGATTGGATTGTATGAATGAGATAACAAGTAGAATGATGGGAGGAGATAGTTTGCCAAACGGATTTGGGAATAGAGATTTCCAATCGAGGCGTGCAACGTTAGATGTGGTGAGTGCTATAGGGGATATAGGGTTTGGTTACTATATTCTAGATAGGCTTGAGGCATATTGCAGTGGAGATATAAGATGGTCGTCGATGGTAAGAGACCTAAATGGGATAATAGGAGTAAGGTACTCATTTGGAAAGTGGGTAGGCAAGAAGAATATAGAAGAGGTAAAAACGGATAATAAAAAGATAAAACAGTTTAGAATAAATGCAGTATTGTTTGAATTTGATAAAGCGGATATAAAGCCGGAAGCGGAGGAAGAAATAAAGGAGTTAGCAAAGAAGATAGGCAAGAGATATAAGTTTGAGAAGATAAGGGTAGAGGGGCATACGGATGCGCTAGGGAGTGATGAGTATAATAGGAAGTTATCGTTGGCAAGAGCGCATGCAGTACATGAGGTATTTGCAAAGTATGGGATAGACACAGCGAAGATGGAAAAGATAGGGCATGGTGAGAGTAGACCGATAGATAGTAATGAGACTGAAGAAGGGAAAGCAAATAATAGGAGAGTGGAGATATTTGTTGATTTGTATTGAAGATATGAAGTATTTGTAATGTATAAACAAAAAGACATTGAGGGCTACGTAAATTCCCTCCTTCCCTTTTTGTTTTTTTAAGAAAATTTACATCTGTTTCTAAAGATCCTATAGGATTTGGATTTATTGTCCATTTGCATTTTCCCTTCTAGTTCATACCCCGCCACTATCATTAACATCTATGTAAATCATATGGTATATTCCCAAATAGCATCCTTACACTCTCTTCTAACCATTTCCATTACTTCTGACGCACTTTCTATATATTCTTTAAAGTTACACTCCAGCTCTTCTTGTGTGTACCCACAAATAGAAGCATATTTAGGATTCATTGTTATATTATTTAAATTATTTAATCCTGAAAATATTGATAATTCTGAAAATTGCGATACTCCTGTTAAAAATACAAATCTCATATGCTCGTCTTAAATGTACTTACCAGCAAGGACTTCCCAAATCTTCTTGGTCGCGATAAAAAATATACGCTTCCTGCGCTTATCAACTTCTCTATATGTTTTGTCTTATCTACATATATCTTCTTGTCTTCTATCAACTTTGAAAACGATTGCGTTCCTATTGCCAGTAG
>JAISEM010000040.1 GCA_031264105.1 Endomicrobium sp.
AGAAGATTCAACGATTTAGAGTGACGAATGGAAGGCGTATGATGGTCTTGTAAATGAAGGAAATGGGAAACATTATCGTCTAAAGCATAGCGATGATGTTTTTGCTAATGGGAGAACGCAATAGGGAATTTTTGGGAAATAACCAAGAGCAGGTTATAAACGCAGTATACAAAAAGATAAATTCTATGTAGACTTGAAGGAGACGCAGTGGCGTTTTAATCATAGACATGAGAAATTTATATGCTGTTGTTAAATAGTCTAACAAAATCGCTTCTCTAAAATCTAGTATTGAACCATCAATTAAATTTGTTGTTATATTGGAGTTACAGCTCATCTGGGAGAGCGCTTGCGTGTCATGCAAGAGGACGGTAGGCCGAGTTTGCCGCGGGGGCGAGATTGATAAGCGCCATGAAACATGGGTTCAATCCCTATTAGATCCATTTTGGTCTAGCGGTTTTCTAAACAAAATATTGATTCTGTGCTATATTAAGATTGACCTCGAAATTTTTTTAGGGATTGGTACTATTGAACACTACTAAATAGGAATTTCTACAACCCCAACACTTGCTAATTGATGATCAATATCAATATTAGGGTATAAAGTAAGTGGTATATATAAAACACCTCTAGGGTTTAGTTCAGTTATATTATCTGGGGCAATGACTGTACAATCTACAGGTTGTAATCCAAAATAAAGTTGTAAATTGACAATCGCTTCAGTAGATATTATTCCATTTTGTTGATTATCTCTTATATTTTCAGCTAGAGACATTAGATGTCCATTGGACATATCATTTCCCAGTATTGTTCTAATCTGTGCATCAGTAAGTCTCCACCATGCATCTCCATCAACACCTGGAGTATTTTGTCTAGCCATATGACGTAATTTCCTTCTTACAGCCCATATTCCACAGGCGTTTGTAGTTTGCTGTCCATCATAGTTTCTGTTATTGACAAAATATGTATAATGTCTTCTACTGTACCTGATTACTCCTGTCGGAGCAGCTAAATAATCATTTTCACTTTCTAACTGCATAAAACCACATATTTCGCTCATAGGACGACCTTCTGCCTCTAGACGTTTTCTAAATTCGGATAAAACAAGAACTTTTTCATGGGATAAGGATGAGGGTGTAGAATTGCGAGCTTTAAGTTTACTACAAGATACTAATGAAAATATGGAAATTGTAAATGATAGTAGAATAATAATTAAATTTTTCATAATTATAGAATATACTTTTTTTCTATCTTAATCAATAAATAATATAAAAAAAATAAGTGAATATTTTGGTTAACGATTATAGCGCTAATAATCCTTTTTTTATTATTTTTTTATTCATAAAACGTTTTATGTTTTTTATAAACAAAATTATTGTATAATTAGAATTGCAAAAAGTCGCTGGGCTTTGGAGAAAAAAGTGAGTTCGAAAGTTATTGCGGGTACTGCTAGAGGAAGGCTCTTAAAGACTCTACCTCAAGATGATTTATCCGTACGCCCAATGCTTGGCAGAATGAAAAAATCAGTCTTTGACATAATACAATTTAAAGTTCCAGACTCTAACTTTATAGATTTATTTGCTGGCGTTGGTTCCGTTGGAATAGAGGCTCTTTCAAGGGGGGCCAAAAAAGTTACTTTTGCAGAACTTAGTAATGTTTCTCTTTCTCTTATAAAGCATAATGTTAGCGTGCTTAATTTTAACGATAGAGCAAAAATTGTAAAGTGTAATATTATAAAAGATTTTGAAATTTTGCAAGACAAATATGATATAGTTTTTGTGGGGCCTCCATATAAAGACAACAATAAAAAGGCTTTAGCTCTTACTTATCCTACATTAAAAAATGTTGTAAAATACGATATTTTAAAAAATGACGCTGTTCTTATAGCTCAAAAACATATAAAAGAACCTGTTGGTAATGTCGTAGATCTTGAATGTTTTAGAGTAGAAAAGTATGGGGATACTGTTGTTTCTTTCTATAAACGTAAGGTATAGGTAGATGAATTTATGAATAGACAAGAATTTAAAATAAGTTATTCCAGAATAAATACATATTTGTTTTGTCCATATAAATATAAGCTTGTATATCTAGACAATCTTCATATTCCAGTTAGTCCAGATATTACCTTTGGACATATTATTCATAAAACGCTTGAGCAGTTTCACGCAGGAAAAGATCAACCTAAAGATGCTTTATTTGAGCATTACGATAAATCTTGGAAAAGTAATGGTTTTAATGATCCTCAACAAATTTTTGAATATTATCAACGTGGAATTAAAATGCTTGAAAACTATTATATATCTTTTTGCCAAGTAAAACCTGAAGTCTTGTATGTCGAGAAATCTTTTGACGCAAATATAGGAAAGTATAGATTTGTAGGAATTATTGACAGAATAGATAGGCATGGTGACGGCACTTATGAAGTTATGGACTATAAAACACATGTACAGAGTTGGGAACAAGAACGCATTGATAAAGATCTGCAGTTAAGTTTTTATGCTTACGCGTGTAAGAATATTTTTAAATTTAATCCAGATAAAATATCTGTATATTTTTTGTCAGATAACAGGAAAGTTTATACAAAGAGAACTAAAGAAGATATAAATAATGCCATTAATATAGCTTTAGATGTTGCAGAAAAAATAGTGATTGAAAATTTTGATCCTGATTTGTCAAAATGCTCAATATGTGATTTTAGATTTAAATGTAAGCACTAAGAATACAAATTAGACGAAGCAAAAGCAGTATAAATTATAATAATTAAACAAAACTTTTTACAGAAATAAATGTTAATGGAGGATTTATGTGGGAGAAGGGATTAACTGTTTTGTCGCTTACTTTGTATTTAAGAAAGATGCTTTCATGTAGAGTAATTAGAAAATTATTTAGAATTTGTGTTAGAAGTAATAGGAAAGGTTCTTTTTTGGGGTGGAATTCCTGTACCTCAAGTATTGGAAGTTACTTATCTTAGAAAGAAAGGTAATGAGTTTAAGAAAAATACACAAGCCTATCCAATGAAAGGATTAGATCAGCCCAGTGATTCTCAAAGAGCTGAATTTATATTGGCTTTTGTCAACAATGAGTTTATAAATTAACGGTTGGCTATCTACTATTGCTCGTAATATTAGTTTTGATTTTGTTTGTTGTTAAAGTCGCGATTAGTGGCGATTTATTTCTTAGTAAGATTAATTTAGGAGTATATAAAATGGAGTCGTTAACAGTAGTGAAATTCGGTGGAAGTTTAACAAAAAATCCACAAGCACAAGATAAGTTTCTAAAAGAGCTTGCAGGAATTTCGCGAAGACGAAGATTTATTTTAGTTCACGGTGGCGGTCCAGAAATTAACGCTATGCTTGAGAAGTTTTCTGTGAAGAGCAAATTCGTGAATGGTTTAAGATATACTGATTCTAATGCTTTAGATGTTGTTGAATTGGCTTTAAGTGGAAAAGTAAATAGAATTATTACTACAGGGCTTATTAAAAATGGCGCAAATGCAGTCGGAATTTCTGGAAAAGATGGTAAAAGCGTTATTTGTAAGCAAGTTAAAGGACTTGGATTTGTAGGAGAGCCTGTAAAAGTAAATAAAAAGTTAATAGAAATTTTAATAGATTCAGATTTTTTACCCGTAATAGCCTCTATAGCATCAGATGCTAATGGCAATGTTATGAATGTTAATGCAGATGTGTTAGCAGCTGCAATAGCTGTAGCTTTTAAAGCGGGGAAATTAATATTTTTAACAGATGTTCCTGGCGTTTTTGATAAGAATAAAAAAACAATCAAAGAGATAAAAATAAAGGATGTTAAGACTTTTATAAAAAATAAAGTTATAACAGATGGAATGATCCCCAAAATTGAAGGATGTGTTAACTCGGTGAAGAAAGGTGTTAAAGAGGTTTTAATAGCCGATGGTGCAAGCGGAATAAAAAATATTAAAGGAACAGTAGTAAAGAAATGAATATAAAACAGATTGAAGATAAGTGTTTTATGCATACGTATAAACGTGCCAATCTTGTAATAAAGAAAGCAAAAAATCAATTTATTTGGGATGAAAAAGGGAAAAAATATTTAGATTTCTTTGCAGGTATTAGTGTATGTAACGTAGGACACTGTAATAATATTGTTGTAAAAGCTATTAGGTCTCAGATTAATAGTTTTGCCCATGTTTCAAATTTATATTATGCTCCAATACAAGTTGAGCTTGTCGCCAATCTTGTAAAAAGAACTTTTCCATGGGCGAGAGTGTTTTTGGCAAACTCTGGAGCTGAAGCTAATGAATGTGCAATAAAACTTGCAAGAAAGTGGGGATATTTAAATCCATCTAAATTTGGAAATAGATACGAAATAATTTGTTTTAACAATTCCTTTCACGGAAGGACAATGGCTACAATGGCTGCCACCGGACAAACAAAATTTCATGAATATTTAAAACCTTTGCAAGAAAGATTTGTTTTTGCAGAATTTAACGATATAAATTCCGTGAAGAAACTTATAGGCAATAGAACTGTTGCCGTAATGATAGAGCCTATTCAAGGTGAAGGGGGAATAGTTCCTGCAGATAGAGACTTTTTAAAAGAATTAAGGCTTCTTTGTGATAAAAATAACCTTCTCTTAATTTTTGATGAGATACAGTGTGGTATTGGCCGTACAGGGAAATTCTATGCTTTTGAAAGTTATGGTATAAAGCCTGATATTGTCACTATGGCTAAATCTTTGGCAAATGGTTTGCCCTTGGGTGCTGCTGTAGCTGGCAAAAAATGCGCAGATGCTTTTACATATGGCGACCATGGATCAACTTTTGGGGGAAACCCTGTTTCGTGCGCAGCTGCATTAGCCGTATCTAAAATTATGAATAAGACTTTCTTAAGCAATTCAACAAAAATTGCAAAGTATATCCGTAAAAAGTTGGAAAATCTAAAAAGTAAATATACAATTATCAGAGAAGTTAGGGGTATAGGTTTAATCTTGGGAATAGATCTAAGTATCGCTGGTAAAGATATAGTAAATTATTGTTTAGAAAAAGGACTAATAATAAATTGTACGCATGATACGGTTTTAAGACTGTTGCCACCGCTTATAATCAATAAAAAAGACGTAGATTGCGCTATTAAAATTTTGGAGGAAGCATTAAAATGGCAAATGAAAACATTAAAAAAGTAGTTGTTGCATATTCAGGAGGACTAGATACTTCTGTTATATTATCATGGGTTAAAGAGCATTACAATTGTGAAGTGATTGCTTGTTGTGTAGATGTTGGTCAAGGCAGCGAATTAAAAAATCTTAACGAGAAAGCAAAAAGAACAGGCGCTTCAAAATCTTATATTGTTGATGCTAAAGAAGAATTTGTAACTGATTACATTTTTCCTGCAATGAAAGCGGAAGCATTATATGAAGACAGATATTATTTAGGTACGGCTCTTGCTAGACCTGTAATTGCTAAAAAAATTGCAGACGTCGTAAAGAAAGAAAAAGCTGATGCTGTCTGTCATGGCGCAACTGGTAAAGGCAATGACCAAGTGCGTTTTGAGCTTGCGTTTAAAGCTTTAATTCCTAACGTAGAAATTATTGCTCCTTGGAGACAATGGGAAATACGTTCTAGGGAAGATGCTATAAACTATGCAAAAAAAAGAAATATTCCCGTACCTGTGACAAAGTCGAAGCCATACTCTTCAGACGCAAACTTGTGGCATGTTTCTTATGAGGGCGGTATTTTGGAAGATCTAGGTAAAGGTTACGACGAGTCTATGTTTAAAATGACCGTTTCTCCGCAAAAAGCGCCAAATAAACCTACATATATAAATATAGATTTTGAAAGAGGTATTCCCGTCGCTGTTAATGGTAAAAAACTTAAGCCCGTTGAATTGATTACAAAATTGAATGAAATTGCTGGTGCAAATGGAATTGGAAGAATAGACATCATTGAAAATAGACTTGTTGGCATGAAGTCTAGAGGTGTGTACGAATCTCCAGCAGCAATGGTGTTATATGCTGCTCACAAAGAATTGGAGTCTATTATTATAGACAGAGATACTTTACACTTTAAGCAGTCTCTTGCTCCTAAATATGCAGAAATTTCTTATTATGGTTTATGGTTTTCACCTTTAAGAGAAGCTTTGGATGCTTTTACAAACAGTACTCAGAAATATGTCGCTGGAACCATAAAACTAAAACTTTATAAAGGAAACATTACGCCTGTTTCAAGAATAGCAAAAAATTCTTTATACTCTCAAAAGCTTGCAACTTTTGAAGAGGACGAGATTTATAACCATAAAGATGCGCAAGGTTTTATAAACCTTTGGGGTCTTCCTACAAAAATGCAAGCAGTGTTAAGGAAATAGTCATTTCTTTTGGATTGAAAAGATCAAAAAGGGAACAAAAGATTTAGAAAACAGACAGAAAAAACTAGAAGGCGATAATCCAAAAATATGATTTAACGTATTTCATATATATATTATATGATTTCAGAGGCGAAAGATGTTTGTTTTTTCAAAAATAAAAAAAAAACTTTTCAAAAATGCAAGTACTGAAGCAATTAAAAGATTAAAACGTTTATGGTTTATTTATATGTTACCTCAATGGAAACTTTTAGTGATATCTTTGGTTTTTATGGGTATATATTCAGCTCTAAATGCTTGGTCTGTTAGTTTGCTCAAACCTGTTTTTGATAAAGTTTTTATAGAAAAAAACAGAGAGATTCTTTTTGTGATTGCATTCCAAGTAATATTTGCATTTGGAGCTAAAGGTGTCGCTCAGTATATACAGTCTGTAACAATGATAAAAATGGGGTCAAATTTTACTAAACGTTTGCAAGGAGATTTGTTTGAGAGAATTATATCTCAGGATTTAGAATTTTTCAACAAGAATAATTCAGGTAATCTATTGGTGTATTTTATGGGTGATTTGGGTGCTATAAGAAATACCATTGTAAACAGCATAACTACAATTGTCAGAGACACATGTTCTATAGTATTTTTAGTTGTTCTTATGTTTTGGAAAAGTTTTGATATGGCTGCGGCTATGTTTATTCTTTTCCCTATAGGTTTTTACCCAATGGTCTACTTTGGCGAAAAAATAAAGAAAATTTTTAGCAATCAGCAAAATTCCTTTGGTAATCTTTACGCTACGCTAGCGCAGTCTTTTCAAGGTATTAAGATACTAAAATCTTACAATATGGAAGAATCTGAATCAAAAAAAATCAGAGGAAGTGCTGAAGCTATTGCGGGAATTGAAGTTAAAATGGCTAAAAATAGCAATGTGCTAAGTCCTCTTATGGAGTTTTTTGGAGGCGTTGCTGCCGCAGGAACTCTTGCATATGGTGGATATAGAATTATGTGCGGTACGCTTACTACGGGTGATTTTGTTGTTTTTTTAATAGCTATAGTTGCAGCATACCAGCCTATGAAATCGTTAGCGAATTTAAATTCAACACTGCAGATGGGAATAATGGCAATTGATCGTATCTTTGCAATTATGGATAAAAAACCGGTCATTATGGATAAACCAAGAGCTTATGATTTAAAAGTAGATAAAGGAGTAATAAGAATTAAAAAAGTTAGATTTGAATATGTTCCTAATGTTGAGATTCTCCATGGTATTAACTTAGAAGTAAATCCGGGGGAAAAAATTGCAATTGTAGGAGCAGCTGGGTCTGGGAAATCTACTTTAATAAATTTGTTGTTAAGATTTTATGATGTTAAAAATGGCAGTATAGAAATAGATGGTCAGGATATAAGAGATGTTACTATAAGGTCTTTACGAAGCAATATAGCCTTTGTTTCACAAGATGTTGTGCTTTTTGACGATACTATTAAGAATAATATATTGATGGGAAGATCTGGTGCTACTGACGATGAAGCAATAGAATATGCCAAACATGCTACTGCTCATAATTTTATTATGAAACAAAAAGATGGATACGATACGGTTGTTGGCGAGAGAGGCGGTTCTTTGTCTGGTGGACAAAAGCAGATGGTTTCTATAGCAAGGGCTATGCTTAAAAATGTTCCAATACTCCTCCTTGACGAAGCTACAAGTTCTTTGGATTCAAAGTCAGAAAAAATGGTTCAAGAAGGCCTTGAAAAGCTTATGAAAGGAAGAACTTCTATAGTTATAGCGCATCGTTTGTCTACAATAATAAATTCAGACAGAATATATGTTTTTGAATCGGGAAATATTGTTGAGGTTGGCACTCATAAAGAATTACTAGAATTAAATGGATATTACGCAAATCTATATAAGATTCAATTTATGCATAAGTGACTTTGGGTTAAAACGCGAATGTGGGGAGGATCAAATGAAGGAACTATTATGTTTGTTGTTTGCCTTTTTTTCGTTTACAGTTGTTGTATTTTGCGAGGTTCCAAATGAAATTAGATATATCGGGGATCTAAAAATTTACGGTAAGCATTTTACAGGCAAGGCAGTATTTAACTTCAGCGTTTATCCTTTAGAGAAAGATGGAACTGCTTGTTGGGAATCTGGAAATAGAAATGTTAATGTTGAAAACGGTGTCGCTGAATATCTACTAACAGTACCACTTGATAATAGAATAGACTGGAGAAGAAAAGATTTATGGCTTCAAATTGCAGTTAACGGCATAGAACTTTCCCCTAGAGAAAAAATTACATCTCAATTTTACTCATTCCATTCAAACTCTGCAGAAAATTTGTTTTCTAATAATGAAATAAAAATAACAATAGGCGAAAAATCTATATACATAGGGATAGAGGGAGATAGTCTATATTATAAATCTTCTCAAAGTGCTGATAAGGAACAATTGGGAGTTCCTCCTGGCACTGTTATTGCCTTTGCCGGAATTCAATGCCCAAATGGCTATTTGTTATGTAACGGTAGAGAACTAGATGTTATAAGATACCCAGGTTTATTTAGAGCTATTGGTACAGTTTATGGTGGTAATGGAACTTCAAAGTTTAAACTTCCAGATTTTTGCGGCATATTTTTAAGAGGTATAGGCGGTGCTGCCGCTCCGCTTGGCCATCTCCAAGGAGATGCAATAAGAAATATTACTGGGAGATTTGCAAAAACAAAACCAGCTAGAGATTTTACAGGCGCTTTTTATGACGCTGATGATATATCGCATAAAGATAGCAATTCTGGAACGAGCGAAGATACGAGATCTGTTTACTTTGACGCTTCAAGAGTTGTACCTACAGCAAATGAAAATAGACCTGTAAATTATGCAGTTAATTATTGCATAAAATATTAACATAGTGCCTTTACCAGGAATCCATGCTTATTTTGTTAACGTCATTAATAAATGCTAGGTAGGGTATTATGAAGCGAATTATGGCTGCTATTGTGATATTTATGTTAATTCTTGGTTAGTTAACGGATGTCATAAAAATGATGTTGATAATAACCTTGTAATTATAAATATAGATGAAGGTTTAATAGATCAATTATAAACTTGAAGCTTATTGTTCGCAACTCAATACGGATAAGTCGTTTAAATCCAACAATCTTGTATATAAATATGCGAGGCCAAGACTATGTTGTATAAATTCCCTATTTTTGAAAATGACAATATGTTTAGAGAAAATCAAGAAAAGATTTCTGAATTTGATGAAACAAATAAAGATGTTAAAAGTGAAATTTGTACTTATGGCTCAAAAAGAACTTCTTTAAAGAGAAGAGAACATTAAAGAAATAGATGTAAAAGATATTTTATATACAGATATTTCAAGAGATGATATGTTTATGTGGTCAGATTATGACGGAATAAAGAAATTTTTAGATAGTGGAATGAAAATTGTAGTTTCTGGCGCAATAAAAATTATAGAAGATTTAGCTAAACTTAAGTAGTATGAAGGGGTCTATGGAGCAGTTGTAGGTAGCGCTTTATAACTGAAGAATTTAAACTTGAAGATGCAATTAAAACAATAAAAGTTTTAGAATCTAAGTAATTTTTATAAAATATATATAATAAGGAAAATGTAATGGCAAAAGTTAAAATATGCGGACTAGCAAACTGTAATGACGCTTTAAACGCTACCAATTTAGGTGCTGACTTTGTTGGTTTTCATTTTATTAAAGAATCATCTCGTAAAGTTTCTGAGAAGCTCGCATTTGATGTTATTTCAAAACTTCCTCCTTTTGTGACTCCTGTTGCAGTTTTTTGCAATGAAGATGAGAAAGCTCTTGTGAGCGTAATAAAAAAGCTTAATATAAAAAATGTCCAATTTAATGGGAGCGAAACTTTGGAGTATTGCAAAACTGTTAAAGACAGTCAAAACGTAAAAATATTTAAGTTTTCTAAAGTGAATTCTAACGAAGATATGTTGCAAGTAGAGTCTTATAAAGATGTGGTTGACTATTTAGTTTTAGATGTAGCCTATAAAGATGGAGAGCAAACAAAGTTTAATTATGATATTGTTTTAAAAATACAAGGCTTCAAAATACCGGTATTTATATCTGGCGACATTGTTGCTGAGGATATTAAAGGCTTTTTGGACAAAACTTCACCATATGGTTTTGAAGCCAACGAGTCTGTTGAAAGACTTCCAAAGAGAAAAGATTACGATAAAATGAGCTCGTTTATAAAAGCTGCTCATGGATTAAGGATTTAAAATGACGGAAAATTTAAAGATAGCTAAAGCAACTCTTGAAGCTGAAGCTCAAGCTGTAAAAGATCAGTTAAAACATTTAGATTTAAATTTTGAAAGAGCTGTATCTCTAATTAAAGATTGTAAAGGTCATGTTGTAGTTGTAGGTTTAGGGAAGTCTGGGTTGGTTGGAAGAAAGATTTCTGCCACTATGTCTTCAATTGGTATTCCTTCAGTATTTTTACATCCTGCAGAAGGTCTACATGGTGATTTAGGAATGATTATGGAAGATGATATTGCTATAATGCTTTCATATTCTGGAGAAACTGACGAAGTAAAAAAAATTCTTCCTACATTGATAAGAATGGAAATTTCTATTATAGCTATGACAGGAAAACCAAAAGCTTTAGGTTGGAAAGACGTCAATTGTGTTATTGACTGTAGCGTTGAAAAAGAAGCATGTCCTTATAATCTTGCACCAACATCTTCAACTACAGCTTTAATTGCTATGGGCGATGCTTTAGCTCTTACAGTTTCAACTCTGAAGGGTTTTAAAAAGGAACATCTAGCTGCTTTACATCCGTTGGGTGCTATAGGAAAAAGGCTTACCATGCGTGCCAGCGATTTGATGAGGAAAGGAAAACAGAATCCTATTATAAAACAAAACGCTATTGTTAAAGATGCTCTTCTTGTCATGACTGGCACTAAAGTTGGCGCTGTAAGCATTGTTGACGATGATGGTAAAATTGTCGGTTTTTTTACAGATGGCGACTTGCGTAGGCACTTGCAGAATGATGGAAATCTTTTGAAAAAAAACATTAATTTTGTTATGACAAAATCTCCTAAAGTTATAACTTCTGAAATTCTTGCAATTGAAGCCGCTGAGATATTAAAAAAGTATAATATAGACAATATTCCTGTTGTAAATGAAAGCAAAGAGCCTGTCGGTATTTTAGATCAAGGAGATTTGCTTGCTGAAGGATTTCTTAAATGAAACTCTATAAAGTTAAATAGCTGGAGGAAAATAAATGGATATGGCAGAGAACGTAAGTGAAAATATTTCAGAGAAAAAAGCTATGCCTGAAGGTCTTTGGACTCAGTGCAAGAAGTGTGAACAAATGTTTCTCCAAAAAGACTTTGAAGAAAATTTGATGGTGTGTCCTAAATGTGGATACTATACAAGACTTGATGCAAAAAAAAGAATAGAGTTTACAGTAGATGAGGGAAGCTTTAAAGAGATGGATAGCGACTTAAGTTCTGTTGATTTCTTAGATTTTCCTGGTTATGCAGAGAAAATAGAAAAATATCCTTTAAAAGACGCAATAGTTACTGGCGAAGCTAAAATTGGCGGCTATAGTGTTATTATGGGTGTAATGGATTTTTCTTTTATGGGTGGCAGTATGGGATCTGTTGTTGGGGAAAAAATAGTAAGAGCTGCTGAAAGAGCTATAAAGAGAAAATATCATCTTATTATTATTTCATCTTCAGGTGGAGCAAGAATGCAAGAAGGAATACTTTCTCTTATGCAAATGGGCAAAACCAGCGCGAGTCTTGCAGAACTTTCTGAAAAGGGTTTTGCCTATATATCTGTTTTGACGGAGCCTACAACAGGTGGAGTCGCAGCAAGTTATGCTATGCTTGGAGATGTAAATATAGCAGAACCTGGAGCTTTAATTGGATTTGCGGGACCAAGAGTTATTGAGCAGACAATAAGACAGCAGCTTCCAGAAGGGTTTCAGCTTTCTGAATTTTTAGAAAAGCACGGTATGGTTGACGTTGTAGTTGAAAGAAAAAATATGAAAGACGTTCTTACTAATATTTTAAAGTTTTTTACTAAAAAATGACATTCTTTGAAAACTTAAAAGAATACAATGGAATGAAGCCAGGTCTTTTAAGAATAAAGAAGTTTTTAAAAAACGTGGGCAATCCTCAAGATTCTTTAAAATTTGTCCATATAGCCGGTACTAATGGAAAAGGTTCAACTGCGGTTTTCATATCTGAGATTTTAAAATCTGCAGGTTACAAAACCGCACTCTATACTTCGCCGCATTTAATTAATATTAATGAAAGAATCGGCATTAATGGTAAAAATATTTCAGAAGAAATATTTAAAGACTTATCAGGAAGATATATTGATAAAGCAAAAAAATATAGATTATCTTATTTTGAATATTTAACGTCACTTGCTTTTATATACTTTGCTTTAGCAAAAGTTGATGTCGCTATAATTGAAACGGGTCTTGGCGGACGTTTTGATGCAACTAATATAATAAAAAAACCTTTGGCTTGTGTTATAACATCAATAGCAAAAGACCATCAAGAATTATTAGGCAATACTATTGAAAATATTGCTTTTGAAAAAGCTGGAATAATAAAAAAAGATTGTGATGTGGTTTGTGGAAAGCTTCCTAAAAAAGCAGAAATTATTATAAAGAGTAAATCAATTCCGTATATGTATGGAAAAAATTTTAAACCAGATAATATTAGCACCACACGTACGCCAAGCCAAAAATTTGATTACAAAAGCAAAAGTTTGAATTTAAGAAATATTGAAATAAATATGCTTGGGTTGCATCAAGTTGTAAATGCTTCAGTCGCTGTTTGTGTGTCAGAGATTTTATCAAAAAAAAGATTTTCGATAAGCCGGGCAGCTATAAAACAAGGCTTGAAGAGCTCTTTTTGGCCTGGACGCTTTGATATAAGAAATCTATTAATTGATAATAAAAGGTTTAAAATAATTATTGACGGTGCCCACAATACTCAAGGACTCAACGCTTTTTTTGATACTTTTAAGAAATTAGGTTTTGCAAAAGAGAAAAGAACTTTTATTTTTGCTGCTATGAAGGAAAAAGAACATAAACAAATGGCAAAAAAGATTGTACCTTTCGCTAAAAAAATAGTTCTTCCCTATATTAAAAATGACAGAGCTGTAAATCCTATAGACTTAAAGAAAGAGTTCTCAAAATATATTTCACAGGAGAAACTTTTTGTAGCAGATTCTGTTGATAAAGCTCTCCATATGTTTGATGATGGAGAACTCGCATTAACGATAGGCTCTTTGTACTTAGCAGGTGAAGTTTTAACGACTGTGCAAAAGCATAATGCAAGGAGATCTTAATGTCAAGAGACTTGTATTTAGGTATTGATATGGGTGGAACGCAAATCAAAATACCAGTTGTTACTTCAAAAGGCATTATAAAGGAAGAAACTGCTATCCCTACCAACATAAAGGCAGAACCATTTAGTATATTGAAATCTATTGTTGACGTATCCATTAAGCTTAAAAGCTATTCCAAGATAAAAAGTATAGGTGTAGGTATAGCCGGGGATATAGATTCTAAAAACGGTATTGTTAGATTTTCTCCAAATTTGCCGAAATGGGAAAATATACGGTTGAAGAAAATATTAGAAAGGCTTACAAATAAAAAGACTTTTGTTGACAATGATGCAAACACGGCTTTCGTTAGGCGCTTTTTGGTTAGACACAAAAGGAAAGTCTAACAATTTGATATGCATTACTTTAGGTACAGGTGTAGGTGGGTGGCCTTATTTTTAATAAATCTCTTTATGTAGGCGCAAGCGCGGTGCTGCTGGCGAAGTAGGGCATATTACGATTGATCTATATGGCATAGAAAGTGTAATTGCGGTAATAGAGGTTGTATAGAGACATTTGTTGGAGCAAAATATTTGTCAGAATATGCTTCTAAATGCTTTAAAAAGAATAGATCTCATATTTTGGATAAAATTAGTAATAAAGAATATTCCTTAATAACGCCACACTTATTGTCAAAAGCTGCGTCTTTAGGAGGTAAATATGCTAAAGAAATATGGAATACAAGTTGGACAAAAGCTTGGGATTTTTCTTTCAATAGTTGTAAATTTTTCCAACCCTGGCACTATTGTTCTGTGTGGAGGGTTAAGCCATGCAGCTAAATATTTTTCCCCGCGTTTAAAATCAGAAGTAAACACCAGAGCATTTAGATCTGCTTCAAAAGCATGTAAGATTATAGTTTCAAAATATACTCATATAAACTTGGAGTTGTAGGGGCGGCAATGTTGCCAAAACGCTAGTTAAATGATACTTAAGAGAATTTCAAAAAAATTTATTGCCTGTATTTTTATAATCTTTTTGTTATTGCCTTTTGTTTTTGCTTCTAACGAAGTTGATATATCTGCTGATGCTCTTGAATATGATGAAATTGAAGGGACAGTAATCGCTCAAGGACATATTGTATTGGACTGGGACAATAAAAAAGTCTTTGCCGATTATGTTGAGTTTCTTATACAAGAAAAAAGCATGACAGCGTCAGGAAATGTTACCATAGAAGAAAATGGCAACATAACGCATTCTGAAAGCGTAGTGTATAACTACGATAACGAAACTGGACAGATAAAAGAATCGTTTGTTTCTTCTTCAAATTTTTTGTTTGTGCGCTCAAAGTCTATGGATAAACTTGGTAAAGATACCTTTAAATTAAAACATGTCACGCTTTCAACTTGTGATTTAGACGAACCTCATACCTATTTTAAATCACATCGTGGAAAGCTTGTATTAAATAAAAGGATTACAATTTATAATCCTATTTTTTATATTGGAAAAATTCCAGTATTATATCTTCCTTTTATAACAAAGTCGTTAAAAAGTGGAAGGGGGTTTAGCTCGCGATTAAAAGTGACTCTTGAACCTGGATATACATGGGATGAAGGGTTTACTCTTAAGACGATCGTTTCTTGTTCTTTAAGTGATAATTCTATGGTTAAAGTTAAATATGACCATTTAGGCAAGAGAGGTACTGGATATAGCGGAGAGTTCAACTATGTGACAAATGGAGGCATGTTAAGTGTTGATACTTATTATACAGAAGATTTATTTATTAATAAAAAAAGATGGTATTTAAGATCCAATTGTTTTCAGAGAATAAATAATACTTGGACTCTAAGATCTCAAAGCGAATTCCAAAGTGATAACACACTAAACAACTATTATAATCAGAGCAACTGGGACAGAACAGTAAATGGCTTACACTCCTTTATTTCTTTTACAAGGCAGAGGGTCAAATCAAGTTTAAATTTTAATTTTGACTATAGAGCTAGATATGACAACACTAAATATGAACTAACTTCTATTGAGATCCCAACGATAAAGTGGTCAAGCTATCAAAGAGAGCTTATTTGGGGAGTAAAACATAAAGCGTTTCTTGAATACAGTAATACTTATAAAAAATATGAAACTAGAGTGAGTACGGCAAGTCTATTTTATAAAAGTACGGCTAAGTTTGAGTATGAAATAAATAGACCTTTTAAAGTAGGCAAAAGATTTACTCTAACGCCTGGATTAAAGGCAACTGAAAACTGGTATGACAAAGATAATAAAAATGAGCTGAAAAACGCTTTTTTTACTACTTACGGAGGGAATTTTAATACAAGATTTAGAGCTACAAGTTGGATGGATTGGAATGCAAATTATACGGGAGAAGCTAGAACAAAAACGAATTCCTTATATATAGATGCAAAACTAAGAGATTATGGAATAGTAAGAAATAATATTGACTTCAGAAATATTATGTATGTAGGAGATAAAACACAAGTTGAAAACCGTATAAGGTATAACCTTATGCGTTATAGAGATGTTCCATCTATAAAATGGAGTCCTCTTACTACTAATATAACTTGGACACCAAAAGACTATATTACTGCTATATTTGAGGAATCTCAAGTAATAGACCCAATATTTAAATTCAATTCATTAAAATTTGATTTGAATATTGGAGGACACATTGTAGATCCTACAATGCGAGCGCCTTTCTTTAATTTTGGATTATTTTATCAACGTTTTGATAATCCTAAAGAAGCATATAGAAATAGTAGGATAGATAATATTATAGGTTTTGGTTTATGGCTCAATCCAAAATGGAGGCTTGATTATACTTTAAGATGTACAATCGCAATAAATACTATGTATTCAAAATTAAATGAACAGGAGTTAAAACTCTACAGAGATTGCCACTGCTATAATTTGGGAATAATTTATTGTAAAAGACCTTACATAGAGGAAAAAATTGAAGTTAAATTTGGTATGAAAACCAATATGCCGTTTAGTAAACGCAGCAATAATTTGGGTTATGATGATGATAATCCTACTGAAATATTCTATCCTTGGCGTGACTCTAGTTGGGATGGGGGATTCAGTTTATAATGATAAAAAGATATACTATTTGCTATAATAACGTCTTATAGAATAGATAAGTCAAAAACTATGAGAAGTATTGGAGAGATGGCCGAGTTGGTTGAAGGCGTCAGTCTCGAAAACTGATATACGGGAAACCGTATCGGGGGTTCGAATCCCTCTCTCTCCGTCTCTACAACTTTACTCTAATATATACATATATACACATTCAATCCCCGACAAAATTTTTTTTTGTCAGGGTTTTTTTGTTTTGCAAATATATAAAAATCCATTAATTTACAAATATTTTTCAAGAGAATTAAAAATTTCCTTTTACATTAGTTATTCTAATAATAAATAAAGATATACACTCAGTTTTTATGGATGCTGTATCTTATACAAAAATATAAATAAAGCTAAAAGGAGCATAATTATGGTAAGAAAGCATGGAAATAGGATTAGTGCTACTATACTGATAGTATCATTAATAGTAACTTGTTTTAGTAAAGTTGGTTTAGCATTGACTCCCCATGAGCGAGAAGTAGCATTGGCTCTTGCCGCTATGGAGGATGCAGTTAGGAGAGGTCAAGGTGGTGTTGGTGGTATTAATGGTCATAATCAGGCTCAAATTGCTGGACGACAACAAACAGTTAGAGCGCTAGATGAAAGCATATTGGGAAGGTTGGCAACAGTTGCTGCCACATTTCGCGCTAATGAGAGTTTCAATAGAGAGGTAGATCGCCTTAAAGAGAGATTAAGAGATGGACAAGGTCGTCTTATTAACACTAATGCATTGATGCAACGAATACAAGTGTTGGAAGATGATGCGCGGCAAAGAGAAGAAGAAATCATACGCTTAACCGGAGAGAATGAAGAGTTGACAGTCCAAATAGGACAATTGCGGCAAGAAGTGCTACTGTTGAAGCGACAAATAGCGACTTTGGAAAGGCAGTTACACCAAGCGACGGAAGATAATGGAACTTTGAGGCAAACAATAGCAGAGTTGAACCAATAAATAGAGAGGTTGAGAAATGATTTACACCAAAAAGATATAGCCATCCAACAGTTAACTAGAAACAATCAAACTTTGACACAAACAATAGAAAGATTGAACAATGAAAATCAAAGGTTGACAACTGGTTTAGTAAGAGCAAGGCAACAAATCGGACAGTTAACTAGAGAGAATCAAGATTTGAGAAATCGAAACGGACAATTGCAAGACCGAATGACACAATTGGAAGCTCAAAACAGAGATCTGCAAGATCGGTTAGATGAAGCAAATAGAACAATTGAACTGTTAAGAGCAGACAATGCAGATTTACGTTATCAATTAAGAATAGGAGGTCAAAGGGTCGGCGAATTAGAAGCCGAAAAGGGAAGATTAAATAAAGAGTTAGGGCAAATACAAGCAGCAGTAGATAAGAATGATTT
>JAISEM010000011.1 GCA_031264105.1 Endomicrobium sp.
TACATGTTTTATTTGTGGCGGGGCAGGACAAGGAAATGTAATAGGTGACAACATATTTAGAGATTTTGATGATTTAAAAGCGCAACTATCCTCATTTCTATAAACGAATTGTTCTTTGAGAGTAGTGAAAATAATTTTATTATTATGTATCATTTAAGCGTACTTAGTGTGAAAGTAATAAAAATAAATACACAAGGAGCACGATGTGAACTTTTCTATAAAGAAATCTTTGCAGTCGTCTTTTGAGGTGTTTTGTCAAAATATTTTTAAAGTTGTTTTATTGTCTGCGCTGGCAGTATTGTTTATTGTTTTTATACAAAGTATAGCAGCATTTTTTTTGTCGAACTATTTCAATCCTTTTTTTGGAGTAATAGGGTTTTATTCGCTTCCTGTAGTTTCAAAAGCAATACTTCTCTTTTTTGTCTTATTTAAAGATGCAATGTTTTTAGCGCAAGCATTAGTTTTATTATTTCTTACAAATGCGTTTTTACCTGCTTTTGATGGTTGTAAAGTGGAAATTAAAAAATGCTATCCAGGTATAAAAAAGATTTGGAAATTTGTTACAGGAGCGGCGGCGCTTCTTGTTGCGCCAACGAGTTTATCAGCTATTGCTATATTTTTTCCAGAACAAGACTCTTTGCAAATGGTTTTAGCTGCAGCTACAATTGTATTAACAATAGCATTACTTAGATATTTCTTTTTCTATATAGAAATAATCGAGGGCGCTTCTATTATTAAAGCATTTAAAAATAGTGCAAAAACAACTAAAGGGAACTTTTTTCCTATAGCTTTTTTAATTGTTGTTGCTTTGTTAGTAAATGTAGCTGTTTTTTTATCTGCAGCATTTTTGGAAAGATTAGCGATTGTATTTATTTTATTTATTCTTCCAATGACAGTTTTAATTCTTGCACATATATATAGTCAACTAGTACAAGATTCTTCTGTGAATAATTCTCAGGATAAAGCTTTGAGTATTGAAGATGACGTTGTGGAAAGTACTGAAAAAGAATTTATATAATAAAGATTTGCAAAAGGAGGCAATATGGATGAAAATAAGCTTATTGCCGTAGTTGGTGTTTCTGAAAATCCAGATAAATTTGGGTATCAGATTTTTAATGATTTGCTTGGCGCCGGATTTAAAGCTGTAGCAGTTGGCGTTAGAGGAGGTAGCATAGCTGGACAAACAGTATATAAATCTTTAAAAGATTTGCCGGCAAAGCCTGATATAGTTTTAACTGTTGTTCCTCCTGTAGGCACAGAAAAAACAGTGGATGACGCTATAGAACTTGGAATAAAAGAAGTTTGGATGCAGCCAGGATCTGCGTCCGAAAAAGCTACAAAAAAAGCAAAAGCTGCAGGAATAAAAGTTACAGCCCATGGCTGCTTCATGGTGGCTCATGGGGTTTGGTAATTTAGAGTATCTAACAAAATATGCATATAAAGAAAAAACTTTACATAATAGATAGCGTAGAAACAAATAATTTTAACGATGCGCAAATAATGCAAAAAATTGGCGGACTTTGGCAAAAAGTAGCAAAGCTGTTTAACAATATTATTAGGCATGGTTTATATCACAACGACGAAAGCGATTTTAAAGGGAACTACATTTTAAGTGTAGCAATAGAATCAAATAATGGGAATGTCCCATTAAAAATGGATGGTGGCTATATAGTTTTTGATGTTGATACAAATGTTAAAAACTCGATTGTTAAAGCTTGGAAGAAAATTTGGAACATGTCTATAAACAGATCATATACCTTTGATTTTGAACAATACAATCTCGACGGAACGATTCAAATATGCATTGCGGTTAAAGTAAAGGATGAAAGTATGTTTAACGGTTTTAGCGCAGTATTTTTTGACATGGATGGAATTGTTGTAGATTCTATGCCGTATCATTTTATTTCTTGGTTTGAAGCATTAAGAAAGTATGATGTCCACTTAAGTCCTATGCTTGCCTTTCAGATGGAAGGTGCCAAATGGATTGAAATTGTAAAGCCTGCATTTATTCAATCAAATAAGACACTAACTCCAGAAATTGTAAGCACAATACCTTCTCAAAGGGATGAATTGCTAAAGAAATACTTCAAACGATATATTTTTGACGGGATTCCCGAATTCATAAAATTATTGAAAAATCAAGGTGTTTTTGTTGGGCTTGTAACGGGTTCCTATTACGCAGAAACCCAGAAAATATTGCCTATAGAGTTATTTGATTTATTTGATACAGTTATTGCTGGAGATTCGGTAAAGAATGGCAAACCTGCTCCTGAACCGTACTTAACTGCGGCAAAAAATTTAAAAGTTGCTTCTAAAGAATGTTTAGTTATAGAAAACTCTCCGTTTGGCGTCAAATCAGCGAAAGCTGCGGAGATGACTTGTTATGCTGTAGCCACAAGTTTGTCTAAGGAATATCTTTTGCAAGCAGATAGAGTATTTGAAATGCACGAAGATTTATATAAATATTTTGCCGAAGAATAGATGCTGTAAGCTATTTTAGCTTTATCCGCTAAATGTGGAATTCAAAGTGGAATTCAAAGTAGACAATTGAATAATAATTACCGGCAGGAGAAGACGTTTTTTGCTGTAGTATCGCTCTGAGTCATTTATGGCGTCATAAAATATGCTAAAGTTCATTGATTTATTAAGCTAGTAAATTTGTATGTAATATAAGGCAAAACGTTACATTACGCATATAAAGCTTTTTGTTAGGTAGTTATTTCCCCATCAAACATCAAAGCATTTGTATGTAATAAAAGCAATAATATTACATGCTATATACCTTTGATTGTAATAAAGGTTGCTTGACAATATATTAATAGTCGTTCTCTTTAGTCATAAAAATGGTAGAATTTGATGCGCTTAATCAAATATTCCCCTTGTCCGGCGCTGGGAAGGTATCTAATATTTCGCAATGAAAATTATAGAAGATAAATATCAAACAGGAGCGGCAATTTATGAGAAAAATAAACAGAGGTTTTATTTATTTTTTTGGCGCACTTGGCGGACTTCTTTTCGGGTATGACACAGGGTTATATCTGGAGCAATACTGTTCATTAAACACGATATGGCTTTAAGTGCTTTTTCTCAAGGTATTGTTGTAAGCGCAATTCTTTTGGGCGCTATTATCGGCGCTGCTGTTATAGGTTCTTTATCAGATAAATATGGACGCAAAACTATGGTTCTCCTTTCAGCTATAATCTTTGCATTATGGTCGGTCTCTTCAGCTTTAGCTGGCAATGTAAAATAATATTAACAATTTCAAGAATAGTATTAGGAACTGCCGTCGGCGGCGCATCTGCATTGGTTCCTTTATATTTAGCAGAAATGGCTTCAGCTAAGTACAGAAGTACCCTTTCTACTTTAAATCAATTAATGATTACAATCGGTATTTTATCAGCATATATGGTCAACTTATCATTTGCAAATTACCCTTATGGGTGGCGCATAATGCTTGGATTTGCCGCTCTGCCTGCTGCGCAGTATTATTTGGAGGTACTTTATACTTGCCTGAAAGCCCAAGATGGCTTATAAGCAGAGGTCTACTAGGAGATAGCCCCCCCCCCGAGATTTTAAAAGCAGTCAGAGTTAACGCTACGCCTAACGAAATAGAAGAAGAAATATCTGAAATTAAAGAAGCAAACGTAAAAGAAAGCGGTGGGTTTAAAGACTTATTGCAAAAATGGGTTAGACCTGCATTAGTCATAGGAATAGGCGTTGCTGTATTTCAACAGCTTATAGGAATAAATACTATAATTTATTATGCTCCTACAATTTTTGCAGAAATAGGGCTTAAAGATATTTCTGCAATTTTAAGTACCGTCGGAATAGGGCTGTTAAATGTTTTGGTTACTGTCCTTGCATTGTTTGTTATGGATAAAATTGACCGCAAGAAAATGCTTATTCTTGGAAGTACTGGAATGACGGTATCTTTAGCTTTATTATCTATAGCTTCACAATTTCCAGTAGCAAACAATAATATTTTAGGATATGTTACTTTGACTTTTTTGTTTGTATATATATTTTTCTTTGTCTTCACTTGGGGGACTGTTATGTGGATAATGATAGGCGAAGTTTTTCCTCTTAAGGTAAGAGGTCTTGGCGCAGGTGTAAGCAGCGTAGCTAACTGGACTGCAAATTTAGCTGTTGCTTTGGTGTTCCCATTTTTCTTTGAGAAAGTAGGCAATTTATTATTTCTTTTCTTTGCAATAATGGCTATTTTATCTATATTTTTTTATCAAATATAAAGTTTTTGAAACTAGGGGAAAGTCTTTAGAGGCAATAGAAATGACGCTATATAATAAATCAAAAGTTAGTTAGGTTATATCGCTCAACTCTCACTAATGTTCTTATTTTTTTTCTCATATCATGCTGGACGTATATATAAAGATCAACATTCTAGCATAATTTTTATAATTGCTTTTCTATCAATCACAAAAAATTTAAATATTTTTTAAAGTATATAAGAACTATAGTAATGGATAACAGTTAAAAGGAGATTGTTGAGAAAATGAAGATGCTGTTTTTGTCAAGTATTGTTTATTGTATGAAAAACAATTCCTGGAAAGATTGCTCTTAAAGTACGAACTTCTATTGAAAAAAAGTTGAAATTAGCAAATGAGTTTTATGAGAATAAAAGAGAGATTGCGGTTAAAGGATTAAGAGGAGACAGCGATTCTTTAAGAGCTATTGATTTTAGATTAGATTGGCGCAAAAAAGACTTACACAAGAGCAAAACAAATTGGAAGGTTTGAAGAAGCGCCCTCGCTGGGTTGCTTATTCCAAAGAGATTAGCGATATCGAAAAAAGAGTCAAAAAATTGCAGCATATTTATTTGAAGCTAAAAAA
>JAISEM010000016.1 GCA_031264105.1 Endomicrobium sp.
CGGTTCGAGCTGCGCCTTTGTCCCTTTCGTTGACGCCAAACTATATACGTGTCCTACTTTTGCATATTAAACCTCTGATGTTTCTGCCCCTTTTACAAAAAACTTATTTTACGTCAAATGCCTAATATATGTTTGAACTTTTTGAGCCTATTTTTGCGTAATAATTTACGAGGTATAGAAAAAATATCCTATTGCCCAAATTTTACGACGATACTTAAAAAGACTTGGTGGAGCCAGCGGGAATTGAACCCGCATTTTATCGTTGCGAACGATACGTTCTCCCGTTTAACTATGGCCCCTGTGAGTACGGAAGAATACTATATGTACTATGAGAAATGCATTATAGGAAATATAATTAGATTTTGTCTAATTTTAGACTATATATTTATTAAGATTAATATTTAATTGTAAATAAGAAACGTTTGTTATTTTACAAAAGTATTGCGGATTACAGTATATAAAATTCAAAATATTATTTATAATGTGCTATTATGTATAGAATTTCAATTTTTATAATTTCATGTCTATTCTTAACTTTAGTGTCTTGTAGCGACGCTCTCAACAAATCAACGAGTAGAATTGTCTCTCCAATGATGCCTTCTTCAGACATTTGCCATGTTATTGAAGGCTCTTCTAATGGTGAATCTTTAGAATAGCAATTATTGATGCTATTATTTCTGCTGTACCAAAAACTCCAAAACAAAATGGAGTAATAATGCAAGATCGAATTAGAAACTTCTTGTATACAACGTCTCCTTACATGACTATGCCTGTTGATCAAGCGTATGTCGATTTTGTTAAAACTAATAGTCAAGACATTAGGGATAATTGTGGACTTCCTAGAGATTTTAATTACGAAGATCAACAAGAAGCAAAAAGTCAGTGTAGAGAATTTCTATCGAATACTATACAAAATAGCGAAGACTACTATAAAACGCAAGCTTTACTTGCCGTCTTGTATGCGCTAGCGCAGATTAGTGATTTGTTATTTCCTGTCAATAATTACGCATATCTCCCCTTTGATTGTGGGAATAATTCGGACCGTCTTTTTTTTTGATTTGTAGCACATCGCTCAGATTAGTAATAGGTTTTGAATATGATGTCAGCAATTGCAAAATTAACTTAGGATCTGGCTTTATGAGGCCGTTAATGAATTGAAAAATCAAGTAGTATCAACTCTTAATCTGTCAACGAATACATAGCGAAACAAAAGAAAACTTAACTAATTTGACAAGAGATGAAATAATACATGAAGTAAAATATGGCTGGAGCAGCAAAATTGAAGAGAATATCTGCACAGCAAGACGCAGAACGAACAGTTTTTTGTGTTGTTTTAAATCGCGCAAGAGCTGTTATAAGAGACACTATGGCAATCTGGAATCCAGATTTACAAAGATGATAATGTAACTAATTATTCCCGCAGTCTAAAAATCAATGGAGAAATCCATTGATTTTTTTATCAAACGAAATATTTTCTTCCAGGTCTTATTATTATAATTTGCCCAGGTCGCAAATATTTCTGTCTTGATAGATTTGTGTTATCTTTATAGATTTCTTTAGGCGTTGTTTTATATTTTGTTGCTATTTTTTCAAGCCATTCGCCTTTAGTAACTTTGTGTTTTATAAACCCGGGCGATGGGTTTAAATCTTTTACCTGTGCTATATTTTCTATAAAAGAGTCTTTGCTGCCATAAGGAATTTTCAATTCAAAACCCGGATATCCATGTGGAGTACACCAAGCATTTAATGCTGGATTTAGTTTTTTTATTTCCTCAACTGTAGTCCCTGCACATTGTGCCACAATTTTTAAATCTATAACTTTATCAGTTTTATAAATGTCATATTTTTGAGGACTGTCGTAATGTAAATTAGTAAATCCATAGTTTTCAAGGTCTGCTCCTATAGTTGCAGCAGCTATAAACTGTGGCACATAGTTTTGTGTTTCTTTTGGCGCTACTTTTCTTGAAATCATTTCAGAGATGTCAGAAGCATTTGAAAATTTCATATCCCTTATAAGTCCATATTCGCCTCTATTATAAGCTGCAAGAACAAGATGCCAATCATTTAGCATAAGATAAAGTTGTTTTAAATATGCGCATGCTGCTTTTGTAGATTTTTCGAGATCTCTCCTTTCATCTATCCAATAATTTATCTGCAATCCTAGCGCTCTGCCTCTATGCTGCATAATTTGCCAAAGTCCCGCTGCCCCTGCACGGGAAACTGTATTTGGATTGTATAGACTCTCAACGAATGGCAAATAGAAAAGTTCTGTTGGAAGGTTAAAGTCTCTTAGCGTATTTAAAATCATATCTTTATAGGCGCCGCTGTGTTCAAAAGCAGTTTTAACTCTTTCCTTTCCTTTGCCTGAAGAATAAAGTTCAACGTATTTTCTCACTAGACAATCATCGGAGTCGGAGGTTGTCATTGGTATGGAATAATTTCTTTGGGAAAGAGCAGAATCATTCGAAGTATAGAATTGATTAAGTTTGGCAAGAATTTCGTCTATATCTTCAAAGATAAAGAAGAAAGCTTCTGGATCTATATCTGCCTTTGAAAGCCTTTCTATAAAAATAGAAAAATATTTTTTTGATTTCTCAAAAGCTCCTTCCTTAAAAGCAGTTACAGCTTCTTTATAAGCTTCTTGCGCAGCAGAAATCTTGGCTTTTGTATTAGAAATTGTTTTAGGTAGAGCATATGCTGTTTTTGACTGCGAAGGATATATATCTGTTGGTACTGTTAAAGTTCTTGCGGAAGATTCAATTGTAATAGCGTCATTGGTTTGTGCAAAAGAAAATCCAACTGTCCAAAACAAAACCCCAACAAAAGAAATTGTTTTTATTATCATTATCAACCCCATAGATTGAAGTCTAGTTAAGAAAAAGATTTTGTTGCAGAATAAATTTACTTATTTTATTAAAGAATAATAAAAAAATATTATAGCAAAATAAATTTTTACGAAATATTGAAATCTGTATTTTTAGATGCTGTATACGCTTGATGTTAAAGTATATAAATTATATACTTACTTATATGAAATGCTTTAATAAGATTAGAGCGGGGTTTAAAAAGCGTATTACTGTACTTTTTATTCCCCATGGCAAAAAAAGTCCTTTTAAGATTAGTATTTCTCTAATGGTTATTGGCGTTTTTACGGTATCGTGGACGGGGATAACTATTTTGTCAGGCTACGCCTTGGGTAGAAATATTGACTATGCTGCAACAAAAGCCGATAATAAAATAATGAAGTTTAGACTTTTGCTTTTTGCAGATAAACTTGAAAAAATAAAAGGCTTGTTGGAACAAACCCAACAGAACGATGAAAAGATTCGCAAATTACTCTCTTTAAATACAAAAAAGTCCATAATAGAGGAAGGTTTGGCGCAAAATTTTGGGGAAGGCGGGCCTGCTCCAACCAATTGTAATATTTTAATGTCAATCCTTTCAGGGAAATCTGTTTCTATAAACTATTCAGATTTGTCGTGGCAAACTGACATTCTATATGAGAAATATAAATTCATGGAGCAAAGTTATGACGAAATAATAGCCCACATAGATAAACAAAAATCTTTATTTGTGGCTATGCCGTGTGGGTGTCCATGCGATGGAAGAATAACTTCTGGATATGGGTTTAGAATGCACCCGATATATTTGGTAAAGGATTTTCATCCTGGTATTGATATAGCAAATAAATTGCATACGCCAATAGTTTGTACAGCAAATGGTAAGGTGGTATATTCAGGTTGGCAGTCAGGTTATGGCAATACGATTGTAATAGATCATGGGCATAACTACAGAACAGTTTATGGCCATCTTTCAAAAAGGCTTGTAAAGTCTGGAACTTATGTTTCAAGAGGACAGATAATTGCTAAAATGGGAAACACAGGATCTTCAACTGGATCACACTTGCATTATGAAGTTCACTTCAGGGGCACGACTGTAAATCCAAAACCATATTTATCAGATTATTTTTTTTGTTAAGTCTGAGAGGAACGAGATGCTTAAGAAAAAAGCGAAGAATTTGCTTGACGAAGTAGAGACGCTTATTGGAACAAATGCATCTTTTGAAGGGACAATAAAAACAGATAAAGTTATTCGTATAGACGGCAAAATTTCTGGAAATATTTATGCCGGCGGAGTGATAATAGGCGAAACAGCCGAAATAACTGGGGACATAGAAAGTAATGTGATATTGGCAGGCGGTACTATAAAGGTAAATATCAACGCTGCAGAAACAATACAGGTTTTGCAATCTGCAAAAATATTTGGAGATATAAAGACAAACTCTCTTGCAATAGCTGAAGGGGCGCAATTCTACGGGAAATCTTCAATGGCAATAAAAGAGACAATCAATGGAGCGGAAACGAAATGATGAATTTTTTTAGAATACACATGAAGGTGATTTTTATCGTAACTGTAGTTGCTTTTTTAGGCGGCATTTTTTTTGGAGCAGTATCATTTTTATTTAATAAACCTTCTGACTTTGTTGTAAAAGTAAATGGAACTAGAATTCCAGTGAATTTGTTCTATTCAATTTATACAAGATCAGTAAGAGGTTATGAACAAACGGCCAATAAAGCTTTAGATGAAAAAGAGTTAAATGAAATTAAATCAAGAGTTATACAGACATTAGTACAAACAGAACTTCTTTGTCAGGAAGCAAAAAAATATGGAATTATAGTAACTGATGAAGAATTGAAAAATGATTTACAAAACTCTTTAGAATTTAGAGACGGTAATGCTTTTAGTATGCAAAAATATACAGCGTTTTTAAATGCTATACAGATGAAACCTAAAGAGTATGAAAATCTTAGGAGAAAGCAGGTAGAAGCAAACAAACTAAAAATATTAATGGCTTCTTCCATAAAGCTTTGGAATTATGAAGTTGAGTCTGCAGAAAAACAGAAATCTTCTCTATCAAAGAATGATTTATTCTTTACAAAGGTAAATGTAATTTTGACTGAGTGGTATATTGGCGCTATAAGAAATTCAAAAATAATGAGCAATGATTTAATCTTTAAAAACACTTAAGATGTATGCTTTCATAAGATAAATCAAAAAAAGGGAGACGCTATTATGAAGAAACTTATGGCAGCATTGTTTACAGCAAGTTTGTTGATCGGG
>JAISEM010000031.1 GCA_031264105.1 Endomicrobium sp.
CTTTACCAAGCAGATTTGCGCAGTTGATAGAGAAGCTACACGAGAAAGCAGAGGAGAGAGTAGTAATATTGGTAGATGAGTATGATAAACCATTGATAGACAATCTTATCAATAAGGAAGTATATCCCGAAGTAAAAAGGACATTGCATGATTTTTATCAAGCGATAAAAGCAAGCGATGAGCATTTGAGGTTTGTATTTTTGACAGGAGTATCGCAATTCTCAGGGTTATCGATATTTTCAGGGTTAAATAATTTAGATAATATAACGATGAGTGAAGAGAATTCAGAAAGGATTAGATCGAGCCATATCTATCAAGCTAGCAAGAGTTCCCTTAAATCCTATTTTAGCGCACTCTACCAGAATATATTTAAGAGCCTCTTTCTCTCTATTCTTTGATCCCCATCAACGCCCACGTCCATATGAATTACCTTTTTGAAATCCTTCAGCCATCTGCCCTCGTTAAACTGGAGTCTTTATTAACTCCTCTCTTTTGGAAACGTCCTCTGCCTTTAGAGATCCCTCTAACTTCTTTATTTCGGCCCCTAGCTCATTCTCTCTTTTTGTCTGACTATAAATAAAATCTAGGGCGCTCGCTTTTAGTTTTTTTAATGCATTGTTCATATCTTCTGAAGGTAGGTATTTCCTTTATCTCTTTATCCATAAAATCTCCTAGTATTAGTATACATTATTTTGTTTCCTCATCAGCAAAATCATCAATGGGGCGTATGGGTGGTTGAGAGACGGCAGAGCCATCTGGTATAGTGGGTGTGCCTTTAATGGGCTGCAAAGTCGTCTGCATAGTCTGGTACGCCGCCCTATATTCAGTCTGCGCCGACTCTAGGCTGCTGCGCAGGTCATACATTTCGGACAGATTATTCTGTAATTTGGACAGATTATCCTGCATCTCCTGCAGCAACAATTAACGGCTAGATCAGCTATGTCCGCCTGCCGCCTTATTAAGTCAGCCTGCGCAGTAGCCTGCCCCCGCTTCCTCAGTAAACTTATCTTCTCAAACTGCTTCTTCTCCTCATCAATATTCGTCACTTCTTCAGCTATCTTGGTCTGCGTAGATCTTATATCAATATCTAAATTTATCAGTTTCTGCTGCACCTGATTTAATATTTCCTCCATCTCAACCATCTTCTGCTGAAGTTTCTGCACGTTCTCGGCAAGCTCAAAATCTTCTTCGTATTCGTATTCGTCTGATTCATCTACTGTATGTGCTGACAAGAAAGAGTCATCGCAATGAAGGGGTAGAGATTGGCGCGGTACTTGTTCCTTACTCTTTTTTAAGGCGTCGTCCCTCCTCAACGTGCAGCTTTGTATACTTATCACTACAAAGATTAAACTTCCTAAAAAAAAATAGTCTTTTCATTTTTTTTCTCCCTAGTCTCGAATATAAAAGAATATTATTAAATTTTCACATTTCTGTTAAATAAAGAAGTTGTTTTTTTATTAAATGCTGCCTTGGCCGTTAAATGAGACACTAAAATTTGGTGAAAAAGGCGTTTACCTATTACTTGTAACTTCTTTTTACCTTTTTTCTTTTCTTATTTTATTTTTCTTTGTATTACTTTCTTTTCTTCTATCATTATGAGAGCTGAAATTTTGCATTGTTACATCTGAAATACTTAAATAATCTCCGCACCCTGTCCCAGAACCAAATCTAAAACCAACGTGGTTCATCCTTCCATCTAAAACACCATTATTACCACGAATCGTTTTTAACCCAACACCAATATGATTATAATTGGATGCAAATACAATCGCTAACGTTGATAATGATATTGTCTGTGGACTACTTGAAACTTCCACTTCTTGCCCATTTACTTTTAATACCACAAAAAACAACAAAAAACCCTCAACAACAAAACTCTTTTCATTTCACCTCCCTTCCCTACTCAAAATGCGCTTTGTTCATAATACGTCTTTCCTCTCAATTATCTTTGCTACTTTCCATTTCTGTCTAAACCTGATAAATTAATCCTATGAGCCAAGATTTAACCTACAACTCAAGGTATACTCCTTTTTACTCAATCCTCCTATACTTTCTCATACATTTATGACTCTTTAAAATTACATCTTTCCTCGAGTTTATACAACCCATCTATATTTTTAAATCAGATTGCGCTTCTTAGTGTAAGTGGATAAATTGAATGACTTCACAATTTTCTTACTTTCTATTTTTCACAGAGAGAGTAGAGTAGAGGGGGAGAGGAGGAAAGCGGGTAGTTTGTTCTTTGGAGTTTCAAAGGATATATTATTTAATAGTAGTAATAATTAAGAAAAAAAATATTGATAAATAAGCAGTATTTAGGAAGAACACTATTACTCTACCACAAAAGTTTTACTATGTCAATCGAACTGTTAATGGCCAAGTTCTATTTGCTATTGCAATACGAGCCGCTGTTTGCGAAGCAAGCCTAAAATATCCGTTATTCCTATGTCGTTGCCGTTAAAGATGTTTAAAAGGGAAAAGAAGTGGTAGTGGAGAATTTGATAACAACAATACTTCTTTTGACTCTCTTTTGCCGTAGCGTCTATGTCGGCGCTATATTTGGTAGTTACAAGCCTAACGGACTTCTCTCGTTAAGACATTGACATCATCTTTTTCTATACCCAAATATTGCGCAGTTCGTTGCGCAATATTTGCAAATACTGGCGATGCAACAGATGCAGCATAGTAACTGCTTCCTTTAGGCTCATCTATAATTACAAGTATCACAAGTTCAGGGTTCATCGCTGGAACCATACCACAAAATGAAGCGATATAATATTTTGTTGAATATGTTTTAATAGAATGATCTACTTTCTGAGCCGTACCAGTTTTCCCTCCAACAGTATATCCTTGTATTTTTGCACTCTTTCCTGTACCCAAATTAACAACATTTTTAAGCAATTTTTTCATTGTACGCGCAGTATCTTCTGAAACTACTCTTCTTATTTCTTTTTTCTCAAAAATCTCTTCTTCAGAATTGCACTTTGTTATTTTTTGTATTACAAAAGGCTTTAACAAAACACCGTCATTTGCCAATGCTGAAAAAGCATTTATTATCTGTAGAGCAGAAACTCCTATACCTTGTCCAAAAGATATATTTGGAAGAGTTAACGCATTCCATTTTTTTACATCCATCAAAAGCCCTTTAGCTTCTCCAGGCAAATCTATGCCAGTTAAAGAATAAAAACCAAACTTTCTTATATAATCATAGAAGACATCGTTTCCCATTCTTTGGGCTATTTTTATCATTCCTATATTAGATGACAATTCAAAAGCTCTGCTCAAAGTAGCACTGCCTTCTATTTTGTGATCATCTTTTATAGTATGGCCAGCTATTTTAAATTTTCCATTTTCTAAATAAAGAGAATCTGATGCTTTTATTTTTCCTTCTTCCAAAGCAGAGGCAACTGTTACTATCTTAAATGTAGAGCCTGGTTCGTATAAATCGCTGATTGCACAATTTTTTAAACATTTTATATCTTTGATTTTATCTGAACAGTCAAAATCAGGCAAAGACACCATAGCAAGAATTTTACCTGTTTTTGGATCTTGAACTATGCATATTGCTTTTTTTGCTTTATATTTTTCAAAGGCTTTTCTAATCTCTTGCTCGGCTATAAACTGTATATTTCTGTCTATAGTAAGTTCTACATTGCAACCACAAATATCTTCAACATCAACTAATTTGTTACGAATTACACGCCCTATCCCATCACGAATTATCTTTGTTTTTACAGTTTCGCCTGAAAGATTTACATTGCATATTTTCTCAATACCCTCTAGCCCCAAACCATCGCAGTCAGTTATGCCAAGAATATGCGCTAAAAGGCGTTTTTGGGGATATTGCCTTGTATATTTAGTTTCAAAACCAATACCTTTAAACTTTGCTGCCTTTATTTTTTCAGCGATAAAAGGATCAACGTCAAAAGCTATTGGAATATAAGACAATCCTTTTAAATCTTCTAATTTTTTCTCTTTTATTTTTATCCCATTTTCTGACAACGCTTTTCTTAAGCTTTCAAAATTGTCTATCATTTTAGCGTCAAAAAAAATTGTATATTTCTTTATACTTGTCGCTAATATATTTCCTTTTGAATCAAGAATATCTCCACGTTTTGGAACTTCTATATTTTCTCGGTTGACCATTTTGTCGACAGTACGATTTATTCTTGCGTGAAGGAATATCTGTAAATATATAAGTTTTACAAACAAAAGAAAAAAGACCGATAGCGCCATAAGCGCTAAAACAGTCTTTCTGTTAATTCTATTTTTTTTCTTCCTCATTTTAAGGAACCTAATTAATATAAACTACATATTTCTCATCTGGACGCGAAAATTTTTTTTCTTTAGCTATTTTATCCATTTTTTCTAAAGCAAGAATTGAATTTATTTTTAATCTCAAAGTATCATTTTCAGAACTGAGCTTATCATAATCAGTCTGTAAACTACTAACTTTATATGCCATTCTCATTGACATATTTTGCTGCCATAAATAAACAAAAACTGCAATAATCGTAGCTGCAACAAAAAAAAATGATCTACGCATTGATTATTTTCTCCGCAGCCCTTATTTTAGCGCTTCTGCTTCTCGGATTTACATTAATTTCTTCTTGAGAAGCTGTAATCACTTTTTTTGTAAGTATCTTGTATTTTCCGTCCGAGGCATTCTTCTTAAAATCTTGTTTTACAATTCTGTCTTCTAATGAATGGAAACTAATTAAAACTATCCTGCCGCCTTGATTTAACAATCCAGGAGCGCCAGATAACAGCGTTTCCAAATTAGCAAGCTCATCATTTACAAAAATTCTTAAAGCTTGAAAAACTTTTGTAGCTGGATTTACTTTTCCTTGCGGTCTTTTAACAGAACACACAATATCTTTAAGCTCCAAAGCTGTATTTATTATTCCTCTTTTTCTGCGCAAACTAATTGCATCAGCAATTTGTCTTGACTTATACTCTTGTCCATATTTATAAAAAATATCAGCCAAATCATCGCGTGAATAAGAGTTTATGATTTCTTTCGCCGTTAAAGCATTTCTTTTATCCATTCTCATGTCGACAACATCAGAGTTAAAAGAAAAGCCTCTATCTAAATCGTCAAGCTGCTTTGAAGAAACGCCGATATCTGCCAAAATACCGTCAACTTTATTTATATTAATTTCTGCTAAAGCATTTTTAATGTTTTTAAAATTATCTCTTATAAAGACAACTCTATTATTAAAATTTTTTTTAATTTCAAGGAATCTATTAGTGGCATCTTCATCCCAATCAAATGCAATTATTTTAATTTTTTCAAATTTGTTTAGTAAATAAGAAGTATGCCCGCCACCGCCAAAAGTGCAATCAATATACGAACCTTCTGTATTATTAATTAAATATTGCGAAGTTTCCAAAGGCATTACGCAGATGTGATACATTTATAGCCTATCCTACTTTGAAATTAAAATCTTTATAGCTATTATTATCATTAAAACGGCAAAACATTTTCTAAGGACCTGATCTGGTAAATAATCTGCAAAATATGCCCCTAGAAAACCACCTATAATAAAACCTAAACCTACTAAAGCCGCTACGCTAAGGTTTATATGTCCTTTTTTATAATATACTAATACTGAAATAAAACTAAGACAAATTACCGCTAGAGATGTTCCTTGTGCTTGGCGCTGGGTCATTTTTAATAAAAAAATCATAAGAGGTATTAAAATAACGCCTCCTCCTATACCAAGAAGGCCGCTAAGTATTCCACCTGCAGGACCTATAGCGACACAAGTCCAAATTTGCATTGTATTTTTATCCTTTAAGATCCCCCCGCCTTATAAAGACGAATTATACACCGAATTCTGTCTTCCAAAGTTTGAAAGCGCAATCATTTCTCTGTTGTAAAAATTGCTTTTAACAATCAAGCGGCCATACGTCAGCCTTGCTTTCCGGTAAGGATTTGGCCGTTTCACCTTTCGCGTCTCCACGAAAGCTTATCCTTTTACAAGGATACTTTCTTATTTCTAAGAAAAGCGTCTCTGTTCGCACCTCTACCCTCACGGGCGACAGGGATTGCCTGCTACCGTTTACCTTAATACATAAGGTTAAAGTTCGGACTTTCCTCTTTACATATCTCAAAAGACCGTAAAGCGATTGCGTATCCGTCTTTATAAAGCGTTATTTCTTAAATAATATTCTAGAACAATTATCGCAAAATATAATCTCTTGCCCTTTGAGCGCTTGATTAATAAGCTGCGTTCTTAAAACCATTCCGCATCCGCTGCAACTCTCACCCTCAACAAGAGCTATTCCACGCCCATCGCGACCATCTTTTAATCTCTCATAGTGAGATAGCATAGACTTATCAATTTTTAACTTATGTTCTTCCATCCCTTTTTCCAACGCAGAAACTTCTTTTTTAAGTTTGACTATATTACTTTCTATATCAAATGTATCTTTCTTTGTATTTCTCTCAAATTCCCGAAGCTCATTTTCAGCAATTTTAACTTTTGCAGATTCTTCATCTACTTTTTCCATAAAAACCAGAAGCTCGTCTTCAAGAACACTTCTATCAGCTTTTGATTTTTCTATTTCCAAAAGTAAAGCATTATAAGTATCGTTAGATTTAACTGTATTAAGCTCCATAGAATGTTTTTCTATGGCTTTTTCTTTACTTTCAAGCAAAGTCTCTTTTTCTTTTTTTAATGAAACTAGGTCTATATATTTTTTCTTTATTTCATTTAACTCAGCTTTCCTTTTATCCAAAGCTTTATTTTTTTCTTCAATTAAACTAGGGGCAAGGCTTATTTGTTTGTTGATATCTGCAATTTGTATGTCGTAAGTTTGTAAATCAAACAATAAAGATAAAGCTTGCTTTAAATCTTCCATTTATCCCCCGGTTTTAGCAACGATTTTAGCGTATCGCACATAGATTTGAATTGGAGAAACCTATACAACATGGGCAGTGCAGGGTTTGAACCTGCGACCTCTCGCGTGTGAGGCGAACGCTCTTCCGCTGAGCTAACTACCCTAATACGACAAGAAAATTATAAAATAAAAAAACCCTGATTTCTCAAGAGTTAAATTAATATATTAATTGGGCCTGGTAGGACTTGAACCTACGACCATTCGATTATGAGTCGAGCGCTCTAACCGACTGAGCTACAGGCCCGCTGAGTACTTATTTAACCGATTTAACCGACGGACATATTATACTCAAAAAAACTCTTTAAGTCAATTTTTTGTGTAAAAAGAGTTTATTATGGACGCGTCTTCCACTTACGGTGAAACCAAAACCATTGCTCTGGATATTCACGGACAATATCCTCAAGTTTTTTTGAATAGAAAGTATTTATTGCTTCTATGTCCTTATCTTCATCACCAGTATTAGGCATTGGAACTTCAGTAAAATTAAGTTTCATAGTACCATTTTTCTGTCTTACGCATAAAACTATAATTATTGGGCATTTTGCTCTCAAAGCAAAAACAGCAGCGCCCTTAGGTGTTGATGTAAGCCTGCCGAAAAATGGAACAAAAACGCCATGAGGGCCAGCGTCTTGATCAGCTAAAAACACCACTATTTCATTTCTTTTTAAAGCCCTCATAACAGATCTAAAAGCCATTCCATCTCTGCTTATCGTTGCAAATCCTTGATTAGTACGGACATTATCTATCATTTTATCAACAAGAACATTAGATTGATTTGCAACAACTGCAGACATAGGATATATCTTTGAATAAGCTAGAGGTATAAGCTCCCAATTTCCTAGATGAGCAGACATAAAAATTGTACCTTTGCCGGCAGCATAGGATTTTTTGACTAAATGTTCATTTGTACAAACAAACAGTTTTTTTATTTCTTCATCGCTCATTATCTGAAAAAATATAATTTCAATAACGGTCCTAGCAAAATTTTTATATGTGCTTCTAACTATACGTTCTATTTCTGTTTTGAATTTTTTAGGAAAAGACTGTGTCAACATATCTATAACGTGAGAACGTCTAAAATTAACCAAATAAAAAGAAATAATACCTATAAATTCACCAATTTTAACTGCAAACTTAAATGGAATTACTCTTATAAAAAAAATTACTATTCTGAGAGCTATATATTCCGCATAATCTTGAATCTTTGTTCTTTTAGTCATCGTGCCAATTGTCCTTAATAAAAATTTTCGCGAAAAAGCTCTTTTTAAAATCTATAGTCTTGACAGATTTGTCAATTTTTCTATAAATACAAAAAACCGCTCCTATTACGGACATGGGAAACGTAAAATAATATACCTCTAACAAAACTTATCTTTGTCATCTATTTTTCATCAATTGCATTCCAAAGCATTACGCTTCTTGAGCATCGGGATCAGTTTCAGTTTTGTCCTGTTTATTCATTTTTACGGATATTATTTTTGAAACGCCATGCTCTTCCATTGTTACCCCGTAAAGAACGTCTGTCATTTCCATTGTGCGTTTATTGTGTGTTACAACTAAAAACTGCGTCTTTGATGAAAAATCTTTAATCATAGCATTATATCTACCTACGTTTGCATCATCTAAAGGAGCATCAACTTCGTCAAGAATACAAAAAGGAGGAGGTTTAACCATAAAAAATGCAAAAAGTAAAGCAACGGCAGTTAAAGCCTTTTCGCCGCTAGAACATAGAGAAATGTTCTGCAACTTTTTTCCAGGAGGCTGCGCGCAAATATCTACACCGCTTTCAAGCAAATTATTTTCATCGGTAAGCATTAAATCGGCTTCTCCACCGCCAAACAGCTTTCTATAAAGCGTTTTAAAATTTTCTCTCACTATATTAAATGTCTTTTTGAAATTTTCCATAGTTGACTCGTTTATTTTCTTTATAACTTCAAGCAAATCGTCTTTTGCTTTTAATAAATCTTGTTGTTGAGACAAAAGAAAGTTATAGCGCTGCTCTAAAGCATCATATTCTTCTTGAGCTGCAAGATTAACAGAGCCAAGAGATTCCATTTTTCTTTTTATCTTTGATATTTCTTCATTATTTACTTCAACGCCATTAAAATCATTCTTTATTTCTTCATAATTCTTGCCATACGTTTCAGCTAATCTTTTTTCTAAATCACTCCTCTGATATTCAAAATTTTTCAGATCAACTTGCATAGCGTTAACTTCATTGTTTAAAGCATCAACTTTACTGCGTAAATCATGCCACTCATTAGTTTTAGAATCTAAAGTATCTTGAGTGGACTGCCTGTCAGCCAAAGAAGCTTGAATTTCATCCTCTTTTTGAGCTTGGCTTTCATACAACTGCTGAATTTTTATAGTTTCAGTCTCTTGGGAAGTAAGCAATTCAGAAAGCTTCTCGTCATTTTCTACAATTTTAGTTTCAGCATACTGTATTTGCTGTTTTATGTTCGCAATATTATCTGTCAAATACTGCTGACCTTTCTGTTTATTTTCAAATTCAACAGTCTTTCTATCCCAAAGACTGCGAGCTTCCATCATTGACGGAGCTAAACTTTCTTCATCTTTTCTTACTGTCAAACTATCATTTTCCATAATTTTTAATTCTTCGTAAAATCTATTTTCTTCATCTTCGCAGCCTGAAAGTTTTGTTTCAAATGCGGATATTTTCTCATTAAATGAGCCTAGTTCAGCAGTTTTTACGCTTATCTCTTCTTTGTGTTTATTTATCTCTTCAATGATACTTTTTATAGTATTTCTTTTCTCTTCTATTTGGCTGCGCTTGTCTTCTATTTGAGTCTTTGCCTTAATAGAGTCAAAACCCTGTCTTTCTTTTTCTAGACATAAATTTATTTGATCTCCATTTATTTGTTCAATTTCAGATTGTGTTGAAACAATATTTTGCCTAAGTTCCTCCGACTTGGCTTGAAGATTTTTTATCTGCTCTTCAATCAACACAGGTTTTTCGAAAGATATTTTTCCTCCGCCGGAAACGACAACGCTGCCATAAACTTTATTTCCAGAAATCAACGCTCCAGAACAAACATAACGAATTATTTTTTCGTCGGAAGAATTATACCTTAAATGTTTTATAAGTTCGCTATGACCTTGAGGTAAACCTATAGTAGAAGTTTGAATCGAGTCAGAAATTTTATCGGCAACTATAAAAGAAAGACGACTCAAGTTGTTTTCTTCTAAAAATTTAATAGCCTGCTCTGCTTTTTGAGTATTTTCGCAGACAAGGTAATTTAGCTTATCACTAAGAACAAAAGCCGCTAATACCTGATTATCTTCATCTGAATCAATTAAACTGCTTATCGGGCCTCTTGCTAAATTGCCAAGCGCCAGCACAGCTCTTATTGAAGATCTCACTGGATCTTTTTGGTCAAACTCTTTAAGCGTAGCTACACGAGACTCATTCGATGCCAAAGACTCTTTATATTGTAATAAAACATTCTCCAAAGCTTTACATCTTTCCCCATTTTCTAAAATAGTCTTGCTTATTTCTTCTTTTTTCATTTCAGAAGAACATAGAAAAGAGCTTGCGGCTTCAAGATCAGCCTCTATAGCAGCTATTTCTTGACTGGTAGACTCTACATCATTTTCAAGCCTTGACATTGTTCTCTCTAAAGAGGCGACATCTGCATCCAAATGTATCTTACTTTCAGAAAGATCAGCGCTTAAATTAACCTGCTGCTCTTTTTCAGATTCTATTTGCGAAAGTTTAGTCCTTATTTCATTTTCTCTAATTTCTAGTTCAGACAATCTACTCTTTATAAGATTATATTGACGTTCTTTTTCTTTATAATCAGCCTCATATTTAACCGACTCATCTGATAGAGTTCCATCATCTAAATTTAAAGTTTTAAGTTGTTCTTCCATATAAGCAAGTTTTTCTCTATTTATTACTAATTCTTGTTCAAGTCTTTCTTTTTCGGACTTGATTTCAGCTTCTCTTTGCATGACATGTTGGACTATTTGATCCGCCACGCCAATCTGCATTTTTATTTCGCTTAAGTCTCTATTTATATTAACATAAGACTCATTTTTTTCATCTAAAGAAAGCCTCATTTCTTGTATGCTAGCATCAAGCTGAGCCATAGAAGTATTTGTTGATTCAAACTCTTTTATTTTAGGATCAAGCTCTGCTTTTATTCTTGATATTTCGTTGTCGCCATAAGATATGCGTTTAACTAAAGAGGCAACCTCATATTTTGCAAGATCTTCTTGATATTGTTTATGTTGTTTTGCTTTTTTCGCAGCAATGTCCAACGCTGTTATCTGTTGCTTATGTATAGCTAAAGCGTCAGATAAGCGAGACATATCAGCATCTATTTTTTCAAGCCTTCTTAAAGTTTCTTCTCTTCTTACTTTATATTTAGAAACTCCGGCGGCTTCTTCAAACAATTCTCTTCTATCTTCTGGTTTTGCAGTAGTTAAAAAATCAACTTTCCCCTGTTCAATTATGGAATATCCGTCTGACCCTATTCCAGTATCCAAAAACATGTCTCTTATATCTTTAAGCCTGCATTGAATTTTATTTATAAAATATTCGCTCTCGCCACTTCTAAATAGCCTTCTTGTTACTGTAACTTCAGAATAGTCAACCGGCAAAATATTTTGCGAATTGTCAAAAGTGAGTGATACTTCAGCCATTCCAGTTGTAGATCTTGTTTGAGTTCCTCCAAATATCACTTCTTGCATATTGGAGCTTCTCATTGATTTTGCTCTCTGCTCTCCAAGGCACCAACGAATAGAATCTGATATGTTAGACTTGCCACAGCCATTAGGACCAATAATTCCCGAGATGCTTGGCTCAAAATCTAACAATGTCTTATCGGCAAAAGATTTAAAACCACACACTTCTACTTTCTTTAAATACATCAAATTTTCCCTGTAAGTTTAATTTTTGCGCTTTTTTGAGAATAATCTTCCGGGGATAGTCCGTCATATGATTTCCTTAATCGTTCTAGATAATTATTTGAAGTCTTATCATCATTTCTCAAAAAAGTTCTTGCAAGAACAAACGCGCTACACAATACCGCAGAAAATAAACATAATTTTCCTAATCTTTCGCAAAAAGTAGTATTTTCTTTCAACATACTTTGCATTTCCTTTTGTCAGATTCTGCAATAATATTTCCGTGATGATTTACAAGTCTTGCTGATAAAGAATGACGTCCTTGATCAAAGCCCATCCAGTCAAACCGACAGTATCCGCTTCCAAATCTGCAAGGAAGCCATTCGCCGTCATTGAATGAAATTTCGACATATCCATCATTAGATGCTCCTATACGCAATGCATAGTGCGATCCGTTAATTGCTTCTGCTTCATTTGCTTCATTTGGATAATCTATAACTATGTAGGAACTTGATGGAACTTCTTCTAAAAAGATCTCTTTATTAGATGCTGATTTAACAGTTTTCCTCTTAACGGTTCCTTCTTTTACTTTTGTTTTTTTCTTTACGGACCTTGCCATTACTGTTCCTCATATTTTACAAAATTTCAACTTATTATAAAATCTTGTCTGATCTTTGGAGAAAAAAATTGTTAATTACCATACACAGTATACTTTTTATAAATTTTACCATTCATCATCTCAGCAGTACGTTGCGTCATTATATTGTCATCGAGAACCCAAGAGAGCTCACAATGCTTGTAGCCTATTTTTAAAGCGTTTTTTAGACCCCTTTCATACATAATGGCTTCTACGCCTTTACGCCTGTATTCTTTTACAACGCCCATAACCATGAGTCTTAGAGAATCAATCTTTTTTTTATAATATAAAAATTTAAAAATACCAAATGGAAAAAGCTTTCCGTTGAGTTTTTCTAATACCTGATTATAATCAGGCAAAGAAATAAGCATACCTATAGGTTCTTCAGAAATACTTGCTATAATAATCATATCAGGATCCATTATCAGCTTAAGTTTTGAAGCTATTGCTGAAAATTCTTCATCACTCCAAGGAACAAACCCCCAGTTTTTCTCCCAAGCTCTATTATATATAGAAATCGCAGCTTTTAAATCTTCTTCGTATGAATCTTTACTGACAGTTTTAATTTTTAGACCAGGAAGTTTTTTCTTAGCCATACCAACAATACGTTCAAGCCTTTTAACCCTTGAGTCAGCTGAAACATCCATATCGTAAGCATATAATTCTTTTATTTTTTTAAGTCCTGACTGTTCTGTAAGATTCAAGTAATATTCAGGCGTGTAGGGCATCATAAGACTTGGAGGAATATCAAAACCTTCCAATAAAAATCCGCATTCGTTATTTGTAGATGGATTCATGGGGCCAATCATTTTTTTGATATCCCGTTCATTTAACCATTCTTTGACTGCGCAAAAAAGAGACTTCGCTGTTTGGACATCGTCAATACATTCAAAAAAACCAAAAAATCCGCATTTGTCATCTTGGAAAGACATATAATTATAATCTATTATAGCTGCAATTCTGCCAATAACATTACCATTATTATCGTAAGCTAAAAACAATTGTCTTCTCGCATGCAGCCAAAAAGGATTTTTATCTTCAGAAATAATCCGCTTTACGTCAGAAATTAATGGCGCGATCCATTTACTGTTTTTTGAATAGATTTTCCAAGGAAATTTAACAAATTGCTCTATATGACTTTTACTATTAACTTTCACTATTCTCATTTGTATATTTCCTAAAAAATTACGCTATCACGCCAAGATGTTTACCAACTTTTTTGAATTTGTCTAGTATAAAATTTAAATGGTCCTCTGTATGTGTCGCCATATAGCTTGTTCTTATTATTGCTTGCCCTTCAGGAACTGCAGGAGTTACAACAGGAGAAGCAAAGATCCCTTCGTCAAAAAGCATTCTCCACATTTTGAAAACAGCTAAGTCATTACCGACGGTTAAAGGGATAATTGAAGACTGAGAGTTATTTACATTATATCCCATAGACTTAAATTCTTCTTTCATTTTTTTTGCAGTATTCATCAATTTAGTTCTTCTATCAGGCTCAGCAACAACCAAATCTAAAGCTGCGTCAATAGCTCCTACACATGCAGGAGGAAGGCTTGCTGTAAAAATCATGCTTCTTGCATTATGCTTTATATAATTGATAACTCTAGAACTACTAGCTATAAATCCGCCGATTGAAGCCAAAGATTTTGAAGCTGTAGCCATTATAACATCAACATCATCTTGCATATTAAAGTGTTCGCCAGTACCCATACCATTCTTACCCAAAACACCGAGTGAATGAGCTTCATCAACAAAAATTCTAGCGCCATACTTTTTTGCAAGTTTTGAAATTTCAGGAAGATTTGTAATGTCACCTTCCATACTAAAAATACCATCTACAACTATCAAGAGTCCTTTTCCTTGATGATTGGAAAGCTGTCTTTCTAAGTCTGCCATATCGTTATGTTTAAATCTTGCCATTTCCCCAAAAGAGAGACGAGAACCATCTATAATTGAAGCATGATCCAATCTATCTGCAACCACAACTTCGCCTTTTCCAACAAGCGACGAAATCGCACCTAGATTTGAATGATGTCCTGTGGTAAAAAGAATCGCTTCTTCTTTTCCTACAAATCTAGCAAACTTTTTTTCAACTTTTTCATGTAGATCGTTAGTTCCGTTAAGAAATCTTGAACCTGTACAAGAAGTACCGTATTTCTTTGCAGCGATAACTGAAGATTCTATAACTTTGGGATGACTTGCAAGACCAAGATAATTATTTGAACAAACAACTATTTTCTTTCTGCCATCGACTATAACTTCAGGACCTTGTTCAGACTCAACTCTATGAAAATATGGATAAAAGCCAGTTTGTTTTAGATCATCAGCGACATGAAAGCTAAAACATTTTTCAAAAACGTCTATACTCATTATAGAATCTCCTCCTGTTTTTGTATCTAAAACCAATTATTTTTCAAATACCAATTATACGTAATTTCAGAAGCAACTTCAAGACTAGTAAATTTTATACTTAAGTCGTTTTCTGCAGGAAGCGTATCTGCGACCCAAGCATCTTGAAGCATTTCTATAATTTTTTGTTTGTTTAATACAACAGGTTTTCTGGTTATACTAGATAAAGTTTCCATTATAAAACCAGCTGCTTTAAATATAAAATCTGGAACAGGCAAAGCAATAGCCTTAACCCCCACAGATAAGGATATTATTTTTCCTATATCACCCCAAGTATATGTTGATGAATTTGCAAGGTAGTAAGTATTATTATTTGTTTTTGTATTTTCAAGAGAAGAAAGTACAGATTTTGCAATATCTTTAACATACACAAGCTGCAAAAGCCTTTTCTTTAATGTTACAGGTCTTAAGCGTCTATGTACGAGACTGAAAAATATAAATATATCTTTATCCCTAGGGCCATAAACACTTGCGGGACGCAAAATTGTATATGGAATTTTATCTTCAAGAATTTTCTTTAATTCTTTTTCCGCCTCTATTTTGCTTAAACCATAATCTGAAACAGGTTTAGGAATATCCGTAATTTTCCTTACAGCTCCAAGTTGCGATGCGCCCATTGCCGCTTGCGAAGAAATAAATATAAATTTTTTTAAACTTGGATTACTTTTTAAAACTGATTCGCAAAGACTTTTTGTATTTTCTACATTTGTTTTAAAATATTCCTCCTTATATATTGCGCGGACGACTCCTGCGCAATGTATAACGGCATCTACATTTTCTACAATTTCTTGTAAGAATTTTTTATTCCCTAAATCGCAATATTTGTGTTCAAGCGGGAGATCTTTAATCCATTCTAAATTTGACGTTTGCCTTATAGCGCATATAACCTTATGATTAGCTTCTACTAATGCCTCCGCAATATGGCTTCCAAGAAATCCGTTCGCCCCAGTAAGTAAAATTTTAGACATATGTTCACCTTTTGCTATTTAAGTAAACTTATAATGTTTTATCCAGCTTAATAAACCCAAGATTAAAGACTGAACTCTTTTGGCAGGCGGAGCAATGCGCATATGAGCGGGTTGGTTTTCGGGTAATATCTCTTTACACGTCTTATTGCATTCCTAACTTCTTTTCATACACTATAATGAACTATGTTTGCACCATCTGCACATCGTATGTATTTTCTCATCTGTAAGAGATATTTTAAAGAGATTTGCAATCAGCTCTTGGCTATTAATATAACCCAAAATCCTCCGCTTTGGAGAAAGATATTTTTTTTAATGATTTGTTTCCTATGGCCATCATTTTGAACTATTAAATAATAAGTATAACGAGATAATTTTATAATCGAGAATAGATCTTTTTCCGCCTTTAGCATAAGCGATCAGTTTGTTGGCTTCAGCAAATTGATCGTGCATACTAATTTCTACTATTGTCGCAAGCAAGCATGCTCGGTTAATAACTTTGGCAAAGTTATGTCATTGGGTATATTCCAAAGCTTGAGCAAGCTCGCGCGCAAACCAAAATTTACTATCATTTTCGTCTATACGTTTTATATCTTCAAAATTTTTATACTCTTTAGCTCTCAAATCGCTCGCCTTAAAATTCTATATGCAATAACTTTATTCTTTATCGTTATGAGATAAGACACGCAGTCATTTAAGATTTATTTTCAGGCGCGATTTGGCATTTAAGTATAAAATTCCCCTCTTTGGCTTTCTTCCGATATTCGATAATGTAAGAGCTAATTTCTATTAGTAAGTCAGTCAATTTATCTTGCTTATTAGTCGCTGGAAACAGCCGAACAATGTTTTCTTTGAGATATGATTCATCAATATTTATATCAACTTCTTTTCCTATTTCAGAAATAAGCCTGCAAAATGCATTCCCTATATTTTTCCCCGATATAGGATCTTTACGAGCTTCATTTACAAATTCAGCTCTACATGACAATACATCCTTACAACCTTTAAAAGCAAAAAGAATAGCATTAATATTATTAACAAATTCAGGAGACTCTTTCCACTGATAAAAATTCCCCGCCAGTTTATAACGTATACGTTTTCTCTCTTCCATTAGTTTTTCCTTAATATTCCGTTTACTGTCTATATATTTTAAACAATATCCAACAAACAGCTGTTACCGGTCCCGTTAAAACCGCTCCCATTAAAAACCCTGCGATATCCATATATCCTCCCATTTAAAACTTTATTAGATTAAAAAACGCCACGCAGTTTTCTGCGTGGCTTTATAAACTAGAGATTACTTTTTTTCTATATCTTTACTTTGATCGTATAATGCTTTTATCGCTTTCTGCGCTATTCTAGGGGCACAAACAGTAGCGTTTCCACCAATACAACCGCCTTCGCAGCCCATAACTTCCACTAAATTGCCTTCAAGGCATTTTTTGTCTTTGACCATCTTTTTTAACCGCTTTATTGTTTCTTTATTTAAACCGTTAATGACGTAAGGCTTTACAAAATCTTTTTTATCTTCTAAAAGTTTAGCTACAGCACCAGCAACCCCGCCTGTAACTCCAAAATTGCGTCCTTGTTTTGAGCTTTCAATATCAAACTTCTCTTCAGCGCAATCTTGAACTTTAATATTTTTAGCCGATAACAAAGCTGCAATTTCTTCATAATTTATAACATAGTCAACATTTTTATCAGCGCAAGCTTCATTTTTTTTAGCAACGCATGGACTTACAAAAACAGTAATATAGTCCAGGTGTTGTTCTTTAGCCTTTTGAGCTATATAATACATAGGCGTTTTTGTAGTTGATACAAACTCTTTTATATCTGGCAAATGCTTTTTTATAAATTGATTATATCCGGCGCAACATGAAGTGGCCATAAAAGGTTCGCCTGCTTGCATACGCTCGTCAAACTCATGAGCTTCATTTTCAGCGGTAATATCGGCGCCCTGAGCAACTTCGTATACATCATAAAACCCGGCTTTTTTTAAAGCTGTTTTCAGTTGATATACAGATCCTTGAAGCTGGCCAACAAGAGAAGGCGCTATCATAGAAACAACTTTCTTACCAGCTTTTATATTTTTTAAAACATCAATTATCTGGCTTTTCTCGTTGACGGCTCCAAATGGGCATGCCATCATGCATTTGCCGCATGATATACAAACATTGTAATCTATTTTAGTCGTACCATTTTCATTCTTTTTAATAGCATCTACAGGACATGCGTCTTCGCAAGGGACTGCTATTTTCACTATAGCGTTATATGGGCATGCTGGTATACACATTTTGCAATTTTTGCATTTAGCAGGATCTATTTTAGATTTACCGTTTACAATGCTTACAGCGCCAAACTTACACGCAGTTTTGCAAGATCTTGCTACGCATCCTTGACATACATCCGTAACATAAATTCTGTTTGGAACGCAACCCTGACATGCAGTTTTAATAAGAGTAAGAGGTTTATCGTCAATATGTTCGCGCTCAAGAGCTTTTTTTGCATAAATAAATAAATCAACAAATTCATCGGCATCTTCTATAGAGAAACCAAGTCCTGCTATAACTCTATCTCTTAAAATCGCTCTTTCTTTATAAATACAACATCTATAAAGAACCTCGTATTCCTTTGGACGCATGTCTAAAGGAATACGACGAATACTCTCTTCAAAGTTGTCTGAGAAAAATGCTCTTATTATTCTTTCTAATACTTCTTTTTTTAAACCTATTTCCTGATTCTTATTGTTCATTCTTTTCCCGCTTTAATTATTGCATTTGCCCATTATATGCTTTTAGGAAAACCTCTTTAATATCTTCCATCAAAGGATATACAGGATTTGCACCTGTGCACTGATCGTCAAAAGCCTGCTCAACCAACGTATCAAGTTTATCCTTAAAATCTTTCTCAGAAACACCCATTTCTTTTATTGAAAGGGGTATCTGAATATCTTTCTTAAGCCGAGTTATGGCATTAATCAACAATTCTACTTTTTCGCCATCATTCTTTCCGCCAAGGCCTAACTCATCAGCAATCTGCCCGTATTTTGCTTTCGCATTTGGGAATTTGTACTGCGGGAATATGGCTTGTTTCCTAGGCTTATCAGTTGCATTGTATCTTATAACTTGACTGATAACCAACGCATTTGCAATTCCATGTGGAATATTAAATGCCGCGCCAAGCTTATGAGCTAACGAGTGTGACAGCCCCAAGAAAGCATTTGCAAAAGCCATACCAGCCAATGTAGAAGCATAATGCATTTTCTCTCTTGCTATTGGATCATCTCCACCTTTTGAATAAGAGCGAGGTAAATATCTAAATATAAGCTTAACGGCTTCTAATGCCGGAGAGTTTGTAAAGTTTGTGGCAAGCACAGAAACATAAGCTTCTAAAGCATGTGTTAAAGCGTCTATTCCAGAAGCAGCGCAAAGGCCTTTAGGCATAGAGTCTACAAAATTTGGATCAATTATTGCCATATTGGGAGTCAATGCATAATCTGCTATAGGGTATTTAATGCGAGTTGAATCTTCTGTAATTACAGCAAATGGAGTAACTTCAGATCCAGTTCCAGAGGTGGTAGGTATAGCAATTAACTGGGCTTTAGTTCCAAGTTCAGGCATTTTGCAGATTCTCTTTCTTATATCCATAAAGCGCATTGCCACGTTTTTGAAATCTATATCTGGATTTTCATACATCAACCACATAATTTTTGCCGCATCTATTGGAGAACCACCTCCAAAAGCGATAATAACATCAGGCTCGTAAGTTCTAAGCATAGACAATGCTTCGTTTATAGTTGAAACGGTAGGATCTGGCTTTACATCAAAGAATATTTGATAGTCAATATTTATTTCTTCCAAAACTTTGGTTATATTGTAAATAGAGCCAGAGTTAAAAAGAACTCTGTCGGTAACTATAAATGCGCGCTTTCTGCCTTCAAGTTCGCGTAAAGCTAAATCTGTAGCGCCTCTTTTAAAATAAATTTTTGATGGAACTCTAAACCACAACATATTTTCACGTCTTTCTGCAACAGTTTTATAGTTCAAAAGGTGTTTTACCCCAACGTTCTCGCTCACAGCGTTTCCTCCCCACGAACCGCAACCAAGAGTTAATGACGGTTCTAGTTTAAAGTTAAACAAATCTCCTATTCCACCTTGTGATGATGGAGTATTGATCAATACTCTTCCTGTATGCAGTTTGTTTGCGAAATAATTTATTCTCTCTTTTTTTCTTTCGTCAGTATATAAAACTGAAGTATGCCCTGCACCGCCAAGCTCTACAAGTTGATAAGCTTTTTCAACAGCATTTTCAAAATTATCAGCTTTATATATTGCTATCACAGGAGATAACTTCTCATGGGCAAATTCTTCGTCTAAAGAAATTTCGCTAACTTCACCAGCAATAACTTTGGCGTCCTTAGGGACTTTAACTCCCGCCATCTCAGCTATTTTATACGCAGGTTGACCTACAATAGCAGCGTTTAGTTTTCCATCATTGATTATGGTTTTTGCAACTTTATCTTTTTCTTGTTTATTTAGTATGTAAGCTCCGCGAAACGCCAATTCTTTTATAACTGCATCATAAATATCTTTAACGACTATTATTGATTGCTCTGAAGCACAAATCATACCATTATCAAATATTTTTGACATAAGAATAGAAGAAACCGCCATCTGGATATTAACAGTTTCGTCAATAATTGCAGGGGTATTTCCAGCGCCTACGCCCAAAGCAGGTTTTCCAGAAGAATAAGCAGCTTTAACCATTCCAGGCCCGCCTGTGGCAAGAATTGTTGCTATATCTTTATGTGTCATGAGCAAATTTGTAAGTTCTAAAGATGGAACATCTATCCATCCTATTATATTTTCCGGCGCGCCTGCTTTAACAGCAGCGTCAAGAATAATTTTAGCTGCAGCTATTGTAGAATTCTTTGCTCTAGGATGAGGCGAGAAAATAATTCCATTTCTCGTTTTTAAAGCAATTAAAGATTTAAATATTGCCGTAGATGTAGGGTTTGTAGTCGGAACTATGCCTGCAATAATGCCGATAGGGTCTGCTACTATTTTAATCCCATTAGCTTTATCTTCGCTTATAAGTCCGCAAGTGCGAGCGTCTTTATGTTTATTGTAGATATATTCGGAAGCAAAATGGTTTTTTATAACCTTATCTTCAACAATTCCCATGCCAGTTTCTTCAACTGCCATTTTCGCTAATGGAATCCTTGCTTGATTAGCCGCGATAGCCGCAGCTTTGAAAATCTCGTCAACCTGCTCTTGCGTAAAGCTTGAATAAATTCCCTGCGCTTTTTTCACTCGCTCTAAAAGAGCATTAAGGGCATCAGGAGTATCTACTAACGAGGTCTGGTTTTTAATCTGCTGTTGAACGTCTATTACTTTTTTTGGCATTTGCGTCTCTCCTTTGATTATATCCACAGAAACTATCTCCGCTTTTACAAACTCCTTTCGGTTTCATCTTATAACAACACAGAATGGACAAACCAACTATATAAATTTATTTAGTCACGCCTTACAGATTTTATTTCTTTTATTATATTAGGAATTATTTCGTACAAATCGCCTTCTAAAGCATATGTCGCTGTTTGCATCATTGGGCAAGACGCATCTTTATTTATTGCAATAATAATATCTGAAGAATTCATTCCAACAGTATGTTGTATTTGTCCAGATATTCCACACGCTATATAGACTTTAGGCGCAACTGTTTTTCCTGTTTGACCTATCTGATGGGAATACGGTATCCATTGAGAATCTACGGCAGCTCTTGAAGCGCCTACAGCTCCGTCAAGAAACTCAGCAAGTTCTTCAAGAAGTTCAAAGCCTTCAGCTTTGCCAACGCCTCTTCCCCCGGCTACAATAATATCAGCATCGTCAATATTAATATTTGAGCTTGAATCTTTTATAAAACCTAAAAACTTTGTTCTGTTGACTAATGTAGCAACTTCAACTTTACAATCTACAATTTCGCCTTTTCTTCCTTCCTCTACTTTTGCCTCTTTAAAGACTTTATGCCTAACTGTAGCCATTTGAGGGCGATGGCCAGGAGTTAAGATAGTAGCCATAATGTTTCCGCCGAAAGCAGGTCTAGTTTGTTGGAGATTTCTTGTTTCAGGATCAATTTCTAAAGATGTACAGTCTGCCGTAAGACCCGTGTATATTCTTGCAGCAACTCTTGAAGCAAAAGAACGACCTATATTTGTAGCGCCCATCAAAATAATCTCGGGTTTTTCTTTCTTTATAATCTGAGTCAATATGCTTGCATAAGGATCGTCTTGGAATTCAATAAAGATTGGATCGTCGCAAACATAAACTTTGTCAGCGCCTCTGTTTATCAAATCTTGGGCGTTTGATTTTATATTGTCGCCAATTAAAACAGCACTGAGGCTCGTACCCAGCTGTTTTGCAAGTTTTTTCCCTTCATTTAGAAGTTCGTACACTACACCTGCGATCTCTCCATGTCTTTGTTGAGCATAAACCCATACGCCTTTGTATTCACTTTTATCAACACCTGCTTGATGCGCGTCTTTCGCAAGCTCTATTGCATTAAAGTTACACGCCTGTACACAAGTTCCACAATATGTACATTTGTTTAAATCTATAACCGCCAGCTTAAATTTCTTAGGATGTTCGGATCTTTCAACCGTTGAAATAGCGTCAAAAGGACATGCTCCTGCGCATTGTCCACAACCGACGCATTTATCGTTTAATACTTTTATACTATTTGTCATTTATAATTTCTCCGTTCTAATCTAAAAAAGCTATATTCAAAAAATAAATCTCTTCTATATAAGGCTCAAGTCAGACAATCTCTTTACTAAAGCCGCAGCAACTTCATTAGGCTCTCCAGTAAATTTTTCTCCGCCTGTTCTTTGTGGTGGAGTAAAGATTTTCATAACCTGAGTAGGAGATCCGTTAAGGCCAGTCTTTTTAGTATCAGCGCCAATTGCTGCAGCATCTAAAACTTTGATAACTGCTTTTTTTGCCGCCATTTTGCCTTTTAATGATGCTACTCTTGGATTATTTATTTCTTTAACTACAGTTAAAAGAACTGGAAGTGAACTTTCTATTAAATCGTAACCATCTTCCATCATTCTTTCAACCTTTATAGTTTTATCATCAATTGATTCTACTTTTTTAACACAAGCTACATGTGCAATATCCGACATTTCTGCAATTCCAGGTCCTACTTGAGCAGTATCTCCATCTGATGCCTGTTTGCCACAAATAACTATATCAAAATTACCTAATGATTTTATAGCCATTGACAAAGCGTAGGAGGTGGCTAAAGTATCGGCTCCGCCAAAAGCTCTATCGCTTAGTAAAACACCTTCGTCTGCACCTTTTGCTATAGCTTCTCTTAAAATAGCCTCTGCCTGAGGATGCCCCATGGTAATAACTGTTACTTTTGCGCCAACTTTTTCTTTTATTCTTACGCCTTCTTCGATAGCATACTCGTCAAAAGGATTTATTATAGATTCTACTCCATCTCTTTTTAATCTACCCGTATCATGATCAATTTGAACATTTGTGGTATTAGGAACCTGCTTAATGCAAACAATTATATTCATTTTCCCCCTCTCTATTTCATCTTCGCATCAAACTTAAAAGCACAAAAGTGGAACTATGACAAATTATAAGCTTTTGTCTTTATTCCACTTACTGCTGTATTTCAAAGATTTGCTTTTTCTTATTTAGATTTTGCAGCCGATTCTTTTATAAGGTTAAGGGCAATTTCATTTTTTTGAATTTGGCTTGTTCCTTCATAAAGAGCCGTTATTTTTGCATCTCTCATCATTTTCTCAACCGGATATTCTCTTGAATATCCGTATCCGCCAAGTATCTGTACCGCGTTAGTCGTAACCTTCATAGCTACCTCGGAGCAGAAAAGCTTAGCCATAGCAGACTCTTTGCTGGTACGTTTTTCTGTTCCAGCATCTATCATTCTAGCTGAGGCATAAAGCAAAGCTCTAGCGGCTTCAACCCCAGTAGCCATATCTGCAAGCATATGTTGTATGCCCTGGAAAGAAGCTATAGGCTGACCAAACTGTACTCTTTTTCTAGCATAATCAACGGCTTCATCCAATGCTCCTGCAGCTATACCCAAAGCCTGAGCAGCTACTCCGGGACGAGAATTATCTAGCGTAGCTTGTGCTATCATTAAACCATGACCTTCTTTACCAAGAAGCTGATCTTTATGTACTCTACAATTATTAAACATAAGTTCTCTTGTAGAAGACGCTCTTATACCCATTTTCTTTTCTTTTTTCCCAAATTCAAATCCAGGAATTCCTTTTTCTACTATAAAACAAGAAATTCCTCTTGCTCCTCTAGCAGAATTTGTTTTTGCAAAAATCGTATATGTTTCAGCGTCACCGCCATTTGTTATAAAGCGCTTTGCTCCGTTTAAAACATAGTAATCGCCGTCTTTTACAGCCGTCATCGTCATACCAGTAGCATCAGAACCAGCATTAGCTTCAGTTAGTCCAAAAGCTGCAAGCTTTTTGCCTGACGCAATATCTGGCAAATACTTTTTCTTTTGTTCTTCATTTCCTGCTATAAGAATAGGAAGAGTTCCTAAAGCTGTAGCAGCAAGAGACAATGCTATAGCGCCATCAACTTTGCAAAGTTCTTCAACTATAAGAACCAATCCCATTATCCCTTTTCCAAAACCGCCGTAGTCTTCAGGAATATATACTCCACATAAATCAGCCTGAGCAAACTCTTTTACAATCTCCCAAGGAAATTCTTCTTTTTCATCGTAATGTTCTCTAACAGGCTTCATCTTTTCAATCGCAATAGTTCTTGCGGTTTCAACCATCATCTTTTCTTCTTCAGACAACATATAATCCATTACCATTTATAACCCCTCTTTTAGTTTACCTCAAATCTAGTGGCGCAAACAGCGCTAATGCCCAACATTACTTGCGTCAACAGACTCTTTTATATTTTCCATTGCCTGTTTAGCTGCAGATTGATGAGCTTCCTTTTTAGAACTGCCTATACCTTTACCAAAAAGTCTATTTTTTACATAAACAGCCGCTTCAAACTTTTTGTTGTGGTCAGAGCCAAATTCTTTTATTATTCTATATTTAGGAAGCTCTTTATAAACTGATTGAGCTTCTTCCTGAAATCTGCTTTTATAGTCTGTTATAATTATTTCTTTGCGAATATCTAAGAATTTTAGAACAAACTTCTTAGCATTTTCAAAACCGCCATCTAAATATATGGCTCCGACAACAGCTTCAAAAGCATCGCATAAAAGACTTTCTCTATTTCTCGCCTCAAACGCATCTTCACTTCTTCCTAATAAAATATAAAAACCCAAATTTATCTCTTTTGCCCAAATACTTAAATTAGACGCAGAGACAATTTGGGCTTTTAATTGAGACAATTTCCCTTCGCTTTCGCTAGGATACCTTAAGTATAAAGTTTCTGCTATTATAGCAGACAAAATGCTGTCTCCTAGGAACTCCATACGCTCATTATCGTTTTTTTTGCCGCCAGATTCAGCGGCATAAGATTTATGAGTTAAAGCAGTTTCTAAAACTTCAAGATTATTGAATTTATATTCAATAATCTCTTGAAGTTTTCCATAATCTTTAACTAGCATATTTTTTTACTACTATCATTGCATTATGACCACCAAAGCCCAAAGAATTTGAAAGCGCACAAGTTATTTGCTGTTGCCTCATTTTATTTGGAACATAGTCTAAATCACAGTCTGGATCTGGAGTTTCATAATTTATAGTAGGAGGTATAAAACCCTCTTGCATAGCAAGAACTGTAGCAGCAAGCTCCACACTAGCAGCACCACCCAATAGATGCCCCGTCATAGACTTAGTTGACGAAACAGGTATTTTATACGCTTTTTCTCCAAAAACTTTTTTTATTGCCAAAGTTTCAGCTTTATCATTTAATACTGTAGAAGTTCCATGAGCATTTATATAATCAATTTCATCTTTAGAAATACCTGCATCGGATATAGCTTTTTCCATTGCCAAGATAGCAGATTTACCTTCTGGTTCAGGAGCTGTAATGTGATAAGCATCATTAGAGGCTCCATAACCTACAAGTTCAGCATATATTTTTGCACCTCTGGCTAAAGCATGCTCTAAAGTTTCAAGAACTACAATTCCAGCGCCCTCGCCTATAACAAAACCGTCGCGATTCTTATCAAAAGGTCTAGATGCTTTTTGTGGATCATCATTCCTCTGAGAGAGAGCTTTTATAGAACAAAAACCCGCTATTCCTAGCGGAACTATAGCGCCTTCAGAACCACCAGTAACTATAACATCAGCATCACCGCTTCGCAAAAGTCTTAAAGCGTCCCCTATAGCATTGTTTGCCGAAGCGCAAGCACTAGTAATTGCATAATTGGGACCGGTAAAACCATACTTTATGGCTATTTCACCAGGAAGCATATTTGTAATTATCATAGGAATAAGAAAAGGACTTACTCTTCTTGGACCTTTTGCTAAAAGAGTCTGTTCTTCTTCCTCAATTACATCTAAACCGCCTATACCGGTACCAGTTATAACTCCGATTCTTGATAAATCTTCTTTAGACAGATCAAGTCCTGAATCTTCAACAGCAATTTTCGCAGCAGTAAAACCAAACTGTGTAAATTTGGCCATCTTATTTATTTTTTTTTTCTCAATAAATTTCTCAGGTTCAAAATCTTTTACGATAGCTGCAAAGCGAGTAGTATAAACGCTTGCATCAAAAGACTCTATATTAGAGACACCTGACCTTCCTTCTTTTAAAGCATTAGTAAAATCAGCGTTGCCTATACCTATAGGAGTAACAACTCCAACACCGGTTATAACTATCCTCTTTTTCATTTTTATACCTTGTTATTATTTTGTAGCATGCGCTTTTATGTATTCAACTGCGCTTCCTACTGTTTGAATCTTCTCAGCTTCTTCATCTGGTATTTCAATACCGAATTCTTCTTCAAAAGCCATAACAAGTTCTACTGTATCCAAAGAATCTGCTCCTAAATCATTAACAAAAGATGCTCCTGTTACAACTTCTGCCGGATCTACACCTAATTGTTCAACAATAATTTCTTTCACTCTAGTCTCTAAATCTGCCATTGTACGTCCTCCCTTTGTTATTCTTTGCTATTATTTTTAGATATGCAAAGAGCGTATAAATTACATGTACATTCCACCGTTAACTGCCATAACATGTCCTGTTATATAAGACGAATCATCACTTGCAAAAAACAAAGCAGACTTAGCGATGTCAGATGCATTTCCAAGTCTTGCAAGAGGTATTGCAGAAGCCATAGCATCTTTTTGCTCTTGAGTCAACTTGTCAGTCATCGTAGTGCGTATAAACCCTGGAGCAATGGCATTCACTAAAATATTTCTTGAAGCAAATTCTCTTGCACAAGTTTTAGTCATTGCTATAACTCCCCCTTTAGAAGCAGAATAATTTATCTGACCAGCATTCCCCATTTGTCCAACAACAGAAGCTATATTTATTATTCTACCCTGTCTTGCTTTAAGCATTGGCTTACTTGCAGCTTTTATACAGTTAAACACACCTTTTAAATTAACGGCTATAACTGCATCCCAATCTGTTTCACTCATTCTCAAGACGAGATTGTCCTTAGTTATACCTGCATTATTGACTAGTATATCTATTTTGGAAAATTTATCAAGAGAAGCTTTTATCAGCGATTCACAGTCTTCTAACTTAGTCACATTTGCCGCTATAGCTGCAGTTTCAATACCATACTTTGATTTTATTTCATCTACAGTTTTCTGAGCTGATTCAATATTTATGTCAGAAATAACAACCTGCGCTCCTTCAGACGCAAAAAGATCAGCTATTGCCCTTCCTATTCCTTGAGCAGAACCGGTAATAACTGCTGTCTCTCCTTGAAGTCTCATTTATTCAATTCCTCCAACGTTTTTTCTAAACTCTCACAATCTTCTATATTTAACGCCTTTTTTGATCTGTCTATCCTTCTTAAAAGCCCTGACAAAACTTTTCCTGACCCAATCTCTATAAATTTGTCAAAGCCTAAAAGGATTATATTCTTTATAGTTTCGTCCCACTTTACGGCAGATTTAATTTGTTTTACGAGTTTTTCTTTTATTGTTGACAAATCTTTAGTTAGAGAAGCATCACAATTGGTAAACACTCCAAATTTGGGCGCGTTAAAAGTATATTTTTCCAACTCTTTTGCCATATTATCCGAAGCTGACGACATAAGAGAAGAATGAAAAGGACCTGAAACATTTAAAACAACTGTTTTTGCTCCGACGGCAGACGCAAGTTCAACAGCTTTATTTATTGCAGCAGAAACTCCGGCTATAACAATTTGGCATGGAGAGTTGAAGTTTACAGCTTCACATACGCCAACAGTTGAAGCTTGTTTACATATATCTTCAACAATAGGCGCATCAAGGCCAATGGTTGCAGCCATAGTGCCCGGATTTGCTTCAGAAGCTTTTTGTATAAATTCACCTCTGGCTTTTACCATAGACAGTCCATCTTTAAAATCAAAGAATCCTGCGGCATACAATGCACAATACTCACCTAAAGAATGTCCAGCAGCAACAAATTCAGCATTTTTAAAATCATAAAGCTCTTTAAAAACTTCAAATGCTGCTATGCTTACCGTAAAGATTGCAGGTTGAGCATATTTTGTAAGAGTTAAATCTTCTTGAGGTCCTTCAAAAATAATTTTTTTAAGTTCGTCACCAGCTAAGTCTATTATTTCTTTAGCTTTTGGGTATTTTTCGTAAAAATCTTTTCCCATTCCTACGCTTTGAGATCCTTGTCCGGGAAACATCAATGCTATTTTTGACATTATAATCAATCCTATGAAATCTTAGATTCTAACTACGGAAGCGCCCCAAGTAAATCCGCCGCCAAAAGCAACCATCGCAACTAAGTCTCCGCGTTTAACTCTGCCTGTCTTTATGGCTTCATCTAAAGCTGTTATGGTGGTAGCTGATGAAATATTTCCAGTTTTATGGATATTTACAAAAACTTTGTCCATTGGTATATCAAGTTTTTTAGCAACAGCTTCAATTATCCTCATATTTGCCTGATGAGGTATAAAGAGACTTATATCTTTTAGTTTTTTACCAGAAAGCTCTAAAGCTTTTTGAGCAGATAAAGCCATCTTTGGAACTGCCGCCTTAAAAACATCTTTGCCTTGCATTTTCATTGTATGAAGATTTTGATTAACAGTTTCTGCTGTAGCAGGGTTGGCAGAACCGCCGCCAGGCAGGAAAAGTAAATCTGAATATGCACCATCTGCGCCTAGATATGTTGATAAGATATTGTCATCTTCCTCTGAAGCGGACAATATCATTGCACCCGCCCCATCGCCAAATAAAACGCATGTATTTCTGTCTGTCCAGTCTGTAATTTTTGAAAGAGTTTCAGATCCTACTAATAAAACAGTTCTATATAGTCCAGACTCTATAAATGCTCTTACCGTTGCAATGCCATAAATAAAACCACTGCAAGCAGCGGATAAGTCAAAAGCTGGGATAGAATTTAATCCCAATTTTTTTTGCAAAAAACATGCTGTTGACGGAAAAAACATATCTGGAGTAATAGTAGCTACAATTATTAAATCTATTTTATCTGGGGAAATATTTGAGGATTTTAAAGCTTCTAAAGAAACCATATAGGCAAGATCCGAAGTAGTTTCATTTTTCTCGGCAATTCGCCTTTCCTTGATTCCAGTTCTTGTATTTATCCATTCATCTGAAGTGTCAACCATCTTTTCCAAATCAGCATTGGTAAGAAGTTTCTTGGGAAAATATGAACCAGTGCCTAAAATTTTCACGCCAATTTTTTTGTTCATTATTATACCAAATCCATTTTTGATTTTGCTATAGCTTCTTTTATGTCTTTGGTAAGATTATCTTTAGCAGCTTTTGCTCCAACGAAAATAGCGTTTTTAACAGCTTTAAAATTTGAAGCTCCATGACCAACTATGCAAACACCGTCAACACCTAAAAGAGGAGCTCCGCCAACTTCGTTATAATCCACCTTTTTTCTTAAATCCTTTATAGCAAACCACAAAAAAGGAACAGATACCCAAGCCATAGGATGTCTTTTAAGAGATGTCTTAATGAGTTTTAAAAGAACTTCCGCAAGGCCTTCACCAAATTTTAATATTACGTTTCCTACAAAGCCATCACATACCACAACATCTGCTTTTGCTTTTGGAATATCTCTCCCTTCAATATTACCAACAAAATTAATGTCGGCTTTCTTTAGGAGATCAAACGCAGCCAAAGTAAGTTCATTTCCCTTGATATCTTCTTCTCCTATTGAAACAAGTCCGACTTTTGGATCTTTAATACCAATAATCTTTTCACAAAATAAACTTGCCATTATTCCAAATTGCAAAAGATATTCTGGTTTGCAGTCAACGTTTGCCCCCATATCGGCAATTACGCAATGGCCGTTTATGCTTGGGAAAGTTGTTGAAATAGCGGGCCTCAAGACGCCTTCTATCCTTTTCAAATAGAACAATGCCGCAGACATAACTGCTCCAGAGTTACCCATTGAAACAAAAGCATCTGCTTTTCCATTGGCAACAAGTTTTGCACAAACTGATAAAGACGAATCTTTTTTATCACGTACAGCCTTAACCGGGTGATCGTCCATAGAAATAATTTCCGTCGCATTAACTATTTCTATATTAAGAGACTTAACGTTATAACGTTTAGCATATTTTGACATTTCTTCGACTAATATCCTTTCTGGGCCTACAAGTAAAATCTTGTAGTCCGATTCTCTTGCCGCTAAAATTGCACCTTCAACTGTAGAAACTGGAGCGAAGTCACTGCCCATAGCATCAAGCGCAATTATCATTATTTTTCAACCTCTTGCCGACTTTGTTCTTCTGATTCTGCGTTTTTAGCTTTTTTAACTTTTTTAGCAACTATGAGCCTCCCATTATAAAAACCGCACTCTGGGCATACTTTATGAGGCATTTTTACAGCTGCGCAATTTGAGCATTTACTTGCATTTGGAGCGTCTAATTTTGAATTTGCTGATCTTCTGCAATCCCTACGATGAGGAGTATGTTTTCTTTTTGGGTTTGGCATCTTTTTACTTCCTCCGCTATTGTTATTTAACAATTCTTTCCATCTTTCTTTAACTGACTCGTCAATGCTGTCACAGCAATTACAAGAATTATTCTTTTTATTGTGTCTTCCGCAAGTTTTACATATTCCAAGACAATCTTGATTACAAATAGGTTTCATGGGCATTTCAAGTAGTAATAACTGACGAACTTCTTCGCCAACGTCAATCTGCCAATTATCTACTTCAATATTGGTATTTATAGGGATTTCAATATGATGTTTGTATAAGCTAAGGCAACGTGAACATTCAACTTCAACAAAACCCTCCATTATCCCACTTACATATATTGATTCTTCAGAAAACTTTAAAGCTCTAAAAGAAATAAAAATATCAAAACTTAACCCTATGTTACCATTGTACTTATGATCTTTAACTTCAACTGTATCCGTTTTCAAAAAATCAGACAAACTTAGTATTAGTTCTCTCATTGAAATTCCGAACATTTTAATATGTTCTGCAGCTTCTTGTCAATTGCTTACTTATTATTTCCTATAACTCTGCGAGACTCTCTTGCTATCATCAACTCTTCATTTGTTGGAATAACTATAATCTTCACTTTAGAATTGCTTGTTGATATAAATCTCTCTTCTCTTGAACGCTCTTTATTTTTTTCAACATCTAGTTCAATTCCCAAAGCATTTAAATTCTTACAAACAGCTTCTCTAACAGGAGCGGAATTTTCCCCTATTCCAGCGGTAAATATTAATGCATCAGCACCATTTAATACTCCATAATAAGCGCTTACATACTTTTTTATACTGTAAACAAGCATGTTAAAAGCAAGTTGTACCTTTTTATTTCCTCCTGAAACAGCTTTAAGAATATCTCTCATATCAGCAGAAAGTTCTGATACTCCCGCTAATCCACTTTTTTTATTCATCAAATCATTTAGCGTTTTAGCATCTTTGTACTCAGGGTATTGATCTATTAGATAAGCTATTATAGCGGGGTCAATATCTCCGCATCTTGTACCCATAATAACACCTTGCAATGGAGTAAAACCCATTGACGTATCTATAGCTCTACCATTTTCTATTGCAGTTATGCTGCTACCATTGCCAAGATGAGCAGTTATCAATTTCAAAGTGTTCAAAGGTTGGTTAAGTAAAACCGCTGCTCTGTGCGAAATATAATCATTGGAAGTTCCATGAAAACCATATTTTCTTATATGATCTCTTTCATAGAAATCATAAGGAAGAGCATACATATAAGCATAATCAGGTATTGTTTGATGGAAAGCCGTATCAAACACCAAAACAGATGGTATTCCAGGAAGCATTTTTTCAACAGCAACTATACCAGCATAATGAGCAGGATTGTGCAATGGAGCTATTGAAAAACAATCTTTTAACTCTTCTTTTACCTTTCCTGTAACCAAAACAGATTTTGAGAATTTATCTCCACCATGAGCTACTCTGTGACCAACAACATCTATTTCACTGACGTCTGAAATAATACCTTTCTTTTTATCTAGCAATTCGTTTATTATCAGCTCTACAGCTTCAGTATGATTTGCAACTTTTACGGATTCTTTTGTCTCTTTATTTTTTACAGTTTCTCTCTTATAAAAAGCTTCTGGAAGACCTATACACTCTATTAAGCCCCAAGCTATCTTTTTCTCATTTTCCATCTCAAATAAAGTATACTTTACAGATGACGAACCGCAATTAACAACTAATGCTTTCATAATGCTACGACTCCTTTATTCAACAAGTTGTAATTAAGCTTACGGAGCAAATTTACAAACTATAAGCCCAATTTTAAAACTTTTTTAAGTTAAGTATTTATAATATATACGCCCTATAAACGCATATTAATCTTATAGGACATTGTCTGATTCTATCAGTATTTTCTATTAATTGTCAAACACTTATACAGTATCATGTTACTGCGGAAATTATTCGTTTACCACTTCGAGCATTATTTATTGTATTTTTGAAATAATTATCAATTTCTTCTCTAATCTCAATGCCAACGCGCTCAAAACGATCCAATAAATCTTTATAGGTATCTTTGCCTGCAAGAAAATCCCAAAATTCTTCGGCAACTTTTAATTCATTTCCTAAATCAAGCATTCCAGCCAGTGTCCAGCGGTCATACGGTTTTGGCTCGTAAGGATTATACGCAATTGCCATAAGCGTAGTAACTTTTGCTTTGGGATTTTCTAAAAGAATTACCGCAGTCCATTCAAGTAAAGTTCTTTTAAATTCTTTAAAACTACATTTATTAGGGGCTACGGTTTTAATATCAAACAAAAATTTCCCCTATTGGTTTTTTCAAGGTAAATAGCTATTTTTGTAAGTTTTACCTTATGCATTTTGCCTCTCCGACGAACTTTCCTTATTCTTTCTATCTCTTCAACTTTACTCGGCTTTACGCTTGCTGCTGAAATTTCGTCAATAATATTTTGAATCTCTCTTTGAGCGTCATCGCTTATTTGCGTTCCGGCAGTTGGCCGTTTTTCTGTTATTTTGAAAATTACTTTAGCAAGCTCAAGACCGACAGGCTCAAAAATTGTAGTTCCAAAATTGGCATTTAGAGAACGTATAAAAGAAAACAATGCCGTTGTGTCTTTGCCAAGAAAGCGAGTACGAAACGGCATAGACTGAAACGACATAGACGCAGACTTGGGCTTGTAGTTTGTAAATTTGCTCCGTAAGCTTAATTACAACTTGTTGAATATTTGATTTTTGTCCATTGGTTTAGAGACATAAGAAATAAACCACGCCTGTACATAAGTTCTATAAAAATCTTGGCTTTAATGGACATCTAAGCATGCCTTTGAATTGAGATTTAGGCACTAAAGCGATTTTTATTTAACATATCTGCTAAACTTTTTGCATCTTGCATGTTTTTTTCAATAAAAGAATATTCCCAAGCTCCGTATCTGCCTATTGAAAAAATACCGCATTCTTTTAAAAACTCTTTTATAATTTGAAGAGATTTTTCTCTTCTATCGTCAAAAATCACGTAAGCATAAGGCATATCTATAATATTTAGAGCTGCTATTTTATCGGTTTTTCTTATAAATCCAAGATTTCTAAAATCGTCTACTAAATTCTCAATACTTTTATATCTTTTATTGAATGAAGAGAATTCGACATAAAAGCTATAACTTCCCTTTGGTACATTTAAATTATTCACATTTGAATAAACGCCCGCTCTATAAAAAGGAATTTGAGACTCCGGGAAATATATCCAATGTTTGTTTTTGAGCTTTTTTGGAACACCTTTTTCTGATTTAACGCCAATATTAACACACCTAACGGAATTTGATAATAAATTTTCCACCGCTTTTTTAACATTTGGCGCAACATTTGTTATTTGCTTTATAAGCTCCGGTAGCGCCTGAGTTGAAACGATTTTATTGTATCTGTAGATTTTTCCAGAAGAACAGAAAGCAATTTTATTTTGCACGTCTATCTTTTGTACTCTAGAATTTAAATTAACTTTTACTTTTTTTGTAAGACCGTCTATTAATGCTCCACAGCCGTTAACTTTAGGATAGTAAAATACGCTATTGTAGCCGTATTTCTTTTTATTTTTTGAGTATGCAGTCTCCACTATTGCGTCTGCAGAAGGCTTTGGAACAAATTCGCCTGTCCACTCTGCAGTCATTTTGTTTAAATCATAACTCCATAATTTATGATTATACGGCTTCATAAAATATTTTGTTATCCCAGCGCCAAACATTGCTTCCGACCAACGTAGAAAAGGCATTGATGTTGAAATTTTAATATCTTTTCTTTTTAATATACCGTCAATACATTCTTTTTTTGTTTTATCATCAAGATAATAAAGGTTTGCTTGAAAAGGATATGGAATAAATTTATTTTTTGCATATATTGACGCATTTCTTTCTACTTTTAAAAGCCCTCCAGTCAACTTTTCTGTTATCTTTATTTCTTTATCTTTAACATGTATAAAATGTCCGGAACAATCAAAGACAAAGCCATTTTCATGGAATGAAGCACAAAGTCCACCTGCATAAGATTTAGCTTCTAAAACTTCATACGGCTTTTTCAAAGAATACGCAGTTGTTAACCCGCTTATTCCAGCGCCGATTATTAATATCTTTTCTTTCATTTAATCTACCTTTACGGAAGTAAGAGCGATACTTAAAACCCACATACCAACAATCAAAGAAATAAAAAGTATCAACGAACATCCTGGCGTTAATGTTGTAACTAAATAAGCGCACGCAGAAAAAAATATACTTGCGACATAAGTTATAACTAAGATTTTCTTTCTTGAAAAACCCATTTTTTCAAGACGTAAAGCATAATGATCTTTGCTCCCTAAAAACGGCGATTTTCCTTTATGCATCCTACAAACGCTAACTAGAGTAGTCTCATATATAGGAATAGCAAGTATAAATAATGGAGCAAAAATGCCAAAGTTATTTATACTTGAATAAGATGTCCCCATAGCAAGACTTGCCATTACAAAACCAACAAACAAACTCCCGGCATCACCCATAAATATTTTTTTTGATTTAGAAAGATTAAAAGGTAAAAAGCCGAGAATTGCTCCGGCTAAAGCTATTGAACAAAAGTTGATATAAAACATTTTAGTGGGAATAGAAATAAAGAAAAAAGCAAATGCTGCAATAACTGCGATACCGCTTGAGAGTCCGTCCATTATATCTATTATATTAAAGGCATTTATTACGCCGACTATCCATATAATGCTTACAAGGCAAGACAGCCAATATATAGAAATAAAGTCTATCCTTATACCAAAGCAAAATACAACGATAGAAGCCGCAAGAAATTGAATTAAAAGTTTTGATTTAAAACCAAGTCCTTTTAACTTTACGTCATCAATTAAACCAAGTAGACACAATATTAGAGATCCGTATATTATTCCTCTTAAGTTCCTTAAGGTTAAATTTGGGAAAGATGTTATGCTTCTTATTAAAAATAACGATAAGAGCCAAGAAGAAATAATAGCAAGACCACCAAAATAAGGGGCGCTAATTTTATGAGTTTTTATATTTGAAGAAGGATTATCAAAAACATTAAGCTTAATTGCAAAAAATCTAAAAATAGGAACTAAAAAAAATGAAGCTATCAAAGCCGAAATAAAAGCAAACAAATAGAGTAAGCTTTCGTTCATTATTTTTCCCTCGTTCTCATGAATTTTCAACGATATTAAACACGGCCGCACAAAATAAATTTTATTTTAGTATAGAGCTAAATTGATTGGATTTATCTTTAGCAAATTTAAATAAATCAGAGAAAGAAAGCTTTGTTTTTATAATACAAATCATTCCTAATGAAAATATAACAACGAGTTGTAAAAAATGGCAAATTGCTGTGCATATAAAAGCTGAATCCTTATCTACAGATAAAATTGATAAAGCCATAATGCCCATTAATTCAAATACGCCAAAATACCCTGGAGCAGTAGGGATTATACTTCCCATGCCTATTACTATAACTGTGAATATACCGCCAAGAATTGAAATGCGTATCCCACATGCATAAGCTACAATCGCAATAAATAGTGATTCTGTTACCCATAAAATTCCTGAAAGAATAAAAGTTTTTATTAAAACAGAAGGAGTTTTTAAAACAATAAGTCCACTTGTAAACTTATCTAAAAATTTTGTTATCAAAGATTTAAGAGATGACGCCACAGGAACTTTTGATAATACTTTAAAAGCATTATCTTTATGAATCAAAATAATATAAAGCGCTAATAAGCAAATGAAGAAAATAACGGTTAATATATAAAAAGATCTCTTTATATATTCAGGAAAATACATAACCATAACTGTTAAAAAGAAAAACGAAACAAACATTATCACATCAAACAAACGCTCAATAATAATCGTAGCCAGAACACTGCTGCGAGACATTTCCAAGCGCTCTCCTGTCACCTTAGCTCTTATCAATTCGCCAAGCCTTAAAGGAATTATGTTATTTGCAAAAAAACCAAGCATCGTATAAGGGAAATTATCAAAAACTTTGGTTTTTTTTAGAGGAAGAAGAATATAGTAATATCTTATGCCTCTTAAGATATAAGTAAAACAATAAACTAAAATTGCTGGAATTAAAATAAGATAGTTGACGCTAGCGATAACTTCCAAAGACTTTTTAATATCTATTTGGCGTAAAGTCAACAAAATAAGAATAACGCTTATACATATACCTGCCAATATTTTAAAAAAATGTTTCTTGAGCATCTATTTTAATCTCCTAAATTTACGTAAGCATAGTTTTACAAGCTTCTTGGTACAAGGGATTAAAAGGATCTTTTTCAATAGCTAACATTATGTTTTTTGACGCTTTCTCATTACTTTTTTCAAAATGATATAACCATGCGAGTTGATAATAATATTTACCATTATTTTTAGAAAGATTTAAAGCATAATTTGCCCAACTTATAGATTTTTTAAAAAAAAATTTATTTTCTTTTTTTCGATATAAAGCAAAATAAACATCGCTAAGTCTACCAGAATATTCAGGATTTAAATAATCGATACTTAAAGACTTAATAAAACTATCTTTTGCTTCTATAAAATGTCTGCCTGCAAAAAAATGACAATCCTTTTTTATATTTCTGGTGCGCATACAGAGGCGCCCCTGAAGCTAAAATCAATGGCACACATAAAGCTGCTAAAATATAAGCCGTTCAATCTTTTATTTCTTTTCTGTGTCAAATATCCCGGTAAGGGAAAAGAAAGAAGAAAGAAAAACAACAGCGTATTTGTAGAAACAAAAGAACTTGAGTTAAAAGAATTATAAATCAGAAAAGAAATGACACAAATCAAAACGAACAAATATATGTTTCTCTCTTTTTTTTAACTTTATCTCTTTTGCTATAGACAATAAGAAAACGGCTAAAATGGCTAAAAAGAACAGCAATCCGAATACACCATTTTCAGCTAAAACTTGCAAGAAAATATTGTCGCAATATAGGACATCAACATTTTCAAAAATTCCGTAAGAAAGAGATATAGATTTGTAATTATTAAAACCAACGCCAAGCAAGAAATTATCTTTTATTACATATAATGCTGTTTTCCAAACAAACAGTTTATCTAAAAAGTAAGAACTCTTACTAAGAAAATAGAATGAACCAACGCCCATCATTGTAAAAAGAACTGCAACTTTCCTCATATCCAGCTAAACCTGAGATATAAGAATAGTTTGGCGAGAAAAAAATAGATGCAAAAATATAAATAGTAAGCCAAAGAGCTATAACTATCTGTATAATTAATACTTTTTTTCTTTCTTCGACAATCAAAAAACCATTTAGTAAATATATGCCGCATGCTGAAAAAAGCAAAAACATTTCATTTCTTATATTATACTTAAAATCCGCAAAAAAATAAGAAATTACGATTATTAAAATGAATAAGGAAAATGGAAGTAAATAATTTTTTAAGCTAACTTTAAAATTATTGAAACAAAATATAGAAGTTATCGCAATAACGATAAAGGAAGCAGCGTTTATACCCAAAGAATCTGAAAAACGAGAAAAAGCTGAAAATATAAAAACTATGGAAAACAAGACTGTCAGAAAGTAAAAGCTCTCCCGAGTCGAGTACATTTTTAAACTCCTAAAATTTTTGTTTCCCATGTAAAAAATTCAGTAAATAGCTGCACTGGGCGAGGAATAAATATAATGACAAAAGATGCCAGCGATAAAAATGGCCCAAATGGAATATATGTTTCCCTTATATTACGTTTATTAAATAAAATAAAGATAAGGCCATGTATGCTCCCTAACACTGCAGCTATAAAAATTGCAAGCAATACTTTTTCCGCGCCAATAAAAGCCCCTACTCCAACCATCAGCTTTATATCTCCGCCGCCCATAACTTCTTTTTTATAAAAAAATTGTCCTATTATGCCAATTAAAAATAAAACACCGCCTCCAGCGATAATACCGAAGATGGCATTAAGAAATCTAAAAAAATAACTTTCTCCTAATATGGGATTAAAAAAACTAAAAATTAAGCCCGTTCCAAATAAAAAAGGCGGAATAATTACTGGAATTATTCTATGAAAATAGTCAATAACAGAAGCTGAAATTAAAGAAAACGCAAAAATGGAAAACATTAAAAATTGCAGCGAAAAAGAAAATTCATAGAAAAGAAATATTAAAGAAAAAGCAGAGATAAGTTTTACCAATAAACTTTTATGAACTATATTGCCAGCTTTAAAACCTATATAAAAAACAACTAAAATCTTAATATATAAAAAACTCATTGTTATAATTTACTCCAGCCACCCTGCGAACAATTTATCCAAATTTGTCCTTTTGTTCGTCCACTGGAATCAGGAGTATCATCAACTTTATATGCCCATCCGCCAGAATCTGTATTCTTGTCAAGATTGGTTGTTGTTATATAGTTTGATTTTTTATGATTATGATGAGAAATATAAGCATATGGGATTTTTTCTATATATCCCTTCTCTACAAGATCTTTAGCAATATTAGTACCGGGATATTTTCCATTATTATCAGCATAGTATACAGCAATAGCGCTTCTTAGAGAAGAAAGTCCTTTTTTTGTAGCAATCCCTTTAGACTGTTCTAAAACGCGAAAACATTTAGGAAGAGTAAGAAAAGTAAGCAAAGCTAAAACTACAACAGCTCCCACTATTTCTATTTTGTTAATTTGCATAGTCGCCTTTATCTATTTCCAAATCGCTTTTTCAATTCCAATTCAACACATTTAGGAACAAAATCTCTTGTACTTCCGCCAAGCATAGCAATTTCTTTAACCATACTTGAAGAAAGGAAAGTATAAGATTGATCTGGCGTAAGGAATATAGTCTCAATTTTTTTATTTAGCTTTCTGTTCATTAAAGCCATTTGGAATTCATATTCAAAATCAGAAAGAGCTCTTAAGCCTCTTATCAATACAAAAGAATTTATTTTCTCAAGATAATCTGCCAAAAGACCTGAAAAAGATAAAACCTCTACACTTTCTAAATTCTCTGTAGATTTCTTCAATAAGTCAATTCTTTCTTGCAACGTAAATATATGTCTTTTATTAACATTATCCGTTACAGCAACTATTATATTTGGAAACAATCGCGAAGCTCTTGTTATAATATCTAAATGTCCGTTTGTAGGAGGGTCAAAACTACCAGGGTAAACTGCTGAAAACTTTCTATTATTCATAGCAAATTTTATACCAATTTTAAGTCTAATGTGTCAATTTGCGTCATTTCAAAATTAACTAAATGTATTAGGAATTCAAAGTTAAAAATGGACTGATAGAGTACTATTTATTAACGTCACTTTTTATATTTTATATCACTATACAATACAAGTTTGTCTTTACCTTGTTTCTTATCTTCATAAAGTGCTTTATCAGAGCTTTCTATTAAAAGCATAGGATCTGATATTTTTTTTGATGAAACACTAACTCCAATAGTCACAGTAACGCTAAAGCTCTCTTCATTTTCTTTAAAAACTAATGATTTTACAGCTTCTTTTATCTTAAGTGCGGCAACTTCTACTTCTTTCTTATTAACGATAGGCATTAAGATTATAAATTCTTCCCCTCCATATCTGCCGACTAAATCTCCTGGTCTTACAGAATCTGAAATTGTTTTAGCAATTGACGCAAGGACCAAATCGCCCGCTAAATGTCCGTATTTGTCATTAACGCTTTTGAAATGATCCAAATCTAACATTAAAACATAAAAACCATAATCGTAACGCTTTCCTCTTTGAATTTCAAAATTCAATCTCTTGCAAAAAATAGCGTTTGCGCATTAGGCCTGTTAATCCGTCTCGTCTTGACCTATAAAGCATTATGTTAAAAAGAGTTATTCTTTTAAAACCCAAAGAAATCTGAGGAGCAAAAACCATGCCATCTTCAACGTATCTGTCAGCATACTGTTTATCAACTCCTATTATTAGACACCCCAAAATTTCGTCATCAATTTTTAAAAACCAATATACGATTTTACAATCTACAATATTATCATGCCTAGTAACACCATAACTTTTATCTTTGTTCAATAAACTCGGCAAATTAGAGATATCTTCATTTTGAAAAATACCTGAAGTTTTAAGACAAACCCATCCTGTCTGCGTTTTTTCAAAAAACGCCTGTCCTCTAGAACCAAGTTGACTATCAAAAAAACTCAAAACAACTTCTACATATTCATCTTTTGATATACTCGTATATAACTTTTTCCACACACTGTAGAATCTTACTATTTTATCTATATTGTCTTCTTGCTTTTGCCTCTCATAAAAAGCTCTTCTATATTTAGAAAGCACTATTTGGTATTTTATTTTTAGTTTTCTGTTTCTTAAAAATAAACTCTTTTTCATATTCTTCGATTTTTTATAAAAATAGTACGGAATTGGAATCAAAGATAGAAAAATCAGACAGGCACTAAAAACAAAAAAAAGGTACTCCTTTACAAATGTAATAGCTATTATACAAGCTAATAAAGAAAAAAAATAGCTTTTTTATGCCAATATGAGCATAAAAGACCTGATAATGCCGCAAACGATGCCCAAATCATGATACCTGTTTCAGTATCTTTAACGATCCAAAATAAAAATACTAGAGCTGAAATTATATATAATAATATTCTTATTTTTTTATTCATATATATACTCTTCAACTCTATTTCTGCCTAAAATTTTTGCTTTATAAAGCGCCTTATCAGCATTTTTTAAAAATTCTTTTTCTGAAGCTTCTACTTTATCAGAAAGTGAGATAAAACCAATGCTTACAGTTATTTTTAAATGAACTGGCAACAAACTTTCAACAGGAATAAAGAAATCTTCATGTTCTACTAATGCCCTTATCTTTTCTAGAATTTTTGAGGTTTCTTTAGAGGATGTATGTAGCATAATAAAGGCAAACTCTTCGCATCCATATCTTGCTACAAAGTCAGATTCTCTAAAATTTAATCGCAAAATAAAAGCTATACGTCTAAGAACAAAATCGCCTGATTGATGTCCATATTTGTCGTTTACGTTTTTAAAATGGTCAATGTCAAGAATGCCTAAAGATAGAGGTATTTTATTGCTACGCGAACGACTTAGCTCTTTTCCTAATCTTTCTTTAAAGTAAGCATTTGTATAAAGACTTGTTAAACCATCGGCTATTGCCAGAGTTTGTAATTGCTTATAAAGATAAAAATTATTTAAAGCCGTAGCAATAACCCCTGAAATCATTGATAATCGCTGCAAATTTTCTTGTGAAAAGAAATTTTCTTTATAAGAATAACCTTCTAAAACTCCCCAAAATATCCCATTAAATTCAATTGGAACTGCAATAAGAGATGTCTTTTCAGAATTATAATTATTAAATCGTTTATCTTCTACAATATTTCTGACTATCAAAGGGACTGAGTTTTGTTTTATGTAATAAGCAATTTTATCATCGTCACTATATTTTTTTAAGTTCCAAGCGCCTTTACCAAAGAATCTGAAAGCAATATCTTCCGATTTATAAACTATTTCTTTCTCGCTTAAAGAATCATGAAATGTTTGCAAAATATCGCCAATTTTTTAAATTTTTGATTTGCCCTGATAGATTGTTGCTTAAGGTGTTATTCTCAAGAATTATGAATTCTTTTTCTGAAATTTTTCTAGATAAGTCTTCATATTTAGAAATAAATTTATTTCTAACATTAGCATATCTTTTTCTATAAAGTTCAAGAACTACATATACGCTAAATATAGCTAAACATTCAAACAACAAAGCACGAATTTCAGAATATCCGTCAATAAAAAAATAAAGACTCCAAAATCCCTATACTTATAGAAATAAATACCAGAATTGCGCTGAAAATACTTCCTGAAAAGTAGTAAAATATTATTATTGGAAAAGCTATAATAGGGAAATATATAACTGGATGCTTAAGTAGATTAACAGCCCAAAAAAATAAAAAAAATACCCGATGCAATGGGCACTAAAGAATCAAATATAATATCTATATTTTTACTTATTCTGTTTTTTGACATAATTAAATTAATTTAACTTAAGAGAAGCATAATCTGTAATGAGTTTTTTTTCAACATTACTTTGCAAATCTTTATTTATAAACCTGAAGTTCTTTACCCAAACATTATTTTTTAAGTTTGAAGGCCAAGCTACCCATAAACCGTTTTTGCCGCTTATAATGCGGCATTCAACTTCAATATCGTCATTAAAAATAACAGACGCAAAAGCTTTCAAATTTTTATTATTCTTTAGTATCGACATCTTGTTGATTTTAAAAGATGTCGAAAATTCTCCAATCAAAATCTTATTATTTAACAAAGATTCCAGCAAATAATTTTTAAAATTTCTATTTAGAATTGAAAATTGCTTATAACTTTTATTTTTGCGTTCATATTTTGGAAATTCCAAACTATTGTTTGTAAAAAATATTTCTGAAATTTTAATATCATTGTTTAGAATAATTTCACAAAAGCCATCACTTTTATTTATTTTAGTGACCTTCATATCGGCAAACAATGTAGGTAAGAACAGCAGAAAAATTACAGAGACGAGAATCAGAAACCATATTCGCAAAGTAGGAGTTATCATTATTTTATATCTGAAAGATTTATTCTTCGCTTCAATATTTTCTCTAATAGCTCTGCATAATGCAAGAGATGCGGATTATGCTTGACAAGAGTTTGCAGACCTTCCGTTAAGACTTTTGCGTTAAGCTCTTTTGTCCCTTTAGGAACTGGAAGTAACTTAGGGATACCCATTTTTCGTGAAAGCCTTGGAGGTATCTTTATTATTTTCAAAGATAATTTATGCGCAATATATTTTAAAATTGATTCTTCGTCTTCTATATTCTGCTCAGAACGCAATAATAAAACCAGATCTTCTATCCCAAATAACAAAATAGGCTCGTAATTTATTTTATGTTTATCCTCGAAATTTTCTAATGCAAGTTCAAATTCTTTTTTCATTTTTGCATTACATTGAGCAGCTTGCTCCTGAAAACTTAAAGGATAAACAAAGGCTATAAGTTCGTTTTCGCTGTCATGGTAAAGTATAAAACATTCAGCATAGAACATTTCTCCGCATATGGGACAAGAAACAAGGTTGATTTCCCCTGCTATAAGTGATTCTTTTAACTCAGGATTATCTGCAGCACTCATAGCTGAAAGAAGGCTAGCCTCAAAGAGATGTCCCTGAGGGCATTTTATTTCTTCAAGATTAGAAATTGTCATATAGAGATTCTATAAATTATCCAAAACTTAATCAATATTTGTTGTTCCAAACATTATTTGAATACCTTTCTTTAGCTATTGTTAAGGCTTTTTGTATATAGCGATCATATACCTTTATTTCCATCGCGCTTTTATTTATAGAAGATGATAAATTTTTGGCAATCAATCTTGAAAATAAATCTGCAGTATCGCTATCTAAATGTACATAAACTGGTCATTGAACAATAATTTTACTGCCTCTTCTTCTAAGACAAGACCCTGCAATTTTCTTTCCATGACAGACCAAATCATTAATATAAAAAGCATTTACGCAAATACTATTTAGAGTAATCTACTTTATCTTTAAGCATAATCGTATAAATACCGCATTCTTCCAAAGCTTTTTTTATAGCCAGGCGAATACTTTTATAAGACTCATCTTGACCATAAACATTCCAGTCTTTTGATGAAACAACAAAACAGTATGAAATATCATGTTGACGATTTACAATAAGCTTCCCACTAAATCTTCTCACAAAATCTTTTACAGTAACATCTTTTGCTTTTTGAAAATAGCCTATAGTTGTGTAAGCGTTAGCCCAATAATATGTTCTTAAAACAGGAGTATCGCCGTATTCGTTAAATAACATCTCGTCTTAGGTATCTTTAATCCAATGAAGCATCTGTTCCAGTTTGTCTCTCATACTTAATCATTTCTAATTTTTTCTTTATTCCACCACGAGCAGAATAACCGCCAAGCTTTCCGTCGCTTCTTATAACCCTATGGCAAGGTATTATAGGAGCAAAAGGATTTTTTGCTAATGCAGTACCTACAGCTCTTGCAGCTTTTGGGGAACCTATTTTTTCTGCAATTTGCTTATATGTCAACGTTTTACCCGCAGGTATTTCAAAACAAGCAGCCCAAACTTTTCTGTAAAAATCCGAGTAGTTTTCCATTTTTCTAATAATATCTTTTGGTATCTTTTTCATAAGTGTTTATTTATTTTGGAAATATCTCTTTTCTTCTTAGATGTCGATGATAAGTGATTGCAAATCTGTGCGACTCATCTCTTATTGATTGCAAAAGTTTTAAAGCTTCGGAATGCTTGCTTAGAACTAATGCTTTGTCCTTAGTAGGAAAAAATATTTCTTCATTTTTTTTAGCTAAAGAAATTATAGGAATATTAGCTTGAAGTTCTTCTAAAGCAGTCATGGCAGCTCCAAGTTGTCCTTTTCCACCATCAATCAAAATTAAATCAGGAAGTTTTTCATTTTTTCTAATTAACGATGAATATCTTCTAAAAACAACTTCTTGCATTGTTGCAAAATCATCTGCGCCTTCCACGGTTTTTATTTTAAAACGTCTGTAGTTTTTTTTATCAGCGATACCATTGTGAAATCTAACCATTGAGGCAACAGCATTTGCGCCTTGTATGTTTGAATTATCAAAACCCTCTATAACGGCAGGAGAATTTTTCAACCTTAAAACGTTTTTCAACTCATTTATGCTATCTGCTCTTTGAACAGACTCATTTATTTCATCTTGACTAATTTCACTTACCATAACTCTTTCGGACATATTTTGTAGAGCATAGAGTCTATCTCTTATTTCTTTAGCTTCTTCATAACGCATATCGCCGCTTAAATTAAGCATACGAGACTGCCATTCTTCTTCAAGCTTTTTAAACTTTCCGTTTAAAAACAATTCCACATCTTCTATTTTACTTTTATACTCTTTTGACGTCATCTTTCCCATACATGGTGCATAGCACATTTCAGTATGATAATATACGCACGATTTAACTTTTTTCTCTTCTGGAAGATTCCCTTGAGTAAAGTTTAATTTGCATGGGCAGATTTTAAAAAACTTAATAAGCCAACGGACAAGTTTTTTTATATAAAAAAGCTGAGGGTATGGTCCAAAATATAAAGCGCCGTCTTCAATTTTTTTTCTTGTAAATGTTAAACGCGGAAAATCTTCGCTTACTGAAAACTTAATATATGGATAAGACTTATCGTCTTTACACATAGAGTTAAAGTACGGTTTTATCTTATTTATTAATTGTCTTTCAATAATCAGCGCTTCTCTTTCTGAAGTGCATAAAATATAATCTATTTTGCGCATAGCTGTTATGATAGATGCTGCTTTTGAATCTATATCTGCATTAAAATATGAAGATAATCTATCTCTAAGACTTTTTGCTTTGCCGATATAAACTATATTTCCTATTCCATCGCGCATTATATAAACGCCAGGAAGCTTTGGAATTTGTTCAAGTTTTTTATTTTTATACTCAGACATTTACACCTTCTTACCTGCTAAATACACTCTTAATCGTCTTCAATTCTTCAGACTTTAAAATATATGAAGAGGCGATAAATGCAAGAATTGCGCAAAATATAGCGATAGGAACACAAATAAATAAATTATCAGAAGCTTTGCAAACATTCCAAGCGACTATCGCAGTAATTATTGAAGCCATCAACGATTTAAATGAAGAAAACATCACTTGTTTTAAACCAAGATTTCCTATACGTTTCCTTAAGTGCATAGCAAGAACTATAACATTAAAATAGGAAGACAAGGCTGTAGCAAAAGCAAGTCCTCCTACACCCATAGGACGCATCAAGTGTATACATAAGAAAACGTGTAATATCATAGCCCAAATTGCCGTTTTTACGGGAGTTTTGGTATCTTGAAAAGAATAAAATGCGTTTGCAAAGATTTTCGCCACAGCATAAGCTGGAAGACCTAAAGAATAATAAAATAGAGCATTATCAGCCATAATAGATGCAGCAGCAGTAAATTTTCCATGTTCAAATAAAATTTTAATTATTGGAAGGCCCATAGCCATTAAACCTGAAGCTGCCGGAACTAAAGTAAAAATTGTAAATCTTACAGAGTAATTTAGAGATTTTTTTAAAGTAACCGTGTCCTTTTGAGCATGTGCCTTTGACATAGCAGGCAATGAAACAGAAGCAAAAGCTAACCCAAAAATAGCAAGAGGTAACTGCATAAGTCTGTTGGAATAATAAAGAGACGTTACAGAACCCAAAGAAAGAAATGAAGCGCAGTTAGTATCTACGAAAGCGTTAATCTGATCCACGGATAATCCTATTAGAGACGGAATCATCAAAAGAGTTATTTTTTTTATGCCAGGATGCTTTAAATCTAATTTAAACTTTAAATGCCAATCAAGATTTTTAAGTTTTGGATACTGAATAAAAAAATGTAAAGCGCCACCTATTATAACGCTCATTGCAAGACCTTTAATTTGACTGCCAGAAACAAGCGCTGGAACAACAGCCGACATATAAAAAATTTCTGAGAAACTTAACATTGACGGCGCAAATGCCGGAAGAAAAAATGAATGCAAAGTGTTAAGTATTGCAAGTAAAAATGCGGCAAGACAAGTAAAAAGAATAAAAGGGAACGCCAATCTTGTTAATTCTATTGTAAGTTGCATTTGCTCAGCATTAAATCCCCAAGTCATTATTTTTACAAGCGCTGGAGCAAAAAATACACCTAAAATTGATATTACAACAAGAATCAATGCCAAAGCAGTAAAAACAACATTTAGAAATTTTTGTGTCTCGTTTTTTTCTTTTGTGTGTAAATATTCGCTAAATACAGGGACAAAAGCAGCCGAAAAAGAACCTTCGCCAAATATTCGTCTAAAAAGATTTGGTATTCTAAAAGCCGCGTAAAAAGCGTCGGCAAAAATACCAGCTCCAAATAAATTTGCAACAAGCATATCTCTTATATACCCAACAATTCTTGAAAGCATAGTGCCAAAAGACGCTTTTCCTGCATTTTGTACAAGAGTTTTATGTTCCATGTATAAATCCTATATCTGCCTGAGTTTTAAGCCAAGTTTTTTGACGCTTAGCATAATGTCTTGTATCTTTTGAAAATTCCGTTATTAACTCTTCTTTTGAAATCTTTTTATCAAGATATTGAATTATATGCTTATAGCCTATTCCACTTAAAGCCGAGCAATTTTTATCATAACCCATATTTAAAACTTTAATAGTCTCTTCTATCATTCCATGTTCAACCATATGCTCACATCTTTTATTTATTCTACCATAAAGAACTTCATTATCAACGACAATACTATAATGTTTAAAATCATATCTTTGTCTTTTTGGTTTTATATGCTGGCGCAGCGTTTTTCCTGAAAGAATATTAATTTCCAAAGCTCTAATAAGCCTTTGAGGATTTTTTCTATTTTTTTCTGCAGATTCTGGGTCTAATTTTAAAAGATGCTTATACAATTCTTCTTGAGATTTATTTCTTAAGTCATTGCGCAAAGATTCATCTGATTTTGGCATATCATCAAGACCATAAAGCAAAGCTTTTATATATAACCCCGTACCGCCTGCTATGACAGGGACTTTTTTGTTCTTATAAATTTCAGATATTTTTAGATCAGCATCTCTAACAAACTCTGCAGCATTATAAGTTTCATCCGGATTTATAATATCTGTAAGATATTGACATATACCATTAATCTCACGAATACCGTCTTTTATAAGAATACCTCCTTTATTTGTGCCAACATCTAAATATTTATAAATCTGCCTTGAATCGCAAGAAATTATCTCACCGTTTATTTCCTTACAGATCTCAACAGCTTTTTTTGTTTTCCCACTTGCAGTAGGACCTGAGATAATTATTATCCCTGTATTTTCCATTATTTAGCGCCGATCATTATTTGCGTTTAAAGAATTTTTCTAACTCATTTAAAGAAATTTTGTAAGCTGTGGGTCTGCCATGCGGACAAGTAAAAGGATGGTCACATTTGAAAAGATCGTTTATCATTTTTTTAGTTTCAATAAAACCTACTTTATCTCCAGCTTTAACGCTTGCTCTGCACGATGAACGGATAATTTTTTCTCTCTTTTCTTTTATTTCGACATTTTTATCTTCTTGTATATCTAAAACTATAGTTTTAACTATTTGCTCTATTGTTATATTGCCAAGTAAAGCTGGATATGAAGTAATCCTAAAAGAATTCTGTCCAAATTCTTCAACAGATATTCCAAGATCATTGAATAGTTCTATATTGGATTTTAAAACCTCCGAGCTGCTTGGAGGCAAATCAAAGGTTTCAGGTATAAGAAGCTGCTGCATTTTTATTGACCGCTGTTGAATTTGAGAAAGATAAGATTCGTATCTTATTCTTTCTGCCGCGGCATGTTGATCAAAAATATACAAATCTCCTTTATTTTCAACAACAATATAAGTGTCAAAAGCCTGGCCTAATACTTTTATATTATCGTCAAATGCGTCGCCTGTCAATTCTTGTTGTTTTGCAAAAACGTTGGCGTATTTATCTATAGAATAATTCTTAGGATTATATTTTGATATTGGCTCGGAGACTACGCCGTTAGAAGTATTAAATATATTTTCTTTCTTTGACTGGTATATAAGGCTGCTTGGGATATTTGAAGGTTTTGGAAGATCAGATTCTCTTGTTTCAATATTTATCTTTATCTCTGGGTGAGCGCGAGATACAAGAGCATTTTTAATAGTTTTGTAAATAATGTCATACATACTCTGCTCATCGGCAAATTTTACTTCTCTTTTTGTAGGATGTATATTAACATCTATTTGCGAAGGATCTATTGTAATATAAATCAATATTGCGGGATGTCTGTCATGGGCAATAGATTCTCTATAAGCTTGATAAATACAATGTATACACCACTTAGGATAGTTTACAGGTCGAGAATTTACAAAAAGGTATTGAAATTTTTTATTTGCTAAAGAGTTATCTCTTCCAGTAAAATAAATGTCTAATATTACTTTAGGATGTTCTAGGTTTATAAACCTTAAATTTTTTGAAAAATCTCTGCCCAGTATATCTGAAATTCTTTCAAGTTTGTTATTTGTCTTTGAAGTTGAAAAAACAATTTTTTTATCTGAAATCATTTTGAAAGATATTTCGGGATTAGCAAGGGCAGTTTCTTCAAGAGAATCTATAATTCTTGAGCGTTCTGTTGCATCGCTTTTTAAAAACTTCAACCTTGCTGGAGTATTAAAAAACAAATCTTTAACTTCTGTAATTGCCCCTTCACAACCAGCACTTGGAACAATTCTTATATCTTTACCGCCGGAACTTAAAAGTTTCCAACCAGAAGTTTCGCCTTTCTTTTTGGTCTTTATCTCAAAATTTGAAACAGTTGAAATAGATGAGAGAGCTTCTCCTCTAAACCCCATAGTATATACGTGCGATAAATCTTCAAATTTTTCTATTTTGCTTGTAGCATGTCTTAATATAGATAATTCTAAATCTTTTTTATCCATACCGCTGCCATTGTCGGAGACTCTTATAAGTTTCTTCCCGGCGACTTCTATTTCTACTGTTATGGAAGAAGCAAAAGCGTCTAAAGAATTCTCAACAAGTTCTTTAACGGCATTTAAAGGTCTTTCTACAACTTCACCTGCAGCTATTTTATTTATAGTTTCTTGAGATAAAATATTTATTGGCATATTTTCACCTATATTTATCCTTCCATTGGCGAAGTAGATTAAACGCGTCAATTGGAGTTAATGTATTTATATCAATATTTCTCAATTCAACTAAAACTTGCGGTTCTTGGTGCCCGTATTCAGAAAATAACTTCATTTGCTGTTTATTTTCTTTTGATTGAGTCTCTGAACTTGCTTCAAGCTTATTTAAAATTTTATAAGCTCTTTCTATCACTTGATGAGGCAGTCCTGCAATTTTTGCCACATGTATACCATAAGACTTATCTGCACTACCTTCGATTATTTTATGTAAAAAGACAACGTCGCCATTCCATTCCTTAACATCAACGCTAAAATTTACAACTCCTTTGAGACTTTGAGAAAGAGCCGTAAGTTCAAAGTAATGCGTTGCAAATAAAACTTTAGCGCCATCATTTGCTTTTCTTTTAGCGTCAGCAAGAAATTCTATTATTGCCCACGCTATAGACATTCCGTCATAAGTAGACGTCCCTCTGCCTACTTCATCTAAAATTATAAGACTTCTTTGTGCGTATTGGTTTAAAATATTTGCCGTTTCTGCCATCTCAATCATAAATGTTGACTCGCCACCGGCAAGATTATCTCCAGCTCCGATACGTGTAAATATTCTATCAACAATTCCTATTTCCGCCTGCGATGCCGGAACAAAAGAACCGATTTGAGCCATTATAACAATAAGCGCCGTTTGTCTAAGATAAGTTGACTTACCAGACATGTTAGGTCCGGTAAGAATCATTATTTTTGATTTTTCATTAAAAGAAATATCATTTGAAGTGAAATCCCCATTTTTCAATATTCTTTCAACAACAGGATGCCTCCCGTCTTTAATTAGGAGATCTCTACTACTCGAAATCTTAGGACAAACATAATTATATTCTAAAGCGTTTAAAGCAAAACCACAAAAAACGTCAATTTCTGAAATAATTTGAGAGGTCTTTAAAATATCTGCGATATAAAATGTTAAATCTGTTATGACAGAATTAAAAATATTGCTTTCAAGCCTTAATATTTTTTCCTGAGAGGAAAGTATTTTTTCTTCTAAGGTTTTTAAGTCTTGCATTATATATCTTTCGCCTGCGGCAACAGTTTGTTTTCGGATATAATGTTTTGGAACTAATGAAATATTTGATTTACTTACTTCTATGTAATAACCAAATACAGACGTATATCCTATTTTTAAATTATTTATTCCAGTTGATTCTCTTTCTCTAGATTCAAGCTCTGATATGAAAACTTTAGCATCTGTTGATATTTTTCTTAATTCATCAAGATCAGGATTTACACCGGCTCTAATTACATTTCCATCTTTTAGAAATATTGGCGACTCGTCTGCTATATAAGAAGAAATTTTTTCTATAACTTGAAAATTCTTGGGAATATTAAAAGTTAGTCCTTCGGATGAAGAAATAATTTTAGAAATCTCATTTACTATTATTAAAGAATCTTTTAAAGCAGATAAATCTTTTGGATTTGCAGTTCCTGAAGATATTCTTGCAATTATTCTTTCAATATCTGAAATAAATTTGAATTTTTCAGTAATATCTTTTCTTATAGATGATTCTTTTATAAAAAATTTAACTATATTTTGTCTATTTTCTATTTTTGACACATCTAACAAAGGCTTGGTAACCCATTGACGTATAGTTCTTGCCCCCATAGGCGTTCCGGTTGAATCTATGACAGATAGCAAAGAATTTTCAAATTTACCGCTTGCTAAAGAATTGAGCAATTCAAGGTTCTTTATAGCAACTGCATCCAAATACATAAAATCTGAACTATTTATATATTTTATACTTGAAAAAATCCCAATACTCTGAGACTGCATTTCCTTTATATAAGAAAATAAAGCTGCGCATACGCGGATAGTTTCTTTTTGATTTAACTCAAACTTCTTTAAAGCATCTTTGCCAAAATGATCTTCTATTACTTTTTTGGAGTTTCCAAAATCAAAAAAACAATCGTTTACTGTTGAGATAGGAGCTTTAATACCCGATAAAAATTCTTGAATACGTTTATTCTTTGAGTTAGTTTCAGATATAGCTAATTCGCCCGGATTATATTTTGATATTTCAGTATCAAGAAGTTTTAAAGAAGTCTCTGAAGTAAAAAAGTCTCCAGTTGAAATATCTGCCGCAGCAAATGCAGCAGACATTGTATATTCGTCAACGACAACTGTCATTAAAAAATTATTTTCTTTTGACTCTAAAAATGTATCTTCTAAGACTGTGCCTGGAGTTATAACCTTTGTAACTCCACGTTTTACTATACCTTTCGAAGCGCCAGGTTCTTCTAACTGCTCGCAAATGGCAACTTTAAAACCTTTTGCTATAAGTTTTCTTATATATGAATTTACAGAATGATACGGAACTCCACACATGAGAAGGCCATTCCTCTTTGTAAGAACAACCTCCATAACCGGTGCAGCCAGTTCAGCATCTGGACCAAATATTTCATAAAAATCGCCGAGTCTAAAAAACAGAATCATGCTTGGATATTTATTTCTGATGTCATAGTATTGCATCATTAACGGCGTTAATCTTTCAGAAGGGTTTTTACTCATTGATACCAGCCTAGAGTTTTATTTGCGATATGAATTGTGAACTTTATAAATAAACATTACAGATTTAACATAGTTTTTTGTTTCATTAAAAGGTATTTTTGTTGGATTTGAAGACACATTTGGAATTTCTTTACACCACATATCTACATTTCCAATCCCGGCATTATATGCTGCTAAAGCTAATATTAGATTGTTATTATAGTAATCCAACAACTTTTTTAAATAATACGTTCCAAACATTATATTTATTTGTGGTTCTTTTAATTTTTCAGAAGAATAATCTGAAACTCCTAGTTGAGTGGCTATTTCACGAGCTGTTTTAGGCATAATTTGCATTAGACCAACGGCACCTTTATTAGATATTGCTTCGGGATTTAAGTTAGATTCTTTCTTTATAATAGATCTTACAAGAAGAAAATCTACACTGAATTTATTTGAGTATTCGTCAATATAATTATTATATCTTCTGTTATCAAATAATCCTACTCTTCTTTCAACGTTAAACAAAAAGAAAATTATCAAAACTGAAAACGCACATAGAACAAATTTATTCATATAATTTCGCCAAATAAAGAATTTATTTTTGCTTCTTTTATATTGACGTTTAATTGTTTTCCTAAATCTTTTTTACTTGCGCACTTTACAAAGACTTTACGGCCACTTCCTGTTCTAGCTTCTATAACACCTCCTTCTATTTTTTCTGCTAAAACTTGCTGAGTAGTACCGACCATTGATGCAACTATCTCAATAGAAATTTTATTTGACTCTTTGAGGATAATAGAATGCCGTCTTTTCTTGTCTTCTAAAGAAACATCGTCGCACATACTTGCTGCTCTAGTATTTGGACGAGAAGAATATCTAAAAACATACAAGCCACCAAATCTTATTTCTTTGACAGCTTTTAGAGTCTGTTCAAAATCTTCTTCAGCCTCTCCAGGGAAACCAACTATTATATCCGTAGTTACGCTTATATCAGGCACTGCAGTTCTCAGTTTTTTAATCAAAGTCAGATAGCGTCCATAAGTATACTTTCTGTTCATTGCTAAAAGAATATTGTTTGACGCAGACTGCATCGGCAAATGAATATGAGAGCAAACTTTAGATTCTGTAGCCATCATATCTATCAGCTCATTGCTTAAGTCTTTGGGATGATTAGTCATAAATCTTACGCGTTCAAGTCCGTCTATTTTTGCTATATTCTTGACCAAATCTGTAAACTTAATATCATCGTATTTATATGAATTTACGTTTTGACCTAACAGCATTATCTCTTTAGCACCATTATTGACTGCCAAACGACAATCTTCTATTATATCTGAAGAATTAAAACTTATTTCTTTACCTCTAACAAACGGCACCACGCAATAAGAACAATAATTATCACAACCTCTCATAATAGTAATATATTTTATAATATCAGAAGCTTTCTCGGATTCTATTATAGAATAATTGCTTACATTACATAAATCTGCAATTCTTAAAGCCGCGTTATCTATATCTTTAGCACCTATTATCAAATTAACACTTTTAAAGCGATGCTTAATTTTATGTCCTATTCTTTCAGCCATACATCCAACAACAACTATTTTAATATTAAGATTTTCTTTTTTAAATTCTTCGGCTCTTCCAAGAAAAGAAAATGCTTTCTGTTCAGCCTGAGATCTAACGGAGCAGGTATTAAGTATAACTATGTCGGCTTTTTGCAAAACATTTACTTTTAAAATTCCGTAAGATGATAAAGCCTGGCCTAATTTGTCAGACTCGCATATATTCATCTGACAACCAATTGTTTCAATAAAATAATTCAAAGACTTGTCCAATCCTATTCTTCTAAATTTATAGAGAGTAATATTTATTATACAAAATTGTTTAGATTATTTATTTGTTTTTGTAGGTATAAATATATTTGTAGGAAGATTTAAGGAATTTAAATCATAGTTTATTATATTCTTACGAATAAATACATTATAATAGTTTGGAACAGTATTGATTACTAACCTCAGCATTGCCATCAGCTAAAAGGTATGAAGATTTTAAACGATTGATACTTGTTTTAGGAATATTTTTAAACTAGATGATTATATTTATAAAATCTGTCTGATTATTTGTTCAATCAAATATTATTTAATTTTAAATACAAATTTTCATGCTGTTTAACACTTGTATTTATATCATAATCTTGACTAATGGAATTAAAAGCTCTTAAACCCATATCTTTTAGAATATGCTTATCATTTAATAAATAAACAACTTTTTCAGCTGTCTTTTCATAATCATAAGGTTCTATTAAAAACCCAGTTTCTGTGTCTTTGACTATTTCTTTTACTCCATCTACTGCATTTGCAATAACAGGCACAGAGCAGCACATAGATTCAATAATAGTGCAAGGTAAACCTTCCCAAAGAGACGTTAAAACAAAAATATCGCTTGCTTTAAGTATTCCTACAATATCGCTTCTCCAGCCAAGGATAAGAATTTTATATTTTAAATTTAAGCTTTCTATCAAATCCTCAAGTTCTTTTCTTTGCTCTCCATCTCCAACTATCAAAAAAATAACGTTATCAATCCTTTTAGATACAATTGAAGCGGCTCTAATAAAGTCTCTCAGATTTTTTTGCGGTTTAAAAGGACCTATTGTAGTGACAACCTTCATATCCATGCTTATACCAAGATTAGACTTAAATTCTGGATTAAGAGCAAAACCCTTATAGAACTTTGTATCTATACCAGCTCTTATAAGCACAAACGTATCTTCTTTAGCTATCTTATAGTGCAATCCTTTTTTTATGTCTTCTTTAGTTACTACAATTAATTTATCTGAAAACAACGCACAAAACTTTTCAAGAAATATATAAAAATTTCTAACAATCCAACTCTGTGTTTCATTGAAACCATATCCATGTATTGTATGAACAATAATTTTTACGCCTGCAAGCTTAGCAGCAATTCTTCCAAGTATGCCAGCTTTTGAAGAATGTGTATGCACAATATCGGGTTTCTCTTTTTTTAAAACAGTATAAATTTCAAAGAGAGCTTTTAAATCCTTTAGAGGAGAAATTCCCCTAACAAAATTTTTTAGACTATAAAGCTTATCTTTTTTTGCAATTATATCGTCTAAAATCCCTCCATTGCCAGCAATAATAAAACTGTCAAAAATATCTCTATTAATATTTTTTGCAACGTGCAAAGCTACTTTTTGAGCGCCACCAAGTTCAAGTTTAGTGATAATATAGCAAACCTTTATCATAACCAATTAAGTTTTATATACTATAGCAACATCATTAATGCGCATTTTATGAAATATTTTTAAATACTTACTTTTCTCCTCAAAATCTTTTATGTCTGCCAAATATGCATTCGTTACCACTATATGCCTCTCTTTCATTCCACTTTGCTCTATTACATTTACGCCACTTATATCTTGTTTCCTTAATTCATACTCGGCTATTAAAAATACTCCCTCCTTGCTCTCTAACGAATTTAAATATTCCTGCGCTTCTAACCCTTTCGTAAAATATTTAACTCTTATTTCTTCCACATACTTCTTCAGCTTCTCTTTCCATACTTCATGTACTAGCATTTCATCACCTACTATTACTATCTCTTCTCCCTTCTTTATCTCTATCTTGTCCGTAAATCATCTCGCTCTGTCTACTTTTTTAAATCTTAATATAAATTCTGTCCCTTCTCCCTCTTTTGACTCTATCTTAAGCTTTCCTTTTCCCCATTTTTCTATCTTTTCTACCATCTCTTTGGGCATTCCTTGCCCGTTATCTTTTACCCTTATCTCTACTTCCTCTAATTTTACTATCTCACGCACATCTATCTCTCCTGCTTCCCCTTCTCTTGCTTCTACTCCATTCTTTATCGCATTTGTTATCATTCTGGCAAACTCAATACTGTCTCCCTTTATAAATGCAAACTTGGCTCTCTGGTCTTCACTAAAATTAAACGTTATTTCTCTTTCTTCCCATGATACTTTATCTAACGACATATACTTCGCCACTTCTAACGCTGACAATGGCGAACATATATCGCCGCCCTACTTCTTTGGCTATCTTATAAAACTCTTCTC
>JAISEM010000046.1 GCA_031264105.1 Endomicrobium sp.
AACATTTATGTTGACAGTTCTTTCTGCGTAGGAAATATTATAAAAAGAGACAAGAAAAAAGAGGGAGAAAAAAAGAACAAAAAACTTATTGAAAATTAAAAACATTTTCCCTCCAATAATGAAGGGGGGGGGGGGGGGGGGGGTAATAGCGGGAATATAAAGAAACTTATTTTTCATTTTCATCTCCTAAGAAATTTAGAATTGCATATCTAAAAAATAGCGCAAAAAGCATACAAAGATTATCCTTCATTATACTATATAATACTATACTTTTTTTATAAAGCTCGCTTGAAGCGCTGCATGAATTCTACAAAAAGTTTAAATGATTATGCAATATAAGGAGTATCTTTTTTCACTCCTCTTTTAACTTTGCATTGAGACGCGTATTGATTGGTTGTTGACTAAAAAATAGCAAAGTAGTAGAATCTTCGATTGTGAAATATTGGGTTTATATTTTCAAAATTGAAATATTATGAAAGGAGATCTGCTGTGAAAAAATTAGTATTAGCAATTACTGTCGCAACAACTTTTGGAGTGTCTTTTTTAGCATGCAAGAAAGATGAATCGTATGTTATTAAAGTAGGCAATGAAAAAATTACAGAAAGCACATTGAATGATAAATTATCTGTTACATCAGCTGATTTCCAAAAGTTTGCATCTACACCTCATGGAAGAAAACAATTTTTAGATCTTGTAGTTCAACAGTCTGTTGTAACAGAAGCTGCAAGAAAAGCAGGTATCTACAAGCAAGCTGAATTCAAAAAAGCTTTGGAGGATTTTAAAAAGGAACAACAAAAACAATTTGCAGACTATAAAGACGGACTTCTTATGGGTATGTATTTAAAGAAAATCCGTGAAGAAGTAAAAGCTTCTAATAGCGATATTCAAACTTATTATAATGAACATAAATCATCGTTTGAAAATCCTATAGCATATACTGTAAGACATATACTTGTCTCTGATAAACAAACTGCTCAAAGCGCATATGATAGACTCAAAAAAGGTGAAAAGTTTGAACAAGTAGCAAAAGAGCTTTCTAAAGATACTACTGCTCAAAACGGTGGACTTCTTGGGCCAGTAAAAAAAGGTGCTCTTGTACCAGAATTTGAGGCAATAGCTTTAAAACTTAAAAACAATGAATTATCGGAAATTGTAGAAACACGTTATGGCTATCACATAATACTTAAAGTATCTGAACAAAAGCTCCCAGCTATATCTTTTGACGAAGCAAAAGATAACATAAAGCGAATCCTAGAGAAAGATAAATTTGATAATTGGTTCAATAAAGAAAAGGAAGCTATGAGTATTGAAGTAAATTATGATGTTCCAACGTCTGAATCTGAAAATGAGCAACAAAAATAAACTGCCATACTTGGAGAATAAATAATGAAAAAATTTGTTATGTGTATTGCGGTCTTATTTCTTACTGCAGGAAGCCTATTTGGAATCTCGAAAAACACTGATAAGGCTTTAGCGCTAATAAATGGGGAGCCTATTTTTACTTCTGAGTTTGATACTCTCTTTGCCCCTATATTAGAAGAATATACTCAAAATGTTCCAGCTTCAGAACAAACTAAACAAAAAGAAAATGAATTAAGAGATGCTGTCTTAAACCAAAAGATATCAGAAATTACTTTAAAGCAAGAAGTTAAAAAGCAAAAAATTAAAGTTTCAAAGAAAGAAGTTCAAGATGGCCTTGACGAAATTAAAAAAACCTTTTCAAACGAATCAGAATTTAAAGAGTTTTTTAAAAAGAATAATATGTCAATATCTGCCCTTGAGAAAAATGTTATTGAACAAATTAGTATCAAAAAGCTTTTGAAGCAGAATATTGAAAACAAAATTAAGATGCCTACCGAAATTGAAGCAAGAGCTCTTTATGATAAAGCTATTGCTAAAGTAAAAGGAACAAAAATAAATTTATCTACTGAAGAAAATTTTATTGTTTCAAATCTAGCTGCTGCATTGAAGAGGCTGTCTAATGAGCAGGTTAGATTGCGTCAAATTTTTATAAGCCTTCCTAAAGGTGCAAGCGAAGATGCGCTAAGAGCTGTTCAGGCAAAAATTGCCAAAGTCAAACAGGAACTTCAAAGGCGAACATTTGCTGATGTTGCAGGCCAGTATTCTGAAGATCCAACAACAAAACCTAGAAATGGAGAGATAGGGGTAGTTGCAAAAGGCGATATCCCTATAGAGTCTTTAGATAAAGCAGCATTCTCACTAAAAGTTGGCACCTTTACAAAAGAGCCAATTAAAACCGATTTAGGTTATTTCTTTTTCAAAGTTGAAGAAAAACGTGCAAAGAAAGATATAACTTTTGAAGAAATTAAAAACGATATTCTTGAATTTTTATCTCGCATAAATGCTAATACTGCTCAAAATGAGTATATTGAAGGATTAAAAGCTAAATCTGTTATTAAAATAAATAAAGATTGGTAATACAAATGGTTAAACCCCGTATAGCGATTACTTTAGGGGATCCTGCGGGAATAAGTTATGAGATAGTCTGCAGGACTGTAACTTCTTTAGCGGTAAAAAGAGTTTGCAGTCCTGTAGTTTTTGGTGACGAAGAAGTTCTCAAACATTACTTCACTAAAAAAATCCCTTTTGAGTTTGTGGAATCTTCAAATATAGGGCATTCTTTAAAAATAGGCTCCCCTTCAAAAAAGGCAGGCCTAATTGCTTTATGCGCAATAGAAAAAGCCGTAAGTTATTGTATGTCTGGCAAAGCAAAAGCTTTAGTAACTGCACCTGTCTCAAAAGAATCATTAAAACTCGCAGATGTAAAATATCCTGGACATACGGAATTACTTGCCGCACTTACAAAAAGCAAAAAAGTTGCAATGCTAATGGCTTGCGGTAAGATGCATGGTGTTATGGTAACAAGGCATATTCCAATATCTAAAATCCATAAAACACTAAAGACAAGAGATATTATTGATACAGTAAGACTAAGCGTAGATTTTATAGGTAAAAAAAATATAAAAGTTGCTTTATGCGCTTTAAATCCTCATGCCGGAGATAATTCAATTTTAGGTTCTGAAGAAGAAAAAATTATAATGCCTTCATACAAAATATTGCTTAAACAAGGAATTAATTTAACCAAGCCTTTACCTGCAGACTCTGTTTGGTTGAAAGCAAAAAGCGGATCCTTTGATTTGGTATGTACAATGTATCACGATCAACTTATGACGCCTTTAAAATGTATAAATGCTTCAAAAATAGTAAATATTACTGCAGGACTTCCTTTTATAAGAACTTCACCAGGACACGGGACTGCTTTTGATATAGCTGGTAAAAATAAAGCTGATATCACACCTATGATAGAATCCATCCTATACGCAGTTAATCATAAAATAGTTAATACTTAAAGAGTTTAAATGGATTTAATAAAGTTTGAAGAACAATTTTTAGACGATATATTAGAGATAGAAAAAGAGTCGTTTCCACACTCTTGGACTAGTGAGATGTTCTTAAGTTCTGCAAAAAATAATGCCGTAACATTCAAAGTTTTGATAGAAAATAAAAGTGTTGTTGGATATTATATAATTAGTACTGCCTCAGATGAAACAGAAGTTATTGAAATAGCTGTAAGAACACAATTTAGAAGAAAAAATTTTGGCAAGTTTATGCTTGCCGATATATTAAAAGAAGCTATTGCAAAAAAATCTAAATTTATTTTTCTAGAAACCCGCAAAAGCAACATACCGGCATTAAACTTATATAAATCTTTTGGATTTAAAGAAATAGTAATAAGAAAAAACTATTATAAAATTGAAGATGCTATCCTATTAAAACTTGTTGTTTGACAAAATGTATTATGAAAAGAAAAAAACTATATATAACACTACTATCTATACTATTTATAAGTAATTCTTTACTTGGCGCAAATTATGAAGCTTACAAAATATTTCTTAAAGGAGCTTTTGATTTAAAAGCTGGAAATATTGAAGACTGTATAAAAAATTACGAGAAAGTTACGAGTTTAGATAAAGAAGCATTTAATGTTTATAAAGATTTAGCATTCTTATATTGGCAAACGGGGAAACCAGAAAAAGCTTTTGAAACAGCTCAAAAGATTGACAAAATTGACGGCTCAAACCCAAAAACAACAATCTTTTTAGCAACTTTTTATTTAGTAGCAAATAAACCTGAAGCTGCAAAAAAATATCTAGAAAAAACACTAAAGCTTGATCCAGAAAATGAGACAGCAACTGTCTACCTTGCAGCATATTATTATTCAGATAATGACTTAAAAAAATCTAAATCTTATTGGAATAAGTTCTTGCAGCAACAACCAGACAATGCTATGGGATATTTTCAGCTTGGAATGGTGCAAGAAAAACTAAACATATATAAAGATGCCTTGTTATCTTACAATAAGGTTATTGAAATAAATCCAGACTTTAAAGATGCTTATATAGCAAAAGCTAGAATTTATGAAAAAACATCTCAGTTCGATTTAGCTATAAAAGAATATGAAAACTATGTGTCTGTATTTCCTGATAATGCGTTAGTTCTTATGTATTTAGGAAAATGTTTTTATGAAGCGCAAAATTATCAAAAAGCTAAAGGTTATTTATTAAAAGCAAAAAAGAAACTTCCAGACAACCCGACAATAAATTTATGGCTAGGCATAATATATGAAAAAACTGGACAGCTTGATAAAGCTGTTGAGGAGTTAGAAAATGTCGAAAAAACCGAAGAAAAAAATATTTCAATCATTGTAAGGCTTGGATATTTTTATTCAATATTAAAAAATTATCAGAAAGCCGAAAAGAAATTCTTAAAAGCTTTAGAAGTTGACCCTAAAAACTATGAAATATTCTATTTAACTGCTTTAAATTATATGGATTGGAATAGGTATAACAAAGCCGTAAGATACTTTAAAAAAGTTATATCGCTTAAGCCAAACTTCTCTGATGCGTATTTTTATTTAGGTTTAGCTTATGATAAAGACAAAAAATTTTTAAAAGCAGAAAAAGCATTTTTAAGAAGCATAGAGATAAATCCTGATAATTCAAAAGCCATGAATTATTTGGGATATACGTATGCAGATAAAGGAATTAAGCTTAAGGAATCTGAAATATTTCTTGTAAAAGCAGTGAATTTAGAACCAAAAAACAGCGCATATCTTGATTCTCTTGGCTGGCTTTATTATAGGCTTGGCAATTTTGAACTTGCAGAAAAATTTCTTCTTGCGGCTGTAAAAATAATAAAAGATCCGCTTACATACAACCATCTTGGCGACACTTATGCTGCATTAAATAAGCCAGTAGAAGCTTGGATAGCATATTCTTTATCTTTTGACTTTAAACAAGACAAGAAGATAAGACAAAAACTAGACTCTATACAAAAACAAATATCAAAAGAAGAGCTTTACAAGCAAATGCTTTTAAGAAGCTTAAGCAATTACCTCAAATTGTTTCCATTTAAAACAGGCTTTAAAACTAAACTAAGTTCCAGCCTTTTAAGTAAAAAGTTTTATATTCCATTTTCATACTTTAAAAATTCCATAAAAATTGACCTTCCTAAAACGCTTATAGCTGATGGAACTTCTGTATATATAAAAAATGATAGCTATGAATTTGCTCCTAAAGCTATAGAAATTGAGATTCCTCAAGAGATGTCAGATATTATTTCTAAAGCTTGCGAATTTCTTGGCAATAATTTCTATAGCCAATTTATTGACGCACAAGTAAAACAAAAAGGCAAGCATATTATTTATTATAAAGACAACAAAGAATTGGCTTTAAATATCGATACGGCATTAATTGAAAGCTTTTCTGACGAAGATCTAACACTAAATATTATAAGTTACGAAAAATTTGTTATATCGAATGTCCCAACAAAAATTAAATTTACATTTAACAAAATAAAGATTAAAGGATTACTGGAAGCGACAAAAATTTCTCCTATAATAGGCGACAATCAAAATGAACCTAACTTTAAAAGCCCCGGCAAAAATTAATCTTTTCTTAGAATTAAAAAACAAAAGAAAAGACGGTTACCATAATTTAGAAACTATAATGCAGACAGTAGATTTGTATGATGAGCTTACTTTTGAATCTACAGATAAAGGCATATTATTAGAATGTAATGATAAGGCACTACCTAGAGACGCAAGTAACCTTGTTTATAAAGCAGCAAAGGCATTTCTTGATTATTTTGAAATAGATAAAGGCATTAAAATATATCTAAAAAAAGTGATCCCTATGGGAGCGGGTCTTGGCGGAGGCTCTTCAGACGCTGCAGCAACAATTGCAGCTTTAAAAAAGCTTTACAATGTTGACACAAATAAAAAAGAATTAGAGAAAATAGCCTTAACCCTTGGTGCAGATGTTCCATTTTTTCTTACAGGCGGAACAGTCTTATGCGAAGGTATTGGCGATATTATTACTCCTTTGAAGAATATCAATAATTTAAATATTGTTCTTGTAAATCCTATCTTTGGAGTAAACACTGCAAGCATCTATAAAAAAGTTAAGTTCCCGTTGACAAATGAAGTCGAAATTACTAGAATTAAAACTCAGATTGATAGCGATTCTTTTGATACAAATGAAGCTTTTAGCAGCTGTTTTAACAGACTTGAAGACTTTGTTCTCCCAGATTATCCCGAAATAGCAAAAATTAAAGATGTTTTAAACTCTTTTGGATGCGTAAGTTTAATGTCTGGTTCAGGAGCTACTGTTTTTGGGCTTTTTGATTTTAGAGTTAATTTAGAAACACTTAAAACAATTTTAAGCAAATATAATTGGAAATTCTGGTTTGTAAATTCAACAGAATTATCTTTTTAACGTCAACTTTCAAATCTATAGCGTACACTTCCGGGATTGTGTAATGGTAGCACAAGGGATTTTGGATCCCTTTGTCTAGGTTCGAATCCTAGTCCCGGAGTATACTCTTACAGAATTCCCTTTGGCAATCTTGTCAAAGGGTTTTTATATGAAAAATCAACATCTTTCCCTTTCATAGAAAAGTTAGAACTGACAAAATTTAAGATTTGCCGTTTTTGCTCGCAGTGCGAACTTTTGAATAAGTTGTAAACCCCTTTGGCTAATTTAACAACGGGAACAAGAGCAATATTGACTTTATTGTCGTTTTCGCTGCAATTTTTAAGTTTGTAGCTAATCTCTTCTTTTTCCTTTTATTTCATTTCCACGCTGTCAATAATGGCATTTACCGCAAGCGTGCTGTTTTTGCTTTGAGCCGTTAATCTGTATTCCTTTTAACATATCTTCATTTGCTCTAAAACTATTTCCTGCTTAATATACGCCTTATTATCGCGGTTATCGCACAAATAAGCATACTTATCTTTGGCAATATCCAAAGACATCGTAGCCCCCCCCAAAAACCGCATTTAATAAACCATCTTCAAAGACGACATACAAAACCCCTTATAAATGGCGATACTTTTCTGGGTTTCAAGCGTATTTGTATCACTATAAATAGGAGAAGGTCATTAACCTTCCGCCAAAAAATGTGCCTATTAAGTTTTTACACAAGCATGTTTTTCAACGCTTCATTTCGTTATTTGCTCCTATGGTTTCAAACAAAGTTCAAAAAGATATTGATAAGTTGTCTGCAGAGGCAACAAGTCTTTTAAAAGAAAATTTACAGAAAACACAAGAAATAGAAGATATGATAAAAGGATATTAAGATGAAAGTTGCAGAATTTAAGGAAAAGTTTAAAAAGATTAAGGATATGGGATTTGTTCGCACGCAACGCTCCGACGCCACAGGAATAGGATACACATTAGAAAATCTTTTAGGTATTGCAGAAAACAATATCTTACACCCTGATATTGACGGAGCAGAATTAAAAGCACATAGAACCAATGCCAACGGATTGATTACTTTATTCACATTTAACAATAAAGTTTGGAAAATGACGCCATTAGAAGCTGTAAAAAAATATGGAAGTATTGATAAAAATGGACGACAGGGACTTTATTACACTATGTCTTTAAAGCCAAATAGTGCAGGGCTTTTTCTTGATGTTGAGAAAACCAAAATATCAGTCCGTCATATTTCCGGCGATGTCGTTGCAGTTTGGCAACTTCAAACACTGGCGGACAGATTTATGCAGAAAATACCATCATTGATTTTTTGTTTCTACATTCACGGAAGAAAGAGATGATATTGAGTATTTCCATTATTACAGAGCACAGTTAATGAAAGGAATTTCGCCGGAATTATTATCAGACCAATTTCGTGCGGAAAATATATTGGTTGACTTGCGTTTGCGCGATAAAGGAACAATGGCACGAAATCACGGAACAGGTTTTAGAACTTACGAAGACAAACTTCCGTTGCTTTTCAATAACATAAATGATCTATAAAATGTATAAAGTTATCAGAAACACAAAATACGATTATATAGGGCAATCTTACAGTTCTTCTTATCCTAATTTGCATAAATATCCTGCTACTATGCTGCCTCAGATTGGCATAGATATATTAGATGTTGTATTGACAAGTCCCCCTTATGGAGATAGTCGCACAACGGTTGCTTATGGACAATTTTCTACTCTTTCTAATGAATGGTTGGGTATAGGTTATGCCCGCAAAATAGATGGCATGTTAATGGACGGACAAAAATTAAAAGAGAATATCAAAGAAGGCGTTATTGCTAATTATATATCCCAAATTGATAGTGCCGACAAAAAAAGAGCATTAGAAGTTTCTGCTTTTTATAATGATTTAGGAAGTTCTATAAAACAGGTAGCAGGAAGTATTCGTAAGGGTGGAAAAGCAATTTATGTGGTAGGGAATAGAACTGTTAAGAATGTTAAATTACCAACAGATCAATTTATAGCAGAAAAATTTGAAGAAAACGGATTTAAGCATTTAATCACATACGAAAGAGCGTTAAGCAATAAGTCTATGCCAAAAAGAAATTCTCCAACAAACGAAAAAGGCAAGACAGTCAATACTATGCTCTCTGAATATATTGTGATTTGCGAGAAGACGACAAATTCTTAAAATAAAAGGGAATTGTTTTGTAGGTGGAGTAAATGTTAAATGACGCGAAAGAGATTAGGATATTAAGCGTAGATGGCGGTGGAATACGAGGCATTATCCCTGCAATTTCCTTATTCTGCATATACTTTTTATTTTGCTTTTTTAGTTCAGCTTTAATAAAGAGTATCTCCGATTTTATGCTCGTTGCTATCGTTAACATTTCAGGAACAATATGGGAAAGAAAAAGATTACACTCTTTATAAGGAATTACTAATTCCTATGATTGATGATTTTCATTATATACATCAAAAGACTACGAAAGAAAAGATGATAGAAGAATTGTCTAAATTTGAAAAATCTATATTATTTGTAGATGGCATATTTGGGATAGATTTTTTAAATGCTCCGCTTATTAGTTCATATTCACAATTTAAGATTAGAGAATTATCAAGCAATCAGCGCTTTGAGCTTATAAAAAAAATGGCTTGATTTAAGTGATAGGGCGGATGAAGTTATTCGCCCTGATGAAACATACAAAAAAATTGAAAACGAATTAAGGCTTGTAAATGAAGCACTTGGAAAACATATCGGAATGGGCCTTATGCCAGCATATCCATTTTTCATTTTGTCTATTATTGAGCACCTATCGCATAGCAACCTCTAAATTAGACCAAAATATCACATCGCAGTGTCATTGTTATTACTTCATTATTTTAATGAGTTTAAACAATCAAAATGTTAGTAGTTCAGAAATAGATATCTATTTAAATTTACTTTCTCTATTGGCATATGAATTCTACAAGCAAAAAAACAAAGAATGGATGACAATAAGATTAACATATTTATCGCTACATATTCTAAAAAATACAATCTCCCTATAAAACCTGAAACTATTTTTAAAAAATTAAATGCAGCGCAACTATTTCGCAAGAACAGTTTTGGAACATATGAATTTAAATTTCCATATATATATTACTATTTCATCGCAAAGTATTTTGCGGAACATTTTGAAGACAATAAGCAAATTATTTCAATAATGATTTAAAATTTACACAAGGATGAAAACGCATATATCATTATATTCATTTCTCATCATCTCAAAAATAATGATTTGTTTGATGACTTACAACTAAATGCATTATGTTTATTTGACAAAAACAATCCAGCAACTTTGAGTAAAAAGGAAGTTTCTGCTTTTGATGAAAAAATTAATAACATTTTGTTAAAACTTCCTTCTTCTGATATTTATCACGAAGATGCGAGAAAGAAAGAATTAGAAGAAAATGATTTACCAAATGAGAAATTTAATAAGAAAAGTGAAGATGAAGAAAATGAATATGGGAAAGAATTAAGAAGAAGTTTTAAGACAGTAGAGGTTATGGGGAAAATCATCAAAAATAGGTCAGGGTTCTATAGAAAAAACTCGTTTTTTTCTATTATAAGCAATTCAAACAGCGAGGATACTCTCATAAATTTTATATCAGAGAAGATAGATAAACAAAACCCTAATGTAGATAAAAAGATATCTGAAAAAGATAGGAAAGAGTTGGTAAAAAAAGCTTTTTGGCAATTAAACTTTCTTGTCGCTTATGCTCATATAGAAAGATTGTTGATTCTTTGGATTCTGAAAATTTATACGAAATCAGCAATGCCATATATGAAAAAATTAAAAGTCCAGCGACTTTTTTAGTTAAGCACGGAATTCTTTTAAAATATAGAAAAATATTTAACGACGATGAAATTGAGAAATTCATTAAATCTGATGATAATTCTTTTACGGTTAAAAAGTTATTGTTTTTAATGGTTGCTCATCATTACACAATAAATCCTCTTACTCATAGCCTTAGGCAAAAAATAGAGCATATTTTTAGTATTAAACCAAAAACTCTTTTACTTAAAAAAGAACTGGGCAAGAACAATTAATCTTAGTTTGCAAGGAAACTTATGAAGCTTTGGGCAAACTCACTTAAAAAAGAGGAAGGAGTTAGTTTGTTGGCGTAAAAGTCTTTTGGCATAATAGCCTCCTAAAGAAATTGGTAATAGCTTACTTCAATTGTTAACATGCGTTAAAAAGAAATTTGAGCGTTTACAACCCGTCAAGCTTTTGCCGATAGGCGTTGGAGGTTCTGATCCTTACGGGCTTTTAGACCCTATATTTGAGCAATCTTCCAACGCCTTTTTACCCTTTATTATATCTATTTTTAAGTAACAATATTTTATAACAGCAGAAGGTGAGCATATACTCCTTGCAAAATATAAAGCTGGTGATAAAAACCAAATAATCTATATCCCTGACTTAATTCTTATAGATTTTGGAAGAAGCGAAGTCATAAATATTGAAGGTAAAAAATATCAGTTCCGTCAGAACGGAATGAAAGAACTTCAAAACTATGATTTGATTTCATAGAAAAGAATTACATTAAAAAGTATTATCCGAAGTTTGTGGATAAGTTGTTTTAAGAAAAGAAAGTAATACAAAGAAAAGAAGAAAAAGAAATAAAAGAAGTTAATGTCTTTAAAAACAATGGCTAGCTTGACAAAAAATGCATAATCTAATTTATTTTATGCTTAGATATTGTTACTAAAAAAAAGATATATAAATGGTAAAAAAGCGTTGGAAGATTGTTCAAATATAGGATCTAAAAGCCCGTAAGGATCAGAACCTCCAACGCCTATCGGCAAAAGC
>JAISEM010000051.1 GCA_031264105.1 Endomicrobium sp.
TACACGCTATTTCCCGTTGCTTCTACTCCTATCTCCTCTTCTTTCCTTAATTCCTTCTTAAACTTCTCATACCCTTTTTCGCTTACTTCATACTCTCCCTCTTTTGTCCCTTTCTCGCTCATCCAGCATACCGTAAACTGTCTTTTGTGTAAGTCCACTCCTATCCACCTTTTCATTTTCTACATCCAGTTTCCCACGCTAGATCCTTTAACGCTTAACTCCTTTCTCCCATTCGGGATCACTGCCCCATTGTGTCACATTCAGCCCCGCAGGCTACAACTAATCTCCTTCTAGAGATCAATCATCCCTCTCTTAAAATCCAGCCTACAGCCTATCTACTCTAAAAAGTTTTCTTTTATTTTAGTCCTTCTTATATCTACCGTTCAATTCCTTTTGCCGATTTTTATTATAACATCTCCTTTCTTTCCTTCTTTGGCTATGATAGATTATACCGTTTTTATTTATAAATATCCCTAAAAAGAGACCTATCCCTTTGTAAAAGAGCGTTTAAACGCTCTTTTACAAAAAACTTATTTTACATCAAACTCTAAATATGCGCTTGAACTTTTTCACACTTCTTTTCTTTCTTTTTCCCTCTAACCGATAAACTCAGGTTTTTACTTATTGACTACTAAATTTTTTGCGTATCTGTTTCCTCCTTTAGTCTAACAATATCACTTTGTTTCATAAATCTTCTCTTTTTCGGTATCTTTTTGATTTTTAAAGGACACTCAATATATCAATATATCGTGATGTTTTTGATATAACTTCTTAAAATAGTATAATCTTGTTTCACGTGAAACAGCCGAGATATAATGGAGAGCGTTAAATGAGTAAAGTAATTGCAATAGCCAATCAAAAAGGCGGTGTCGGAAAAACGACAACGGCAATCAATTTATCGGCAAGTTTGGCAAGTCTCGGGCAGGAATGTTTGTTGATTGATATGGACCCACAAAGCAACTCTACAAGCGGACTTGGTGTTAATAAAAATGCTTTGGGAAAAACTTTGTACGATGTTTTAATTGATGATGTTCCTCTTGAAGACGTTTTACAAAACACCGAAATGGATTGGCTTGACGTTGCCCCTTCTACTACCGACATTAGTAGCGCTGAAGTAGACTTGGTCACCTTAAAAAACAGGGAAAAAAGGTTAAGACTGGCCATGGCAAAGTTTCAAAAGGTGTACAAGTACATAATTATAGATTGTCCACCATCTTTAGGATTACTAACTATAAACTCTTTGATTGCTGCAGATACAGTTTTAATACCAATGCAATGTGAATTTTTTGCTCTAGAAGGGCTTGGGCAGTTATCTAAAACCATTTTTGCTCTAATGCAAGAATATAAATTAGAGTTAGAAGGCGTTCTTTTTACAATGTTTGATGCAAGGACTAATCTTGCCGGACAAGTTGTTGATGAAGTAAAGAAATTTTTTAACGATAAGGTTTATGAAACAAAAATTCCAAGAACAATAAAACTTGCTGAAGCGCCAAGTTTTGGTAAGCCTGTTATATTATATGACCCAAATGGAAGAGGTTCTCAATCTTATTTAGACCTTGCGAAAGAATTTCTTTCAAAACAGGATCAAAAATAATTATAAGTTTCACGTGAAACAAAATAGGGATACTGTTTACTAAATACTATTTTGTTTTAAGCGCTTGCTCACAAACTGCTGTTTTTATTAGTCAATTCTTTTTCTCAAATATAAATCACTCACTTCACTTAAAGCGACAGTGGTAATGGGAGTACTCTAGTTGATTACAAGTTAAAATTGTATAGGGGGTATTATTTTTCTCAAAAGATAGGTTTTAACGTCATTGCACTTTGTTGCAATAAAGGAAGAAAGAACAGGTTAACAAGAAAGAGAGCAAATATCTTTAAGGTTGAGAAATATCATAATCATAGCCAGATGGGTCATAATTAAGCGTTGCTAATGATAAAAAATCATTAGATTTTATCGCGTATCGCGCCAATACTTCCTGAGTTAATTGCTTCTTGTGTCGCTCCATTCCAAAAACATATAAGATAGCCAGGAGCAACTCCAATGCTTACATATAGCTCGTGTTCACCGTCAAAAGAACCTAATTTCAACAATTCATCAGGGGTTGGTTTCGCAAGAGACCAACGATTTCAGTTAATGTTAATTCTTTTTGTTGTCCAGTGGATACTTTTTCAAAAACAAGTCTGCGTACTCGTGGCGATACTAAGTAGTGATATAACTATATTTGATACTAGATACTAGTCTTATTTGGTTGCCAACGGCCAAATAAATAAAATTGTCAACCATAGGCGATGCAACATTGCCTGTTGTTGAAGTTCGTGAAACGAAAGTATAGGAACTCTCATATCTATTCTTACCACAAGAACAAATAAAAGATATTGCAAAACAACATAATATAACAGGAATTGAATATTTTTTCATAATGCCATCCGCTCAATAAAATTTTAGATGGGATCTAGACTAGATAAGCAAGCAAAGAGCTAACTCCTTTTTAAGAGTATACCTAATTCTTGCTTCATTTGCTCTATGCTCTTTTTATATCTCCATTCACATTCTTTCAAATGCAACTCAAAAGGTACTTTCACTCCATTAAACTTCGCAAGCCTTCTCTTCGTAAAACTCCAAAAACTTTCTATCCCATTTATATGGCTCTTCTTGTTTACATACTCCTTGCCATGATTAACTCTAAAGTGCTTCTCATATCCTACATCCACTAGTCCATCATATGCCGGCAACTGTCACTGTCTATCACGCTTTCTATACTTATTCTCCCTCGTATAGTATAAGGCCAATTAAAGTTTGCTTCCTTACATCTGGCGCTATCCCAGTATATACTTGCCCGCTCCTCTCATATATCACAAATACGGGATGCCTATTTGTTCCTCTCGTCTGGTTCTGGGAGTGTCCTATTTACCTGTACGACTGCTTCGGATAAAACGAAACCAAATCTACGTGTTCGAGCTGCCCGTCGGAATACTCGGGGACGTCTAACTGGTGGGGCTCGCTTTCGTAGTTTAACTTCTTAATTAGAATATCTCAATCTCTCATCTGATCATCGTCGTCTATTATATCGCTTAAATTGCTTCGATTATCTATGTCGTTTTGTGACTGGTTTGGGATGGCGCGGAAAGATGGTACGGATGTGTCGATTTTTTATTGGAGCAGCTTGTTAGGAGTGTGAGGAAAGATAGTAATATTACAGAGCTAACATATTTATTCATTTGTCCCCTCTAGAACTCTACCCAAAGTGCGATCCATATTTTCGGACATATAAAAGTTCGACAGTCATTTTATGTACCACTTTGTCTTGCTCTGCCTTGCTCATATTCTTTCTCTTGTCTTCTACGGATACGACGAGCGGGTTGTTTTGCCTCAATAGTACGGATTTTTGGAATGTGATTTGCAGCTTTGAGATCAAACTAATAATAAATACTGCTAAAACATATTTCTTCATCCACTTTTTCCCCTCTTATTTTTAGAATCTAACCGTATATATCTAAATTATATATTTTTGTCAAGATAGGAGTTGTTTTTTATTAAATGCCGCCGTGGCTGTTAAACGGGGAACTAGAATTTGATGAAAAATAAGTTTTTTGTAAAAGAGCGTTTAAACGCCCTTTTACAAAGAGCCAAAAACGTCAGAGGCTTAATAAACAAACTTAGAACGTCATATATTATAGTTTGGCGCGGACAAAAGGCG
>JAISEM010000052.1 GCA_031264105.1 Endomicrobium sp.
ATTTCTCGGTATTTACAAGTTAAAACGTCAGAAGGGAAGCCAACTGGAAGAGATGATGTCAGAGAATTTAGTTTTCATCCTAAAATCAGATACGATATGGGCAAAGAAGTTTTTTATGTTTGGATTGCCGCTTTTGATAACAAAATAGATAAAATATGTCATTTTTACGTTTTGAATACAAAAGATGTCAAAAAATTTGACAATATAAACTTGCCAACATACCAGATAACAGATAATCAGAAAACCACATTAAAAATCAATAAAAATTGTATGGTTTTGAATAAAGGTAAGGATTACGATTACTCTTGCTTCAACGATAGGTTCTATAATGATTGGAATGCGTTAGAAATTGAAACTGAACAAGATATGAAGGGATAATTCCGATGAAAAAGGTATTTCTTTTAGCTGTAGCGACAGTCCTTTTTGCATGTTCGTTATCATTGCCTCTAAAAATGGCGAGTTTACGTTTGGAGTAGACAAGATACTAACGTACAGCTTAAGAAACTCTATTAATTACGTTGACGGTAAAAAAGTTGCAACCAAAATAGAGAATAGTAGAGTAGTTCCCATTAAAGAAGAAAAGGCGATTAGAACTGTAGCCCCTAATGGCGCTGTCGCTGAAACAAAAGTTGAAGTTGATAAGATGGTTGATAATGCGCTAAGAACGATTGGCTCTAAAGATTATGAAAGCAAAGGTCTTTCCCCAAAATTGGAGTATTATTATTATGCGCTTATACAATAAGACAAAAGTAAAATGGGGATAGGTTTAGGAGTAAATAAGTTTTTCAGCAGCGACTTTGCCACTTTTAACGTGTATGCAATATGAAAAATAGCATTGCCTGTTAATGAAGAAAGCGGTATTTCTTTTGAAACAAATTTTGGATACGGTATCTTTAATGATAAATATGAAACTGCGCAGGCAACGTTTAAAGCAAACAATGTTTATAGCGCAAAGCTCTTTGTGAAATTTGATTATAAAAATTTCTTCATTGATTTAGCCGCTATGACAAACATCATTCCTATAGACGCTAAGATAAATACTGTTCATGAAGGCGTTAAATCGGTAAAAGCAGATATTGGATATGACGTCATTACGCTGGGGGTAGGGTATGAGTTCGCAATTTAAAAGATGATTTATAAAGAAAGGCTATGTTCTGTAGGGTGTGCAATCCGTAGAAAAAACGACAAAAAAAATAACTAAAATTAATAAAAATGGTATATAATGTTAGTATAGAAAAATGGGGGTAGTAATCAGTGAATACTTTAGATAATGATATTAGAACAGTTGCAAGAATTTACCTTGAACAAATTGAAAAGCATTTTAATTCCGATGTTCTATTTTGTTTCGGGGAATTCACAAATAAAAAAACAACTATGGGGACTTCACTTTAAAACAGTCGCTTCTTGATTTCTGAGAAAACATTTATGGAGTTTTTTTCAATATCGGGAGAGAGATGTATACATTTATCGATTTATTTTGCGGGATAGGCGGGTTTAGAGTAGCGTTAGAAAAGCGCGGATTAACATGCGTTTTTTCAAGCGATATTGATCCTTACGTTCAAGAAGCGTACAAACAAAATTTCGGGGAAAAGCCTAGCGGCGATATTACGGAAATATCCGCTAATAAAATCCCCAAACACGATATTTTGTGCGCGGGATTTCCGTGTCAACCTTTTAGCATATCTGGCAAACGCGACGGCATATCCGACCCTAGAGGACGCTTACTTTACGAAATAGAGAGAATAGCGGAATACCACAAGCCTTATATACTGCTATTAGAAAATGTGAAGAATATCTTAACTATTGACAGCGGAAACGTAATAAAAACAATGGAAGAGAAATTAAGCGACAAGGGCTACGATTTGCATAAATGCGTTTTAAACGCCTCGTATTTCGGCATACCGCAAAGAAGGGAAAGAGCTTATTTTGTAGCTCTAAGAAAAGATATGAAATCGGCAAAAAAGACTTCGTTAGATTATACGCCGCCAGAAGAGAAATACGCGAAAGTTTTTTTAGAAGATATTTTGGAAAAAGAAGTCGATAAAGATTTTATCGTAAATAGGGACGATATACAAATACTCAAAAAAGAAAGCGACTTGGACTACAAATTAAATCCTATAAGGGTCGGCATAGTTAATAAGGGTGGACAAGGGGAAAGGATTTATAGTCCCAAAGGACACGCTATTACGCAATCGGCGTATGGGGGCGGAGTAGGAGCTAGAACGGGGCTTTATAATACGGAGCAAGGCGTTAGACGCTTAACAATAAACGAATGTAAAAAGGTTATGGGTTTTTCAGTAAAGCATAAAGTAAGCGGCGGAGTTCAAGGTTATCAGCAATTGGGCAACGCCGTTATCCCCGCTATGGTAGGCTATGTTTACGATAGCATAAAGAGGATATTATGACAAACGAAAACAACAGAAACGCTTTTGCGGGGAGAAATATAGAGCACTTAATAAAAAACAGCATAGTCGACCACCCTACAGTAATAGAAAAGCTAAGAGAACAATTTAAAATAGAGGGAAAACTTTACAATACGGCTTGCGGCGGAATATGCGGCGATAAATCCGATGTGCGAATAAACTTTGTTTGCGGACATTATATAGACGCTAATGTCAAAGGATTTAGAAGCAAGTCGGCGTTTAACCAGTTAGCAAGGACGACCGTATCTAAATTTTGCGAGGATTTTAACCTTAATCGTAATGATAAACAAGAGTTAGAAAACATCATTGTCGCTAAATCTAAAAACGCAAAAACCCCGCTATTTCCCGAAAAGCAAAAAGACAAGTGGGGCAAGTTTTTTAACGATAACGCAAAAAAACTTTTAAACTGGAGCTTTTCTAGAAATCCCAGCAGAGAAATCCTTGTTCTTTTCAACAGGGATACTTTTGTCGTTAAAATATATCCTATGAAAAAAGTTTTAGACCGCTTGCCTACCGATATAACCTTTACAACGGGCGGTTTTAATATTGGAAGCTGCGTGTCTTTTCAAAGAAAAGGCGGCAACGGTTCTTTAAGCAAACATATTCCTAAAACTGCAATACGGCATCCGGGCAACAATATCCAATTGAAAGCGAAGATAAACAAAATTATTGAGATTTTAGAGCCTGTTAAATTAGGCGAATATACGATATGAGCGATATTTTTGATAAAGAAAAACGCTCCGCAATTATGCGGAGCGTTAAATCGTCAAAAAATACGTCAACCGAGCTGAAGCTAATTTCTATTTTTAAAGAAAACTATATAAAAGGGTGGCGGCGAGGTTCTAAACTTGAGGGGAAGCCTGATTTTGTGTTTAAAGAAGACAAAACGGCGGTTTTTACGGACGGCTGCTTTTGGCATGGACATGCTTGCAGAAATACAAAACCTAAAGATAATAGCCGTTATTGGACGCTTAAAATAACAAGAAATAAGAAAAAGGATAGGCAAATAACCAAAATTCTAAAAAAGAAGGGTTGGCAAGTAATAAGAATTTGGGAATGCGAATTGGCAAAGAAAAATAGAGCGAAGTTATTGCGAAAACTATCGTCCCTTATATAAGCGTAGCGGCAACTTCTCGCGCTGTCGTTGCTGTTTTTTGTAGCGACTGAAAAAATAGGATGTCTACCCAATGGCGTACCTTGCTAAAAGATAATTATAACAAAAGAATAATATTGACAAACTGTAGGATATATACTACAATTCTATATACTAAAGGATTAAAAAGGAAAAATGATAATCAAATATGAAATACTAAGAACAAACGTCTTTAATAAATGGTTTGAAAAATTAAACGATGAGCTTAGCGATATAACGAATATGCCGACAAAAAGAAACTTTTGAAAAGAGACATGCCTATCCAAACCTTTTACGAAGAATATCAAAAAAACTATTCCTCAAAAACAAGCGGGAAAGAACTTTGCATAGAGATAACTTGATATAGGAAACATTTAAGAGAGTTTGTCCTGATGTTGTGGTTACGGAACAATTTGACGATACGGCTTTAAACAACTATATGCGTCGCCGTATTGCAAATGGCAAGATGAACGGTGAGAAATTAAAGAAAGCAAGCGTTAATAGAGAAGTAGGTATGCTCAAGAATCTTGCTCGTTGTGGGGATATAAGAACAGGCGCTTATCAGCGAATTATTACGATTTAGTTGACAAATATCCCGAAGCGGACAGCCAAAAGAAGAGACCGTTTACGGACGAAGAGATACAAAAGATAATAGACAATAGTAGATACCCCCAGTTAGAAGCTCATATATTATCTATTTGGCGCGGAATGAGGGCAGGCGAGATTTGTCCTTTAGAATGTAGTGATTTTGTTTGGTCAAATAATCCAAAAATTGAAAAAGACTATATAAAAATAAGGAATAAACCGCATCTAAACACGCTTGTAAAAACTAAACAATCTGAAAGAGACGCGCCTATTCGCCCTTTTTGGAGGAATCATCTTAAGAAAGCGTAGGAGCAAGCTCGTAAGAAATCAAACTTCTTTTTACTTACATATGAAGGCAAACCTTTAAGTCCGGGCGGGGGAAGCTCATATACCCGTAAGCTGTTCAAAAAGCTCAAATTTACTCCAAAAGAGTTATCTTTTCATAGCGCGGCAGGCATACGTATGCAATGGCGGGGGAAGCATTAATGTGGCAAGCAAAAGTCTTGGACACGGCAATACAAGGATAACTGAAGAAGTGTACACAGATTTCAAACCGCACGAACATTTTAATGTGGTTGATTACGTCAAAATTAACATAAAAAGCCAAAATAAATTTGTAAGCATTTTGTAAGCAGTAAATGAGTAAATCTGAATATATTAGAGTAGTTTAGAGCAAGACAGGATGCAATTGTTTTTCGTCGGGAAACACAGATAAATTCTTTATACCGTCAATAATTCAAAAACGCACAAATACGCTGCCAACGGGATTTGAACCCGTGATCTCCGCCTTGAGAGGGCGATGTCCTAAACCGCTAGACGATGGCAGCTTTGTAACAGGTCTTAAGATTAAAATTTTTTTCCTAACTTGAGAGGAAAGTATAGTATAAATTAAACCGTTATGTCCAATCTTCTGTCAACCCGTTGAAGCTATAAGAGAAGCGTTAAAGGCTTTTACCGCGCCTATAGCATTGCGTTCAATACATGGAATCTGCACATATCCACCAACATGGCCGCATGTTAAACCAAGCTGATGTTCAAGGGTTATTTCTGCAGCATTTTCAACAACTTCAGAAACGCTTGGGTGTGCGCAAGCATAACTGCAGCCATTGCTATAGCAACGCCAATTTCTCCCTGACAGCCTACTTCTGCTCCGGATATTCCAGCATTGCTTTTTGCAATAAATCCTATAGCTGCAGCTACCAATAAACCTTTCTGTTGAGCTGTTTGGTTTAAATTAAAGTGATTTTCCATCATCATAAGGACAGCAGGAAGTACTCCAGAAGTTCTATAAGTAGGCGCTGTAACTATAGTGTTTCCTACTGCATTTTCTTCTGCAACTGCGGCAAGCATATGCATTTAGCAGGCATAAAGTAAGTATCGCAAGGGGATAAGAGATTTAGCGCGTTCCTTAAGCCTCTTTGCTTTTCTTTTAAGGCCTATAGGCCCAGGCAAGTGGCCGTCAACTGTTATGCTTCTTGCTACGATATCCTTCATAATTTTAATTAAATTGTCTAACTTTGCATTGATTTTCATCTTTTGACAATCATGAGATTGCCATTTCATTTTCAAAAATAATTTCACCTAAAGATAATTTTTTTTCTTTCCACAAAGCTAATAGTTCAGTCATATTGCTATACTTATGAGGATGAGTTGCAGTTTTTGGCGCAGTCCAGCCTTTCCATTGAAGGAAGCCTCCGCCAACAGAATAATATTCCCAAGAGAAAAGTATATTTTTTCTAAGGCATCATGGCCATTAGTTGAATAAGTGCTTTCCTTTATTGTCAAACTCTTGCGAGAGTAGATCGATTATAAGAGTATTGTTATGAGGGAAATTATGCGCAACTAAACAGTATTCTATATTGTTCAAACAGATATTTAAATTTTTATTGCCTAAAGCTAAAAACTTTTTTTCTTTGGGATATTTGTCAAGATCATTTAGTAGAGTTGGGGTACATGTTGAAGGCTCATACGCCATAAGTCCCGCTATGGCTGCCCTATCGGTCCCGCGTCCTTTTCCTGTTGCAGACAAAGCTCCATACAAACGAACACGGACACCTTTGGCGTTTGACAGCAATTAGGACTTAAATTTTAACTCTCAAAGCAAAATCAAGCCCTGCTTTCATTGGCACTATAATATGAGAGCTAGAATGTCCATGCCCAGTTTTTAAGAGGTCAAAAACAGATATTGAAATTATTTTATCTGGATTTTTTATTTCCATAAAGATCCTCTTTTGTTACATATTATACATAATAAGTTGTCCAAGACAGTATCCCACAATTGTAAGGATTCCCATTATAAAAACAAACGCTGCCATTTTTGATTTATATATACGAAGTCGTGGAACTTTTTTCATCAAAATGACAGGCATTAAATATGCATACATGGCAATGATTGGTGAAGATACAGCTCCAATTATTGAAAGTATTGAAAGATTGTAAACCGCTAGAACCCATAATAAAGCAACTAACATAACAGTAGATGCTACTCTTATTTTATCTAAATTTATTTTTTCTTTAAGTTCAGGTCTGTTCCATATTACGACTTGCTTTATGATACCACAAAAACCTTCCCTTGTTCCTTCGAAATGTCCAAAGTAAGAGCTTGAAATTGCGAGGAATGCTATTAATGGAAGTATATATAAAAGTAATGGTGTCTTGTATGCCAGAGCTATAGCTGTCAATGCGTCAATATTTTGGCTTTTTGCAGTTAACAATACTTCAGGGGTTATTGCGAAAAACAACGAAAAAATAAAAAACATAACAAATGTAAATAAAAGAAGAGATGCGTATTTGACAACTTTGTCAGAATTTTTCACAGCTTCTTGAGCGGAGCTAAACTTTTTTCTGTAAAAAGCTCCTAGTGACGAGCATATTGGGGAAAAGTTCATTGCAAAAATAAGTATAGGAAGAAGCAATAAAGTGTCTCTGAAAAATAAAGTTAAATTAAAAGTGCTGTGAAATGCAGATAAATTCCATTTTGGAATCATATATACTGATATTGCAGTAAGAAGTATTATTAAAGGAAAAGTTATAATAGACGTAACTAAAACCGCTACCTTCTCATTAAAAAGCATTACAGAAGTCATAACAATAAGAATGATGAATGTGAGTAAAGGTCTAGATATAAATGTTATATTAAATTGATTTGTTAACAATGAATCTATCATATTTGTAAGTCCGGTAGCATACCCGACACAAATTGTAATAATGGATAAAAAATAGAGAATAGAAACAATAAAACTTGCCGTATGTCCTAAATCATACTCAATTGCGCCTACTATATCAGCTTCTTTTGGGCAAGAAGCAACTATTCGGGTTATGCCTCTATGAGATACGTATGTTATAGGAAATATAATAATAGTTAAGAAAATTATAGACCAGATATTACTAAGACCTGCCCTGATAGGTAAAAATAAAATCCCTGCTCCTACTGCTGTTCCAAAACATGTTAGAATCCAATCCTTGGTTAGATTGCCCATGGCGAATATCTCCTGAAGAACGAAATTTTAAAAAGAATAATAATTTTTTAATAATGAAAACAAGAGGCGAAAACGTATTTAAATGTCCAAAATTTTTTTGTATACGAGAAAAGTGAAAAATATATTCACATTATTTTCACATTTCGACAAAGTATATAAGTCTAAATCAATTTTTGCGCCTACTTTTTCAACATAAAAATTTTACAATATCCTTAAACATGGTGAACAAGTTCAAACAGATATTAGACATTAGACGTAAAATAAGTTTTTTGTAAAAGAGCGTTTAAACGCCCTTTTACAAAGAGCCAAAAACGTCAGAGGCTTAATAAACAAACTTAGAACGTCATATATTATAGTTTGGCGCGGACAAAAGGCG
>JAISEM010000050.1 GCA_031264105.1 Endomicrobium sp.
AAAGAGGGAGAAAAAAAGAACAAAAAACTTGTTGAAAATTAAAAACATTTTCCCTCCAATAATGATGGGGGAGGGGTAATAGCGGGAATATAAAGAAACTTATTTTTCATTTTCATCTCATAAGAAGAGTTAGATTTGCAGAGCTAAAAAATAGCGCAAAAAGCATACAAAGATTATCCTTCATTATACTATATAATACTATACTTTTTTTATAAAGCTCGCTTGAAACGCTACATGAATTCTACAAAAATTTTAAATGATTCTGCAATATAAGGAGTATCTTTTTTCACTCCTCTTTTAACTTTGCATTGAAATTTAGATTAATTTTTTGCAAAATAAAACGATTTAATATATAATAATATTTGCACTAAGCATATATTTTGTCTAATATATATAAAGCGGTGATAGCGTGAATGAAATATTGGAAGAAGTTACTAACTGGGCGATGTGTAAAGATGTTATAGAGCCGCGTAGAGATTATTACAAAACAAGAAATTTATTTCAGTCGGAACTAAATAAATTTTTGTCTGACACTAATGATTCTTTGCTTACTGCTGTCGTCGGGGAAATCTGGAACAATTCTTACGATCACAATCTAGGCAGTTGGAAAGACGTTGTCCGGATTACGTTCCTCTATGATTTAACTAATAAAATCGTTACCCTTGTAGACAGAGGACAAGGAATAAAAGAGACCCCCTCAAAAGTTAAAAATGACATTCAATCTGACGAGCAAGCCATAAATATAGCTTTAACGGAAGTAATATCGGGTAGGCTACCAGAGCAAAGAGGAAACGGATTAAAGTTCGTTTCAAAAGTTGTAAAAATGAAGAAGTGGCGCTTCTATTTACAATCTGGTTATGATTGTGTAGAAATGAAGGCTAAAATATCAAAATCTGGCAATTTGCTGGTTTCAAGACCTGAAGGTAAAGAGGCATTCTTGACAGCTAAAGCATATACATTGAAGCATGATGAAACTGAATTTGTGCTCGACTTTTCTGATGTTGATGTACTAACGCCGCCTTGGGCTGATGAGTTTATCAGCGCAATAAAAAAAGAATTTAAAAATACGACTATTAAATACGAAAATATTACAAACCCTTCTGTTAAAGAAACGTTGAACATGTTAAACATGATTATAGGGGCTCTTTAAAATGATTAAAAAAATATTATCAACAGGTATATTAGGGAACTGGCGACTTAGTCAATAAATAATTTTTTAATTTAAAATTATTTATTGGAGTTTATTTTCATGAAGAAAGATAAAGTAATATTTTTTGATACAACATTGAGGGATGGCGAGCAATCGCCAGGTGCAAGTTTAAACTTAAAAGAGAAGATTCTTATTGCAAATCAACTTGTAGTTTTAGGGGTAGATGTTATAGAGGCAGGTTTTCCGGCATCAAGCGCAGGGGATTTTGAAGCCGTAAAAACAATATCGCAGCAAATAAAAACCTCATCTATAGCAGGTTTGTGCCGTTCAACAGAAAAAGACATAAAAATATGCTGGGACGCAGTAAAATATGCAAAAAAGCCAAGAATACACACATTTCTAGCTACTTCCGACCTTCATATTGAAAAAAAACTTCAAAAAACAAGATTTGAAGTTTTGGATATGGCTGTAAAAGCCGTTAAATACGCAAAAAGTTTGTGCAAAGACGTTGAATTTTCAGCTGAAGACGCAGGAAGGTCTGACATAGACTACTTGTGTAAAGTTGTGGAAGCTGTTATAGACGCAGGAGCTTCTACAGTTAATATCCCTGACACCGTAGGGTATACGACTCCTGTAGAGTTTGGAGTTAAAATATCCGAAATCAAAAAAAGAGTCCCTAATATTGGCAAGGCAATAATAAGCGTACACTGCCATAATGATTTAGGTCTTGCTGTGGCAAACTCTTTATCTGCAATAGAAAATGGCGCAAGGCAAGTTGAATGTACCGTTAATGGAATCGGTGAAAGAGCTGGGAACGCTTCGCTTGAAGAACTTGCGATGGCGTTAAAAGTAAGACCGCATTATTATAACGTTACGCATTCAATCAAAACAAAAGAATTGTATAATGCAAGCAAGCTAGTGTCTCGTTTAACTGGTATAGTAGTGCAAGTAAATAAAGCTATAGTTGGAGCAAATGCGTTTGCTCACGAATCAGGCATACATCAGGATGGAATGCTTAAAGCAAGAGAAACCTATGAGATTATGTGTCCTGTAGATGTCGGCATGCCTGAAAGCTCTTTGGTTTTAGGAAAACACTCAGGAAGACACGCTTTTTTCAAGAAAGTAAAAGAGTTAGGTTATAAACTTGACGCTCAAGCGGCTGAAAAGTTGTTTGAGGAGTTTAAGGCTTTGTCTAACAAGAAAAAGTCAGTTTTTGATGAAGATATTATTGCGTTAATTGAAGAGGATTCAACAGTTGATAATAAAATATTTACTCTTGAATATTTAAACGTAATCTCAGGCGCAGGAATACCTACCGCAACTGTTAAAATATCAGGTAAGAAAGACGGTAAAAATGCTCAATTTAAAGTATTTCAAGAAGCGGCTTGCGGAAGCGGTCCCATTGACGCAGCGTACAAAGCTATAGATAAAATAGTAAAAATGGATATCATGCTGACTGAGTTTTCTATTAGGGCAGTTTCTTCAAGTGAAGACGCATTGGGGGAAGTTTTCTTAAAAGTAAAATACAAGGGAAATCTTTATTCTGGAAAAGGAACTTCAATAGATATAATAGAAGCCGGAGCTAAAGCTTACATGCAAGCGCTAAACAAAGCAAAATCTTTTGAAATAAGAAAGGGGAATAGATATGGGAAGTACGATTTCAGAAAAAATATTAGCCGTTCACTGCGGGAAAAAAGCAGTAGTGTCCGGCGAATTTATAGAACCCAAGGTTGATATTGCGTTAGCTAACGATGTTACTGCTCCTTTAGCTATAAAAGAATTTAGGGAATCTGGATCTGGAGCAGAAAAAGTTTTTGATAAAAATAAAATAGTCCTTGTTATGGACCATTTTACCCCTAACAAAGATATTTTATCTGCAGAACACGTTAAATTTGTAAGAGAGTTTGCAAAGAAACATAAGATAAAACATTATTTTGAAGGTGGAAACGTCGGCGTAGAGCACGCTATTGTCCCTGAAAAAGGCATAGCGCTTCCCGGAGACATAATAATAGGCGCAGATTCTCATACTTGCACGTATGGCGCTTTAGGAGCGTTTTCTACAGGTGTAGGCTCAACAGACCTTGCCGCCGCTATGGTTACTGGTAAAGTTTGGTTTAAAGTTCCAAGTTCAATTAAGTTCATTTTAAAAGGTAAGTTGAACAAGTGGGTAAGCGGAAAAGATATTATTCTATATATAATAGGTCTCATAGGCGTAGATGGAGCACTCTATAATTCTATGGAGTTTGCTGGACCTGTATGCAAAAAGCTTAATATGGCTGACAGATTTACAATAGCAAACATGGCTATAGAAGCCGGTGGGAAAAACGGCATATTTACGCCTGACGAAATAACTAAAGAATATGTGGTAAAAAGAGCGATAAGAAAATATAAATTTTACGAAAGCGATAGGGACGCAAAATACTTGAAAACTTATGAAATAGACTGCAGCAAGATTCTGCCTCAAGTTGCATTGCCTTTCTTGCCGTCTAATGCAAAAGCAGTTAAAGATGTTAAGAAAACCTATATAGACCAAGTTGTGATAGGTTCTTGCACCAATGGCAGAATTGAAGATTTAAGAATTGCGGCTTCAATCATAAAAAAAGGGAAAAAAGTAAATCCTAATGTAAGAACTATAGTAATTCCCGCAACGCCTGCAATTTATTCTCAAGCGCTGAAAGAAGGATTGCTTAAAGTATTTATGGATGCAGGGTCCGTTGTTTGTGCCCCTACATGCGGACCTTGTTTAGGCGGGCATATGGGAATACTTGCTTCAGGAGAGAAATGCGTTTCAACAACAAATAGAAACTTCGTTGGCAGAATGGGACATATTGAGTCTCAAGTATTTTTGGCAAATCCCGCTGTAGCCGCAGCCTCGGCAATAAAAGGATACATTGCAATGCCTGACGAGATAAAATAAAGTATTATATGGAGAGGGAAAAATATGTCAGACATAATATTAAAAGGGAACGTTCATAAATATGGCTCTAATGTAAATACAGACGAAATAATACCTGCAAGGTACTTAAACACAACAGACCCTGCAGTACTTGCAAAATATTGTATGGAAGATATTGATAAAGACTTTGTTAAAAATGTTAAACCCGGAGACATTATAGTAGCAGAAAACAATTTTGGCTGTGGTTCTTCAAGAGAGCACGCGCCTATATCAATTAAAGCCGCAGGCGTATCTGCCGTAATAGCAAATTCTTTTGCAAGAATATTCTTTAGAAACTCAATAAATATAGGTCTTCCTATTTTAGAGTCCGAAGAAGCTGTAAAATCAATAAAAAATGGCGACGAAGTAGAAATAAACTTAAATAAAGGCACTATATATAACATAAACCAAAATAAAACTTATCAATCACAGCCATTGCCTGAGTTTATGCGAAAAATCATAAAAGCGGGCGGATTGTTAGGATATATTAAATAATAAATGAGTGATACTATTAATAAGATGTAACCATAAGTGTTATAGGACTTTGTCACGAGCAATACCACCAGAGAAAATTTTATTTTGTCATTGCCCTGTTTCAGAGCCTCGTTTATCGTACGATTAGTAGAAGTAAGTAAGTATATATTGATCCTGATGTGAAAGCCAAATTTGATAAAGAGATCCAGGTTGACATACTTATATTTGAAGATATAAAATTTCATGAAGAATAACAAACTGTGTTAGATATGGATTTGGGATGATATGGGAGAGCCTTAAAAGAAACGTCGAACAACTTGACGGATCATTTTTTTGAGATGTAAAAATATTTTTGTCGATTGCTTCTTGAGAAAAATTTGATTATCTTAAACAGTAAAAATTTTTTCCATTTTTGTAGAAAAAAATTTATAAAGAATATCATAGTTTAATTGGGCTTAAAATGGAGGGTTTGCAATGTCAAAGTTGTATAAAATAGCTCTCTTACCAGGTGATGGTACAGGGGTAGAGGTAATAAGAGAAGGAGTAAAAGTTCTTGAAACCGTTGCAAAAAAGAATGATTTTAGAATTGAATTTGTAAAGTACGATCTAGGTGCAGCAAGATACTTAAAAACCGGGGAAATTCTTCCCGAGAGCATGATTGAAGAATTTAAAAAATTTGATGCTATGTATCTTGGTGCTATAGGCCACCCAGACGTAAAGCCTGGGATTCTTGAAAAAGGAATTCTTTTAAAGCTTCGTTTTGAATTAGGTCAATATATAAATTTGCGTCCAGTTAAACTATACCCTAATGTTGAAACGCCGTTAAAAGATAAGAATCCTTCAGACATAGATATGGTAATTGTGCGTGAAAATACCGAAGGTCTATATACTGGAGCCGGTGGCTTTTTAAGAAAAAATACTCCTTATGAAGTAGCTATACAAGAATCTATAAATACAAGATTTGGTGTTGAAAGATGTATTCGTTACGCTTTTGAGTTTGTAAAGCAAAGAGCAAAAGACAATAAACTTACTCTTTGTGGAAAAACTAATGTTTTAACATACGCTTCAGACTTGTGGCAACGCGCTTTTAATGACATATCAAAAGAGTACCCTCAAATAAAAAGCAATTACGTTAATGTAGATGCGGTATGTATGTGGCTTGTAAAAAATCCAGAATGGTTTGATGTAGTTGTTACAGATAATCTTTTTGGTGACATTATCACAGACCTTGCAGCAATGATTCAAGGCGGAATGGGCGTAGCTGCAGGTGGAAATATTAATCCTGAAGGTGTATCCATGTTTGAACCTATGGGCGGTTCTGCCCCTAAATATACAGGGCAAAACGTTATAAATCCTATAGCGGCAATTAACGCCGGAGCAATGATGCTTGATGTACTTGGTGAAGCTAAAGCAGCAAAAGATATAGACAATGCTGTAATCAAGGCTTTAGAATCAGGCAAAATTAAAAGCATGTCTGCAGGCAAAATGGGTATTTCAACAACAGAAGTCGGCGATTTAATAGCATTTTATATATAAATTTATAGCCTTGAGGTTTATCTGTTTTATGGTAACCCTTTTAGCAGCACAGATACAAAATTTAAAGAAATGTTAATTTATCATTTATGTATCCAGAGGTTAAGAAAGACATGAGAAAATTTAAAGTAGCAGTTGTAGGTGCGACAGGCGCGGTTGGTCTTGAAATGATTAAAATGCTTGAAAGTAGAAATTTCCCTGTTGAAAGCGTAAAATTTTTAGCTTCGCAACGTTCCATAGGTAAAAAACTAACATACAACGGTGAGGAAATATGTGTCGAGCTGCTCACTAAAGATGGCGGCAAAGAGGTAGATATAGCTCTTTTTAGCGTAGGATCTGACGTTTCTAAAGAATTTGCTCCATTTTTTGCAGCTGACGGTTGTTTTGTAATAGACAACTCTAGCGCTTGGAGAATGGAGAAAGATATTCCTTTGGTAGTGCCAGAAGTGAACCCTCACGATTTAAAAAAAGATAAAAAGCTTATAGCAAATCCTAATTGTTCTACTATACAGATGGTTGTAGCACTAAAACCTCTACACGATTTTGCAAAAATCAAAAGGGTTATAGTTTCAACGTATCAGTCCGTTTCTGGGGCGGGGCAAAAAGGAATAAATGAACTTACTGGGCAGGTTAAAGCTTGGGCTAGGGGGGAATCTATACCTTCAGCTAACAAGTTTCAGTACCAAATTGCTTTTAATTTAATACCGCAAATAGACGTTTTCACGGAAAATGGCTATACGAAAGAAGAAATGAAGATGACAAATGAGACTAAAAAGATAATGGGGGATAACTCTATAGAAGTCAGTGCTACGTGTATAAGGGTTCCTGTGTTTAGATCCCATTGCGAAAATGTATGGATTGAAACAGAAAAGCCCATCTCGCCACAACAAGCAAAAGAGTTGCTTCCAAGAGCTAAGGGGATTCAATTGATGGACGAACCAGAAAACAATAAATATCCTATGCCTTTATTTGCAGAAAATATGCAAACAACATATGTAGGAAGGATTCGTTCTGATATTTCTACAAGAAACAATGCTTTGACGTTCTGGGTTGTTTCAGATAATTTACTAAAAGGTGCTGCCCTGAATGCGGTCCAAATAGCCGAAACCCTTGTCAAGCAAAATCTTGCATAAAGCTTCATCAATAAAAGTACTTTGCTATATACACCTTTCTCAAAAGCTAAGTCACTTAATTCCTTTTCTCTCGCTTAATTTAACACGGGCGGCAATTCTTTTTCATTCATTTTTTGTTTTATGATTTCTTGCTTTCTTGTTTGAACAGCAAAATAAAGACTGCGCAATAGCAATTATTTCTCTAACGCTACCAGACCCTAAATCAACCATTTTTCAGTAAACTCTTTTTCTTTAGGCATTTATCAACTCCATTTACCTCTTTCCTCCAGATTATAGCAAAAAGATTATAAAAACCGTAATATCTATTATCTTGTAGTATGATTATTATACAGCTTTTAAAATTGCCAACCCTCCGTCCGAGTCCGCTTACTATTTCTTGCTAAGACTAAATCTCCTTGCTGACGGATACTACTATTATTACCTAATTATATATAAACCTTTTCTTTTTTTGAAATCAAGGGCGCTCTCAAGCGCAATCGCCCATGGTCATAAGTCGAGTAATAAATTTTGAAACTGCTTCGTTGAAATTGGATTTTTTGAAAAACAAGCAAGAAAAAGTGTAATCAAACCACTATTTGTGAGCAATAGTTTATAACTTTTAAAGCAAAATATTATTTAATTTAGAATTATTTATATTTATAAATATAAATTTCAGCAATAACAACAATCAGTTTTATTGTGTCCAACTCTGCGTAAAACCTTCTGTACTTAACATAATATATATTATCGGACAAATTTTCCTTTTCAACTTTATACCTTTTTTTCTTTTTACAACAGTTAGCCACTTTTTTCTTTTTGCCACTGTCGTTGCCGTTGCCGTTAAATTGAAAAGTAATCAAGACATATTTTTTTTCTTTATTTATCCCCAAAATGCGCGCGCCAGCCGTTCTAAGGTATTTATCTTTAAATACCTTACTACGCTGGTCCTTAACTTCTTTCTTTACTTTTTCTTTCTTTCTTTGTTTTCCTTTCTTTCTTAAAAACTTATCCATAGGGTTATCCGCCTTATTTCCAGCTTATTCAAAGCGTATTTCTTTTAAGTTCTTTTTCTTGACCCCTTGACAAATTAAAAGAAAAAGCTATATATATGTATATAAATGAATAGGGTGGGGCAAAAACTATGCCTAAAATAAAGTTTTTATACGCTGCCGTAATTTTATGGGTTTTCTTAGTTTTTTTGACGTCGGTAGGCTGCAATAAAAATGCAAGTCGAACTTCAAGTCAAAATGCGTTAAGAAAAGCAGTCGCGCAAGAGGAAGACCATGCGGGAAGCGGACGAGAATTGGAAACCACAGCGGAAGAGGACAAGGAAGAAGACCGCTTCGTCTGCCTAGAGCTTGTAAGTCCACCTTGTGTTATGAATGTGTCCCCTACTGAACATCAAGAGGAAGTCATAGAGCCAATCCGAAGGCCAGCACCAACATGCACAGTTGGGATGATACATGAACATCCCCTCCTGTCTGGATGCCCAAGGCGACGTGTAGCCCCCTCGCAAAGGTTAGGTAAGAGGCCAAAATAAAAGGAGATAAAATGGGGATTAAAATTGCAGTCGCGTTTCTAATTTTATTAATGAGTTTGCCGTCCTGTAGCCGAGATAAAGTCGGCAGGCAATGCAGCCCAGAGCCAGCGCCAGAGCTAATTAGATACTCCTATAAGAATTTAGGAGAAAGCGAACAGAGAGAGATACTAAAGCGCATAAAGCAAAACCGTCTAAAGTACGTTCCTGAGGTAAAGATAGATCTATCCGATGTTTTTGAGTCACCGTGGTACGAATGGCGACCAGACGCCGACTTTTTAGAGCAATATAATATTTACTCATCTCATTTTTTCTCAAGAATTTAAAAGAGCTATGATAGTTAAGGATATGAGTATACAGCTACGGCAACTACTGATTATATCGGTTATCATGCCGACAGCTGACCCGCTATACCAAACTCTACTCGATAGTATAGGACGGTATAGAGAGTTATAGAGTTACCGCCGCCGCCCTAACAGCAGCGGGATCAGCTGGTGGAGAAAGGTCTGGTGATGGCGATGGACTTGGAAATGCAGGATATGAGGATTTGTTCGGATAATCTTACCTGCCAGCCACCTGCGGTACAAACCAAGGCAGACGACTGCAAAAAAACCCAAATTCTAAAGTTTTTGGGTATCAATTACATATTGGAAGGCAAAAACATAAAACCAACTTATAGGCTGCCTTTTAACTATTTGGCAGAGATTAAGGAAAGCATTACAAATATGGACGCAAAAAACCGCTAAATTCCGAATTTGAAATCGGAAAAGCGGCTCTCGGTTGCAGTGATTACAATAGGAAAAGTTGTAATAGTGTATACTATAATAGGCGAACATTATCCAAAAGCCAAGTTTATCGGTTTTGTTGATGGAATAGGCTGGTATGTTCGCAAAGGCGACTTGAAAAGAATGATAGTTGCATATGAGGATGTTTTTACTTTTCATAAAGACGAACTACAAAGGTTTGAAAAATTATTGAAGGATACATTAGGAGTATAGTAATGTTAAAAAATTTTATAAATACTATTGTCAATGACGATTGCTTAAAGGTCTTAAAACAAATCCCGGATAATTCTGTGGATATGACTTTTGCAGACCCGCCGTTTAACTTAAACAAAAAATACAATCACTATGGCGATTCAAAAGAAAAACAAGATTATTTGAATTGGTGCAATGAATGGACGAGCGAAATGGTGAGAATTACAAAGCCGACAGGAGCATTATTCCTTCATAATATACCTCGTTGGCTATCTTATTTTGCAGAATATCTAAATAAAATTGCTTACTTGAAGCATTGGATAGTCTGGGATTCTGGCGGATCCCCGCTTGGCAAAACTTTATTGCCAAACCATTATGGAATTTTATACTACACAAAATCAAAGGATTATAAAGATTTCAAGTTTTACGATATACGCTACCCTCACCCAAAATGTAGAGTTTGCAAGGAGTTCTTAAAAGATTATGGCGGGAAGAAATCCCAAGCACATCATTTTGGTCCCCTTTTATCAGATGTTTGGAGTGATATACATCGGATAAGACATAAAAAGAGAAGAGACGACCATCCGTGTCAACTGCCTATACCGCTTTTGGAAAGGTTAATTCTTATGACAACTGACGTCGGTGATATAGTGCTTGACCCATTTGTAGGAACAGGAACAACAGCGGTTGCCGCAAAACAACTTGGCAGGAAATATGTTGGCATAGAGCAAGATGAGACATATGCTAATATCGCTAAAAAAAATACAGATTTAGCAAAAGAAACAAAATTTAAAGGACATTTTGTTTCGGAATATTTAGGACAAATAAGAACCATCCGAGATAAAGA
>JAISEM010000026.1 GCA_031264105.1 Endomicrobium sp.
TTGAAGTTGCCCCGCCATAAAAATAACATTCGCCAATATCAGCGCCAATATCACAATTTATATTTAGCGTGTTATTTCTTACATCGCCTAATAATGAAGCGAATGGATTATCCAAATCAGCATCCTCTCCTTGCCGCCCTGCCCCGCCACAAATAAGACACCCAACTCTTGGCGTAACATTCAAATTTAAAGTATTATTATTTGAGTCTAGAACAAAAGGGTTTGAATAATTATTACTATCAGTTCCATTTGCCGCAAAAAAAGCCTTATTATCTATTTCAACATTTATGTTGACAGTTCTTTCTGCGTAGGAAATATTATAAAAAGAGACAAGAAAAAAGAGGGAGAAAAAAAGAACAAAAAACTTGTTGAAAATTAAAAACATTTTCCCTCCAATAATGATGGGGGAGGGGTAATAGCGGGAATATAAAGAAACTTATTTTTCATTTTTATCTCCTAAGAAGTTTAGACTTGTAAACCTAAAAAATAGCGCAAAAAGCATACAAAGATTATCCTTCATTATACTATATACTATACTTTTTTATAAAGCTCGCTTGAAACGCTGCATGAATCCTACAAAAATTTTAAATGGTTATGCAATATTACCTGACTTCAACCTTTTACCTCGCCCGGACATGTTATAATAATTTAACAATTCTTTCCGTATCTGAATCAATGATAGGCTTTGGCGTATATTGTTTGTTTCCAATTTGAATTATTCCTGTTTTTAATACCTCTAATTGCCGAACAAACTTTTTAATGCTTATACTTGTTGTGTCTTGAATATATCTATTTATTGCCAATGCCGCGACATATCGTTAAATGTGCCTCTATGCCGTCTCTGTTTTGATGAAATATAGGTCGCGCTTGCAAATCTGACTTTGCCATTCTAAAACTTTTTTCTATTTCAAAAATAAATATTTACTATATGCCCTTGCTTGTCTTATCTTCGAACATGTATCCACTTTTTCTTCAAATAATTTTAGTTTTCTTTGCATCCTATCCCTTATCTTCTCTTGCGCTAATATATGCAACGTTTTTAATTCTTTTTCGTTATGCGCTACTCATATTACTTCTCTCCCTTCATTTATCATTATTCTAACCGCTGTATTTCCATTCTTCATTTTATATTTGTGAATATATTTGCTCATACATAATACTTAAAGTATACGTTTTTTTACATTTAGCTCCCATTTCTATCCCTTTTTATGAGTGCTTTTATGTATTTTTACTGCTTTAGGTTGAAGTCAGGTAATATTGCATAGTTATTTAAAATTTTTGTAGAATTCATCTAGAGTTTCAAACGACCTTTATAAACAAGGTATAATGAAATTATCATAACCACATAGGTTACTTTTGGGCTATTTAAAGGGGTTCATATGAATACAGAATCTAATCTGGTTTCTTTTAGGAGAAAATGGAAAAGTTGTTATAAGGAAATACCGCTATATTCATTATATAGAGAAATAGTCAATAAAAGCTTGAAAGCATTATTTAAAAACTTTCCCACTTTTGTTAAATTTATTTTGGCAAAGAAGAACAAAAAAATTGTTTATATTGCATTTCGTCCAGAAGGCGGTTTTGGAGACATTTTAAGACAAAAAGCAATCCTTACCGAAGTAATAAAGATGTTTCCCGATGTTGTTATTGATATATATCATGATAAAGCATATTCTTTACTTAAGGACATTAGAAATATACGCTTTATCTTTCGCGATAAACACTCTCTTAATATTACAAAGAAATTTTATAATATTTCGTTCTCGCAATATGAAGATAAATTTAATTTATTTGTAAAACCTGGAGGACAATATTATAGGAAAATAAAAAATAATTTAAATAAATATAAAGTTGAGTACCCAAATTGTTTTAAAGAGGTAGAAGATAACATAAGTTTGAATAATAAGGCGATAGATTTTCCTGCGGACTTTAACTTTCTCAATCAATGGGCAAAAGATAATATAAACTATATAGAACTATATAAATTGAGAGCTGGTGTTGACAATATAGAAGATGATAAATTGCAAATTTTATTCGATGAGAAACCTTTATCTAAATTTGGCATTTCAAAAGAAACCAAATATTTAACTGTTCAATGCGGACAAGGATGTTCCGGCGATTTTGGTAATAGAGGATGGAGTTTGGAAAATTGGGAAGAGTTTATAGCAATTGTTAGACGGGAATTAGACAAGGATATCAAAATTATCCAAGTTGGAATGACAAAAACTAGTTTGAAAGGCGCAGATATAAATATAAATAGATTGACTACGCTAGAAGAACTTTGGACAGTATTGAAGAATTCTATGCTTCACGTCGATCTAGATGGCGCGTGTACGCATTTTGCAAGAGCGTTGAATACAAAATCAGTTGTTTTGTGGTGGTTGAAAGACCCATCTTTTATTGCTTATGCTGAAAATATAAATATAATCCCTGATGATGGAAATGTAAACTCAATATCTCCTGAATATGTATCTAAAAGAGTTATTGAATACTTAACCTTACAGAGAAACCTTTAAGGTCTTAGAATATGATAAAAATCACAAATCTTAGTAAATCTTTTGGTAGTAGAATTTTGTTTGATAATCTAAGCTTGAACGTAAATGCTAAAGAAAGAGTTGGTCTTGTAGGAAGAAATGGCCATGGAAAGACTTCTTTATTTAAAATGATTTTGGGAAACATGGAATATGATTGTGGTTCCATAAGCATGCCAAAGAATTATAAATTGGGATATCTTGAACAACATATAAACTTTAGTCAGAATACAGTTATCGATGAATCTTGTCTTGCTCTTGCTGATGAAGAAAAAGGTTCATCTTGGAAGGCTGAAAAAGTTCTCTCTGGACTTGGTTTTTCTTCAAGTGATATGCTTAGAAATCCTATAGATTTTTCTGGTGGGTATAAAATAAGAATAAACCTTGTAAAAGTTTTGCTTTCTGATGCGGATATGCTTATGCTTGATGAGCCAAATAACTATCTTGATATTGTCGCTATAAGGTGGCTTAGCGGATTCTTGCGTTCTTGGAAAGGGGAATTGATACTTATTACCCATGATAGGAGTTTTATGGATACTGTCATAACTCACTGTGCTGCTATACATCGAACCAAAGCTAGAAAAATTGAAGGAAGCACTCAAAAGCTTTACGAACAAATAGAAAAAGAAGAAGAAATATACGAAAAAACAAGATTAAATGTTGAAAAGAAAATAAAACAAACAGAGCTTTTTATCAGGCGTTTCAGAGCAAAGGCAAGACTTGCGGGAATGGTTCAATCTCGCATTAAGACACTAGAAAAACAAGACAATCTTGAAAAACTTGATGAAATAGAAACTTTAAGTTTTTCTTTTTCAGGACTAGAGTTTCATGCTGCTAAAATGCTTGGCGTGCGCAATTTGACATTTGGGTATAGTTTAGATAAGTTTTTGATAAGTAAATTAAGTTTTGATGTGTTAAAAAATGAACGAATTTGTGTTATAGGAAAGAATGGTAAAGGGAAATCTACGCTTTTAAAGTTGATAGCGGAAAGACTCACGCCTTGCGATGGTAGCATAAAAAAGCATCCTGATTTAAAAACAGCATATTTTGTTCAGTCTGACAGTGCAAATCTAAATCCTCAAAAGACAGTTTTTGAAGAAATTCTTGCATCAGATAAATGCTTACCTCAAAAAGCAAGAAATATTGCAGGATCAATGATGTTTAGCGGCGATGATGCGCTAAAAAAAATAGAGATTTTAAGCGGTGGCGAGAAAAGCAGAGTTTTGCTTGGCAAAATTTTGGCAAATCCATGTCATCTTTTGCTTCTTGACGAACCTACAAATCATTTAGATATGGAATCTTGCGAAGGACTGATAGATGCAATTAACGAATTTCCAGGTTCAGTTATTATGGTCATACATAATGAAGAAATGCTCAACAGCATAGCTACAAAGCTAATCGTTTTTGACAGGGATAAAGTCTCTGTTTTTGGCGGTACGTATCAGGATTTTCTTGAAAAAACAGGCTGGGAAGATGAAAGTTCTAAGATAAAGTCGAAAACTTTTCAAAAAATATCTGGGAAAGACAAGGAGGAAATAAAAAGGCTTCGTGCAGAACTTATACAAGAAAGATCAAGAATTTTAAAACCTTTAGAAGAAAAAATTAAAAATTTAGAGGCAGACATAACGAAAAAAGAAGAAGAGTTTAATTCAAATACAAAGCAGCTTATTGAAGCTTCAGAAAAAGGCAACATATCTTTTTTAGCTGAAGGTTCAAAGCTTAATAAAAATCTTCAATCTGAAATTGAAGGTTTGTATTCAGATCTTTCCTCTTGTGTTGAAAAACTTGAAAAAGAAAGCGAAGTGTTTAGGAAATATATGGAAAAATCATAAGGCAATAATCCAAAAATATGGTTTTATATAAATCTGTCTGATAAGCTTGGGTTGGAAAGGGAAGGAGAAATGTAACGTGTCTATTCTTTCCTTTCCAACTGATGCTTTGAAATTATATTGAAGATAAATAAACTTGATTAATAATATAAGAAATAGCGCAACCATCAGGCGTCTTCCTCTAACAATATAACCAAATAAGCCCCAACGATCGTTCTCTAAACTAGTCATATTATCAATTATGCTGTCATCAATAATAAGGTTCAAATAAATCGTAGTTTGACAACCAAGCTACTTAATCCACCGTTTCTATGCATATATGCATAAACAGAGGTTTTCTGTTCTGGACGGCTTTGATTATATATCCAAAAGACAACAGCGAAAATTTTCTCATTTTTCCATCTTCATATCATAAATTTTAAATTTATCAATATAGAACTTTCTTTATTAACGTTACAATTATAAATGCTGAAAAAGTTTTATGAGAAATTTTTGCGAGAAGTAATAAAAATATAAAAAGAGCAATATGTTACGACATCGTACATATGTTAGACTTTCGCTTTATAAATACTTATAATATTTTAGTCGTAATCGCAGCTGTTTCCGATAATATCTATCTAAATTCAAATTTATTATATTAAGAGGGCAAATGATAAAAGTTTCTGCTTACGTTCTTGCAAAAAATGAAGAAAAGCATATAAAAGAATGTATAGAAAGTATTAAGTGGGCTGACGAAATTGTAATTGTTGATGATTTTAGCGCAGACTCTACTGCTCAAATAGCAAAGAGTATGAAATGTAAAGTTGTTGAGAATAAATTTGAATATTTTGGCAAACAGAGAAATTTTGCTTTAACGCAATGCTTTAACGAATGGGTTATATGCCTTGATGCAGATGAAAGAATTACACCTGAATTAAAAGCAGAAATAGAACAAGAGCTTCAAAGTACTCCAAGAGCTTATGCTTTTGTTGCTCCAAGAAAGAGTATGTTTATAAATAGATGGATACTGCATTCGGGTTGGTATCCAGATTACAGGCATCCTATTTTATTTAATAAAAATAAAATGAAATATAAAGATCAGTTGATTCATGAGGACATTGAATATAACGGCAAAAAAATTTATTTTAGAAGCGATATCCTCCACTATCCATATGACAGTATAAAACAATTCGTTAAAAAGTCTGATTTTTATACTGATTTGCGTTCAAAGGAAATGCTTAAGCGTGGAAAAAGATTTAGAGTTTTAAATCTATTTATAAACCCAAGCGTTATGTTCTTTAAAATGTACATAATAAAGAAGGGGTTTTTAGATGGTTTAACAGGTCTTATACTTGCGCTGTTCTATTCGTCTTTTTATACATTGATGAAATATGTAAAACTTTGGGAACGTGAAAACAAATGCATAAAATCTTAAGTTTTATTTTATATCCTATTTCTTTAATTTACGCTGTTTTATTAAATGCTGACAGAAAATTTACTGTTCCAAAAGAGCTTTCTAAACCTGTAATAAGCATAGGCAATATTACTTGGGGAGGTACTGGGAAAACCCCTATAGTTATAGAATTACTAGGACTCCTTAATATAAATAATTTTAAATCTACTGTTTTAACACGCGGTTATTTAAGAAAATCTAAAATTCCAACGCTTTTAAAAAATGGCGCTCTAAACATTTCGCCTGATGTAAGCGGCGATGAACCTCTTTTAATAGCAAGAAGTGTGCCCAATGCAACTGTTATTGTAGGTTCTGACAGATATAACGATACTTTAATGTTTAGAAATGAAATAGATCAAGATGTTTATGTTTTAGATGATGGCTTTCAACATTGGAAAATCAAAAGAAATTTAGATATAGTTTGTATTAACGCTGCAAATCCATTTGGCAATGGAATGCTTATTCCTTCAGGAATTTTACGAGAACCATCTAAATCTTTAAAGAGAGCTGATGTTGTAGTTATTACAAACTGCGACATGGTTTCAAAAGATAATCTTAATAAGCTTGAAGATAAACTGTTTGAGTTGTCAGGAAAAGAGCCTATTTTAACATGTTATGGAGACTTTAAATATAAAACAGTAGATTTAGAGTCAGATTTTAGTATTAATATTTTAAAAGATAAAAAAGTTTATTCTTTAAGCGCAATAGGTTTTGCTAAAGGGTTTAAAAATTCTATAGAAAAGTCAGGCGTTACTTTAAAAGACAGCGTAATTCTAAGGGATCATAACCAATACAACAGTTATGAATTAAATAAATTGCTTTTGCAAAAAGAAAAAGATGCTTATTTTATTGTAACGGCTAAAGATGCAGTTAAATTACAAAAAATTGATGCTAAAATAAAAGAAAAAATTGCTGTTCTTACGGTTAGAGTGCAGTTTATAAAAGGAAAAAAGCAATGGGAACAAACAATATTAAAGTGCCTGCAATCTTTCTAGATCGCGACGGAACTGTAATTTTTGACAAGAACTACTTAAGCTCTCCTGATCAAGTAAAACTTTATTCCTATGCGGCAGATAGTATAAAGAAATTGCACGCAGCAGGTTTTAAGGTGATTATAGTCACAAATCAGTCTGGCATTGCAAGAGGAGTGTTTACAGAAGAAAAATTACAAAAAGTACATAAAAAATTTGTATCGCTGCTTAAAAAAGCTGGTGCTAAAGTAGATGCTATTTATTATTGTCCGCATATTAACGATTCTTGTGACTGTAGAAAACCAAAGCCAGGAATGGTTTTGAAGGCTGCAAAAGATTTTAATATAGATCTTAAAAAATCTTATACAATTGGCGACAGCGTAAGAGATTATTTGCTTGGATATAATAGTGGAGGCAAAGGTATTTTGATCCTTACAGGGCATGGTAAAAAACAGCAGACAAAAATAGCGCAAGAAAAAATTAAGCCGATGGCTGTATGTAAAACTTTAAGGGAAGCAGTTAGTTTAATAATTAAAAATGAGAAAAAAACTAAATTAATTATTGCATTAACAACAATAGCCTTTATTTTGTTTCCACTTTTTTGTTTTGCACAAAATAATGTCGATATATTTAACAAAAGTCATTCGTGGACAAGAGTGGGCAAATATAAGTTGCCAACAAATGAAAAACTAACTTATATTATCAAATGGAATTCAAGGGATTTGGGAGAGGCCATACTTGAAACGGGAGACTTTAAAAGCGTTGGTGGCAGGAAGGCTTATAACGTTCGTTTGAGTGTCGCTACCAATCCTTTTTTAAATTCTCTTTTTAATCTTAATGCAGAGTTTGAATCTTTATTTGACGAAGAAAGTAAAACATCATTTGAATTTAAGTCAAAAATAAAGCAAAACGGTCATGTAAGTGAAGAAGTAATCATGTTTAATCCAATTGAAGAGACGTATGAATTGAGAACTGTCGAAGAGGTTAGAAGAGGCCAAACATCAAGACATGCGCAAGATATTTTATCTGCTATTTGCAGCTTGAGAAGTTTGGCTTTAAAGCCCGGAGATGTTTATAATTTAAAAGTTCATTTGGGGCAATCATCCTATCCTTTGAGACTCAAAGTTTTAAGAAAGGAAAAAATTAGAATAAGACTGGGAGAATTTAACTGCTTTGTAGTAGCGCCGACGCTAGAAGGAAATTCTAAAGATTTAGGATTGAATGGCAGAATGTCGATTTGGATTGTTGATAACAAGAAAAAACAACCTTGCTATTTTAAATTAGAAAGTCAGATAGGATTGATAATTGCAGAACTAGAATCTATTGCCACTTTGTGAGGTATTAGGTGCAAAGAAACGAAACATATAAAATTGTACGGTTTTCTGTAGCTTCAAATACAATTTTGACTTTAGGCAAGCTCGTTACGGGGATAATTACAGGGTCAATTGCAATTGTTTCCGAGGCAGTTCATTCTCTTATAGATTTAATTGCAGCTTTAATCGCTTATTTTGCCGTTAGAAAAGCCGCACAGCCGGCAGATAGAACTCATCCTTATGGCTATGGCAAATTTGAGAATATTTCAGGCACTATTGAAGGATTATTAATCTTTGGCGCAGCAATTTATATAGTTTGTCATGCTATTGAAAAGCTTGTAAATCCTGAGCCTTTAGAAACACCTTCTGTAGGTGTCGCTATAATGTTGATATCTGCTGTTGTAAACTTTTTTGTCTCTCAAGAATTATTTTCAGTTGCAAAAGAAAACGAATCTTTAGCTGCAGAAGCTGACGCGTGGCACTTGAGGACAGATGTTTACACTTCACTTGGAGTAATGGCGGCGCTTGCTATAATAACTATTGCGCAATGGTTTTTTTCTGCAGCAAATATTTACTGGATTGATTCTCTTGCAGCTTTTATAGTTGCTATTATGATAACAAAAGCAGCATGGGATCTCGTAATAAAATCAGCAAAAGACTTATTTGATGTTAGTCTTCCACCGAATGAAGTAGCTATAGTTGAAAATATTGTTGAGTCTAATGATGATATTGCTGGGTTTCATGCTATAAAAACAAGGAAAGCGGGCAATAAAAGGTTTGTAGAATTTCATATATTTGTAAATTCTCAAATGACGGTGTACGAGTCGCATAGGATAACAGGATTGCTAAAGACTGAAATTGCATCAGAATTAAATAATGCCACAGTTATAATACACGTAGAGCCGTGCGATAATACATGCGCTATTAAGAATAAATAATTGCTTTATAGCAGTTATAAAAGTGAAGATATAAAGAAGTAAAGATTGCAGTTATGGAATACATTTATTAGTAAGTCTGCGCCCGATTTTGTATCGGGTGTCAATTTTTTATCAATTCAATAAGGAGTTAAGCCAATGAGCGCAGAGAGAATAATAGATTGGATTTCGACAGATTTAAGTTTGCCTGAGACAGGTGTAAGAAATACTGTAGTTATGCTAATCGATGGAGATACAGTTCCATTTATATCAAGATACAGAAAAGAAAAAACCGATAATTTTACTGAAATCAATGTAAGAGGTGTCGCTGATAAATTGCAATATTATGTTGAACTTGAAACAAGAAAAGAAATCGTTCTTAAAAGCATTGAAGAACAAAAAAAGTTGACTTTAGAACTAAAAAAACAAATTGAAGGATGTAAAGAAAAAACAAAGCTGGAAGACATGTGTTTGCCTTATAAACCTAAACGCCAAACTAAGGCTACAATTGCTAAGGCAAATGGACTAGAGCCACTTGCTGTAGAAATTATGAAGCAAAAGCTCTCTATAGAAAGAGGACAGGACAAAAGCTATAAGCAAATATCTCAATCCAGAAAAAGGTATAGATACAGTAGATAAAGCGGTTTCGGTGGCAATAGGCATAATTGCTGAGCAGCTTTCAGACGATGCAGATATTAGAAGAATGCTAATGAATTTTATAGTTTCTACTGGAAGCATTCGTTCAAAAGCTACAAAAGCTGCAGAAAATTTAAAAACGAAATACGATATGTATTATGACTATAACGAATCATTGAAAACGATTCCTGGCCATAGACTTCTTGCAATAAGACGTGGTTCAAAAGAACAAGTTTTATCATGGAAAATAATAGTAGATGATGGAAAAGCCATTGATATGATACTTGCAAGAGTAGCAAAAAATATTGTCCAGTACAGGGCAAAAAATGGATCTTTTAAAGATAAGAAAGAGTTGATGAAAGTACCTTTGTTTAGAGAAAAAACTTTTACTCAATGCGCAGGATTTCTAAGAATAGCAGGTGGAATAAATCCTCTTGATAACTCTGCAGTGCACCCTGAAAGCTATCCTGTTGTTGAAAAGATGGCAGTAGACTTATCTGTTGATGTTGCGGAATTGATAGGAAACGAGTCTTTAATTAAACAAATTGACCCTAAGAAATATGTTACACAAGATACTGGTCTTTTAACTTTAAACGATATAATACAAGAGTTAAAAAAACCCGGCGTTGACCCAAGAAAAGACTTTTCAACCGCTCAATTTAGTGATGATGTAAATACTTTAGAAGATTTGAAAGAAAATATGATACTAGACGGTACAGTTACAAACGTAACAAACTTTGGTGCTTTTGTAGATATTGGCGTTCATCAAGATGGTCTTGTCCATATTTCAAAATTAAGCTCAAAATTTGTTCCAAATCCTCATGAAATTGTGTCAGTTGGAGAGACCCTAAAAGTCAAAGTTTTAAAAGTTGATGCTGAATTAAAAAGAATTAGTCTAGAAGTTGTTGGAGTTTAGCTTTAATGAAGATTTTCAATCTAACCGACTCTAAATACCAAATAATCGATGGCTACCAAATGCATGGAGTTGCTATTTATAGTGGAATTAGCATAAAGCTTTGGAAGTAAATAAAAAGAGTTTTTATAAAAATAAAAACTCTTTTCAATTATTCTAAATCTCTGATAAGCCAATATACTGCGTTTTCAACTGAAAATAGTGTGCCTCTATGTCCATAACATATTGTTCCACTTAAACCATTGCCATTTAATCTTGAAATATGTTCCATCAAAACCAATTCATTGTTAATATAAAAGTTACAACTTGTAACTAGATCATCAACTTTATTTAATTTACATGAAAAAGGCAAATTGTACACAAAACCTATTAAGACGCTATTTTCTAAATTATGTATGTTTATCTTTCTTATTTGTTTTGTAGAGACATTTTCAATATTAATTCTACTAAAATCAGCGTTATATGCTCTAAATACTTGTCCAACGCTGAAGTTAAGTAAATTCCTTCCCACACGTCAATAGCTTAAATAACTTGAGGCACAGAAGTTCTTTCTAGATTCTTTTTTTCACAAGAACAAAGACAAAATAAAACAAACAACATACAAAAATACAGCAACGAGAATCTTTTCATTTTTTTTCTCCATAAATTTTAAAATTTTAAAAATAGATCTGTTTGGCGTTTATAATTATAGACATTAAAAGAGTTTTTTGAAAAAAAATAGAAGCCTCCTTTGTCAAAAGAGTAAAACTAAATCATATAAAAATGCTAAAATATTTTAGAGTTTAGAGTACAAATAGTTAGGAGTTATTATGGAAAATAAAATACCTATTTTTGACAAAGTTACACCATCTTTACTAGAAGCAATGCCCTATCAATATGCCTGGAAAGATATAAATGTATGCATAGAGACGCAAGAGTTTACTTGTCTTTGCCCTTGGACTGGACATCCAGATTTTGCATATATAGTTATAAACTATATCCCCGATAAAAATGTTATAGAACTTAAATCTCTTAAAATGTATTTGCAAAGCTATAGAATGGTCGGAATGGTACATGAAAGCGTAGTAAATAGTATACTGGGAGATTTGGTTAAAGTTGTTAAGCCAAAAGAAATGTCAATAGATATTGAATTTGGAATTCGCGGTGGAATAACAACTACGGTCAGTGCTCAATATTTTAAGAAATAATGCTCCTCGGAGAAAACAATGTTTCGTAGAAATCAAGATATACATTTTGTTGGAATAGGCGGATCTGGAATGTCTGGAATTGCAGAAGTTTTGATAAATCTTGGACATAAAGTATCTGGTTCAGATTTAAAGAAAACTGACATTACAGAACGCTTAAAATCAATAGGCGCAACAATTTGCATAGGACACAATGCTAATAATATAAAAGATGCATGCGTTGTTGTAACATCTACAGCAGTTAGTAAAAATAATCCTGAAGTTGTTGCTGCAATAAAAAAGAAAATACCTGTTATTTCACGTGTAGAAATGCTTGCTGAACTTGCTAGATTAAAATATGCTGTTACTATAGCAGGAACTCATGGAAAAACTACCACAGCTTCGCTCACTTCTTTAGTTTTAGATGAGGGTGGTTTTGATCCTACTATAGTTATCGGCGGGAGACTAAAAAATCTTAAGACCAGCGCAAGGCTTGGAAAAGGCGATTTTATAGTTGCAGAAGCTGATGAATCAGATGGATCATTTTTAAGACTCTCTCCCGTTATTACAGTTGTTACAAATATAGATAATGATCATTTAGATTATTATGGTAATATGGAAAATCTTAAAAACGCATTTATAAAATATATAAATTCTATCCCTTTTTATGGTGCTGCTGTAATTTGTTCTGACAATGATGTTATAAGAGAAATAATTCCCTGTATTACTAGAAAATATATTACTTATGGATTTACAGGAAAACCTGATATAAAAGCTGCAAATATAAAAACACAAAAAGAATGTACAAGTTTTGATGTAATATATAAAGGCAAAAAAATAGGAAATGCTTGTATTAGAATTCTAGGAAGACACAATATGCTTAATTCTCTTGCGGCTATTGGTGCAGGTTTGCGGCTTGATATGCCATTTGCTTTAATTGCTAAAGCAATAAATAAGTTTGATGGTGTCGGCAGACGTTTAGAAATAAAAGGCGAACAAAATGGAATTATGGTGATAGATGATTATGGTCACCACCCTACGGAAGTTGAAGCTACTATAAAAGCCGTGAAAGATTTTTGGCCTAAGCGTAGACTTATAGTTTTATTTCAACCTCATAGATATACAAGGACTCAAAATTTATTTGAAGAGTTTGGAAAAAGTTTTTCAGGCGCTGATATTGTAAAAGTTTTAGATATTTATCCTGCCGATGAAAATCCCATAAAAGGCGTAAGTTCTGACTTAATACTTAAAAGTCTAAAGAAAAACAAAAGTAATGCCGGACATTTCTCAGATTCAAAAACTTTTGCGACGATGTTGCTTGATGGAGATATAGTTTTAACTTTAGGCGCTGGAGACGTATGGGAAAAAGGTGAAGAATTACTTAACATCCTAAAATGAAAGAAAGTATTTTTAATGAGCTATATCTAGCCGGTTGCAAAATTTTGAAAGACGAACTTCTTTCAAAACATTGTTCGTTTAAAATAGGTGGTTTAGCGGATTATTTTATTGAAATCCCAGATGAAGATGCATTATCTTTATTTTTAAAAAATATAGGGAGCGATAATTTCTATATTTTAGGCTACGGTACAAATGTTTTGTTTTCTGATGGTGGCTATAAAGGAATTGTAATTTCTTTAACTAAAAATTTTAAGGAAATTACAATTAACGGAGAAGAACTTTTTTGTGGCGCTGGGGCATCTCTTTCAAATGTTTTAAATACGGCGATTAAGAATAATCTGGTTGGACTAGAATTTTCTGCAGGAATACCTGGGTCTGTCGGTGGCGCTGTTTATGGCAATGCTGGTTTAAAAGATAAATGGATAGACTCAGTAATAAAGACTGTAGAAGTTTATAAGAATGCAAAAAAGATAAGTTTAGAAACTAAAAACATTAATTTTTCTTATAGAAAAAGCAATATTGAAAATGCTGTTATTTCAGGAGTACATTTTTTCTTGAAAAAAGTTGTAGGAAATGATAGTTTAATAGTCGTATCCGAAAGTATTAATAGGCGCTTAAAAACACAGCCTTTAAATTTTCCAAATGCGGGAAGTATTTTTAAAAATCCACAGGGACATAGCGTTGGGAAACTTATAGAAGAAGCAGGGCTTAAAGGTGTTAGCGTTGGCGATGCTCAAATCTCTAAACTTCACGGAAATTTTATAGTCAATACAGGAAAAGCACTGGCAGAAGATGTTTTGACTCTGATTGCTCTTATAGAAGAAACAATATATAAAGAATTTAATATAAAACTTGAAACGGAAATAAAGATAATAAAATGAATACGAGCGACATCCTTGCCAAATTGAAAAATAAAAAAATAGGCGTTTTATACGGTGGACTTTCAAGCGAAAGAGAAATTTCTATTAAGTCTGGTAAAGCCGTTTTAATGGCATTGGAAAAACTAAAATTAAAAGCCGTTGGTATAGATGTAGATGAAAATATATCCGAAAAGACAAGAAAAGCTAATATTGATTTGGCTTACATAGTTTTGCACGGACCAATGGGTGAAGACGGAACTATCCAGGGAATGCTTGAAATTATGGGTATCCCCTACACAGGCTGCGGTGTTTTTGCAAGCGCTGTTTTTATGGATAAAGATATTTCAAAAAAGCTTTTTAGATGTGGTGGGATTGCAACCCCTGAGTGGTTTATTATAAAGCAATTTGAGCCTGTAGAAGAAATAAAAAAATATCCTGTTATTGTGAAGCCTGTTTCTCAAGGATCTGCGCTAGGAGTGACTATAGTAAGAAATTATTCACAGTTTGCTGCTGCTGCAAAAGAAGCTTTTAAGTACGATAATGAAATAATGGTAGAAAGTTTCATCTCAGGGAAAGAAATTGCTGTAAGTGTTTTAAACGGTAAGGCTTTGCCTGTTATAGAAATAGTTCCTAAAGGCGAGTTTTATGATTTTAAGTCCAAATATCAAAAGGGTGGTTCTGGGCATATAATACCTGCGAGGATAAACGACAATGCTTATTGCCAAGCCCAGAATTATGCTGAAACGATTTTTAAAGTTTTTAAGTGCAAGGCAGTTTGTCGTGTTGATATGATAGTTGATAAGAAAAATAAAGTTTGGGTTCTTGAAAATAATACTATTCCTGGAATGACTGCGACATCTCTCCTGCCTGACGCAAGTAAAGCTGTTGGATATAGTTTTGAGGATTTAGTTTTAGAAATAGCTTGGAGCGTATATGACAACAAAGAAAAGGAATCGTTACGCTTATAAAGCTGTGCATACAATCGGATCTAGTCGTCGTAATAAGAAGGGCAGAAAAAGTTTAAAGATTTTTTTCTGTCTTGTGTTTTGCGGAGGGAGTATGTACGGTTTATATTTTGGCGTAAATGAACTTCTAAATATAGCTTACAGTTCAGACAAAATAATTATAAAAGACATAGATATATTTGGTGCGAAGAATGTTGCAAAGGCTGAAATGAAAGAACTTCTTCCTTTTAAAATTGGCGACAATCTTTTAAAAGTCAATTTGTCTAGAACAGAAGATGAAATAAAAAGATTAAAACCAGAATTAAAAAATATTTCAATTAATAGGCGCTGGCAAAAGGTTAAAATAGAGCTTTATGAAAGAACCCCGGAGGCTTTTATAATGCAAAACGGCGAGTTAAGTGGGATAGATTTTGATGATAAACCTTTTCCTCTACGTGGTTTTATGGGCGAAATGAAAGTTCCTAGAATTATTTACAAAACTGATAATGAAAGAATTCAGATTTTAGATTTTATAAAAAGATTTAAGTCTATATGCGGTACATTTTTAGACAATATTTTAGAGATAAAGTTAAATAATACTGGCGATATTATTTTTATTACCACTGATAATGCTACGATTGTTTGGGGCGAAGAAATGCCGGAGCATCTGTCCCATAAATTTAAGAAGTTTCAAGAAATTTATGAGGATGCAATTTCTAAATACAGCAAGATAGAATATATAAATATGACTCTTTATTCTTCAGGAAGAGCTATTGTAAAACCTGCTGAGACGTTGTTGCAGTAAAATTGAAATTTTAAGCTTAAAAATCCTACTTATATATTTAGAGGTTTTGAAATGTCTAAAAAAAATCTTATAGCAGGTCTTGATATTGGTAGTAACCAAATTTGTTGCGTTGCTGGAGCTTGTGATGAAGAAATGAGAATTGCAAAGATTCTCACTGCGGCTGCAGTACCATGCGATGGAATTAAAGCAGGTGCTGTTATTAATATACAAGAAGCAGCTCTTGCAATAGGAAAAGCTTTTGAAGAGACAGAAAAGATAGCTGGTGGTCAGATAGGTACTGTTACTGCAGCTTTGAGAGGCAATTTTATTTGTTCAAAAGGTTCTAAAGGCGTAGCTAACGTCAATCATTCCAATAGAGAAGTTACTGAAGAAACTATCGAGAATGCTTTAGAGAGTGCAAGAAAACAAATAAGAATTGAACCTGATCAAGAAATATTGCAAATTATTCCACGCGAATATATACTAAATCAGCAAAGGGGAATACAAAATCCTATAGGTATGGAAGGGACTTATATAGAAGTTGACGTACATGCTTTTATAACTTCAAGCAGTAATCTAGGCAATATAAATAAAGCAATGGGTTCTGTAGGTGTAAGCTGTGATAATAGAGTTTATGGGTATTTGGCTGCAAGCGATATTTTAGTTACTAGAGAAGAAAAAGAATTGAGTTGTCTTGTTGTTGATTTTGGCGGACTTACAACGGGGATTGTCCATTATGTTGATGGTATAATGAAACATACCGATGAGGTCCTTGATGGTTCTGATTATATTACAAGAGATATCGGTCATAGACTAAGAGCAGCTTATTCGGTTTCAAAAGGTATTAAAGAAAAATATGGAGCGGCATTTGTTTATAGCGATTTTAGTAATGAAGAATTTGAATACAGAGCAGCAGACGGAAGAAATATAAAAAAATGTAATAGGCGCGAGCTTGTAAGTGGAATAATAACGACTAGGATAGATAGAATTTTGTATGAAATAAAGGAATTGACTGAAAAAAATAATTATGGCGATGAATTCCTTTCAGGAGGAATAATTCTTACCGGCGGCGGCAGCAATCTTCCTGGCCTTGCAGAGGCTTTTGAAAAAGCGTTTAATTGTTCTGTAAGGACTGGAAGTCCAAACCCAGATAAAGTTATAGGTCCAGATGAAATATTATTAAATCCTTCTTATACTACAGCTATTGGCGCTGTAGCATCAAATTTTTCAAATTCAAAAATTTATTCAGAAAAAAAGTCTTCAAAAAGCGGGGTTGTATCTAAAATATCAAAATGGTTTGAGGAAGTTTTTTAAATGAGTATAAAACTAGTGTTACCTTCAAAAGAAATGAATGTAGGTCAGTCCGCTCTAATAAAAGTTATGGGCGTTGGCGGTGGCGGCTGTAATGCTGTTAACAGGATGATTGCTGCTAATGTTGGCAATGTGGAATTTGTTGCTATAAATACTGATGCTCAAGCATTGCTTAAGTCTTCAGCCCCTGATATTTTGCAGATTGGCGAAAAAATAACTAAAGGTCTTGGTGTTGGGGGAAATCCTGAAGTTGGCAGACAAGCGGCAGAAGAAAGTATTGAAGAAATAAGAGGACGGCTTATCGGTGTAGATATGGTATTTGTAACAGCTGGTATGGGTGGCGGAACAGGAACAGGCGCTGCTCCAATAATTGCAAAGCTTGCAAAAGAAGAAGGGATACTTACTGTCGGTGTTGTTACAAAGCCTTTTGAGCATGAAGGTAAAATAAGAATGCAGCAAGCTGAAGAGGGAATAAAAAATCTCAAAGAGTATACTGATGCTTTAATAGTAATTCCAAATGAAAGAGTTTTCAACGTTATTAACGAAAGAGTTGCGCTTGACGCTTTTTATCAGATTATAGATGACGTTTTAAGACAAAGTGTTCAGGCAATAACAGATGTTATAACAGTTACTGGTGAGATTAATAGAGATTTTGCTGACGTAAAGAATATTTTGTTGAATTCTGGAACAGCCTTGATAGGTATTGGTGAGGGGTCAAGCGCTGAGGTTAAAGAAGCAGTTAAAAAAGCCATTACAAGTCCGCTTTTAGATAACTATGATATTTCAAAAGCAAGCAAAGCTTTGGTGAATATAACTACAAATTCCAAGATTGCAGCAATAAAACTTCAAGAAATTTTTAACGATATTAAAAATTATGGAATTAACGGACATATGTTTTTTGGGCATACTATAGATAATAGACTTGATGATAAAATCAAAATCACTATTATAGCTACGGGTTTTCCTTTTGAAGATTTTAAAGGAGAACTAAAAGAAAAAGAAAAAAAAGAGATTACTCAGCCTGATTTCTTTTCGCAGTCTCTTCTATCTCAGTTTGAAGATATAGATCCGTCAAAACCTGCATATACCTACTGGAAACCAAAATTTTTAAAATAAAAGAGATACGCTTGCTAATGGATTTTATATTTCCCAAACTATTTCCTCATAGACATTTTACAACGATTAAATCGGCTGACAATATGAAGAACAAATCTCAAAGAGACAGTTTCTTTCAGTCTTGTTCTTTAAACTCTAAAGATTTAGTTCTTGCAAAGCAAGTTCATGGGAATAATGTGAAAGTTGTTAAATCTTCAGATAAAAATACTATTATTGACAATTGCGATGCTTTAATAACGGATGATAATAGCGTATTACTGGGAATTTTTACTGCTGATTGTATTCCTGTTCTTATTTCTTGTGGAAGCGGTAAGGTTAAAGCTGCAGTGCATGTTGGTTGGAAAGGGCTTTATTTGTGGATAGCTGAAAATACTATAGAAATATTAAAAAAGGATTTCTGTATAAACCCTAAAGATATAAAAGTTTATATAGGTCCTCATATTCGTTTTTGTTGCTATAAAACCGGATATGAAATGGAAGACAAATTTGATGTAAAACTTGTTGATTCAAAGCTAGATTTATCTGCAATACTTTTCAATAAGTTAAAAACATATGATATCAACGAAATTTTTGACGTTAATCAATGCACACATCACAATGAAGATTTGTTTTTTTCTTACAGGCGTAATTCTTGTACGCAAAGACTCCTTTCTGTAATTTAAAAATTCACTAAGATTTTTAGTTGAAACCTTATATATCAAATATTCAAAGGTATAATTATGGGATATGAGAAATATTAAAAGTATTATATTATTTTCAATATCTATGTCTTTGGCTTGTTTATTATCTTCATGTGTAAATCCTTCAAATGATAATAACAACACAAGCGCAGGGAATTATTACCGAGGCAATCCAAGATATGTTTCTGATTATAATCCTAAAGTTACTGGTTTGGAAAGATTCCATAAAGCTCAAACTCAAGGAGTGTTACAAAGTGTTCAGAGAGAGTTGACGTTAGGATATAAAAAATCTCATTGGATTTGGCATATTTTCCCTCAGATGAAAGGTTTAGGTATAAGCGGTAACAGTAATTACTATGGCATAGATTCTTTAGAAGAGGCAAGGCAATATTTAGCTGATAGTGTTTTAGGTCCTAGATTGATTGTCCACACACGCCTTGTACTTAATTCTAGAAGTAGAAAGACTCTATATCAAATATTTGGTTCAATTGATGAACCAAAATTCATATCTTCAATGACTTTGTTTAATCGAGCATCGGGTGACCGAAACTCTATTTTTGTTCAAGTCCTTCAAGCTTTCAATGATAGTCAAAAAGATGCTATAACTTTATAAATACTAGGTATTAATAAATAATATCTCCTGAGTTTCTCAAAAAAGATTCTCCGTTTTTCATGCTCACTTCTCCTTTTATTGTATTAACTTGGTTGGCGGCGTCTAGTCTAAAATAATGAGTTAAGAGTGATGTTTACATATTCTTTACAGAAAGATTCCATGAAATTTTCTTTAGATTGTAAAGTTGTTAATCTATAAATCAAGGCTAATAAGAGCTTATAAGAAATAAAATAGAAGGAAGGTTATAAGCAGTCCATATCGGCATTCTCTCTTGTTTTTTTAATATATGTCTATATCTCGATCTCGTCCATCTCTATTAAATCTGCCCCTTTCCATTCTACTTTCTTTTCTCGGTCTATCTTTGCCTTTAAATTATCATGCATCCTCTTTATCCACTTCAATACCAATGAATTACTTACTCCGCGCAAAAATCCTATTTCCCTTACCCCTACATTGTTTATATACAATTGCATTGCAAATAACCTCTCTGATAATCTATGTTTCTCTCCTTCAAAACTACGCCCGCATCTTTACATACATATCTCTGCTTGCCCCCTGCTTTTCCGTACTTTACATACGTCTTGCTTCCACAATGGCTACGCCTATCTATCATAGTTCCAT
>JAISEM010000029.1 GCA_031264105.1 Endomicrobium sp.
CAGAGGATAGAGATATATAATACTTTTATAACTAGCGTGAATCAATTGTTGCCAATGTTAAAGACGTCGCCAAGTTTTACAAAGATAATGACGACATTATTTAGATTTACAATGGATAGCTTTAAGTTAACGGTAACGCAGAGATTAGAGTTAGACGAAGCTATAGAAAGCATAGACAAAGAAACGAAACAAGAGATAAAGTCGTCTCCAGATCCAGCCTTAATAAAAGCTCAAGCGGAATTAATAATAGCGCAAGCAAGACAGACGGAAGCGGAAGTAGCTAGGCTAAAAGTACAAGCGGAAATAGAACTTAACCGCACTAAGGAAAATAGAGAAAGCAGAGTGAAAGAAGTAGAGTTTGAAATAGAAAGACAAAAAAAATACGCATGAACAAAATATGGCGGAATTAAAAATGAGTACGCAGAAAAGCATTGAAAGAAAATAATAGGTATCCAACGTCTATTGCGTCAACAAAAGAAATGCCGATAACAAGCAGCCAAGATAAAAATTCCGATAAGGTTAGTTTTGAAGAGACGTTTTATAATAATTTAAGGTCTAAAGGTTTTTAAAGTAATATTGTTTATATAAAAATATTAATTAACTAGCAAAGGCGATTAATATTTTTGTATAATGTCTAATTGTGTAGACTGTGCGACCGGCCTGCGCAATTATGAAGCGCAATGTTCCGTCAAAGATGCAATATTAACTAATCTCTATACATAACACGACACCCTAGTGACTCTAGCATCTCAAAATTGTAAGTAAATCCATGATCATTAATATCAGGAGATCTATTTCTCTGATAGCCATAATCAGAGGTTTTACTCCATTCAAGATATGCAGGATCGTATACATAAAGCGCTTCACTAAAAACATTACCATGATATGCAGCGTTTTTTACATTATAACCACGTACTTCTGTATTTTCTGGGGCAATACCATAATATATTTGTAGTCTTACTATGGCACAATGATAAATAAATCCATTTCCTTCAATTAGTGGGCGTTCTTCTTGTGGCATCTCTGGAATTAGAGATAAAATAGCTCTTATTTGCTTATCAGAATCTACGTACCATGCATTTTCTTCTATCCCATATCTTCCTAAGTGACGCATATGTCTCAGTTTTCTTCTAACGGCCCAAATACCGCAAGCATTTAGTGTTTGATGTCCATCATAATTTCTCCCTCTAACTCGGTAAACATAATGTGCGCTATCAAGTACAACTTCACCGATCTCATCATTTAGATATTCATCTTCTTGTTCTAACTGCATAAATCCCCTAATCTCATCTTCAGGACGTCCTGCAGCTTGTAGACGAGTAACAAATTCAGTCAATATAAGTCGATTCACGCCTATTCTATTACTACTTTGCCTACAGGAGAAAGAAATAAAAGTTAGTATTACAAAAAGTACAAAATAGCCCTGTTTTTTCATGATACTCTCTAAGAAAAGCGTAATTTTCATTGCTAACTTTTTAGCATTATAAGTTAAGTATTATATAAATAAAAATTATATTTACAAAATTATTTAAATACTGTTAGAAGTCTTTCAATATCACTTAAAGCGTGCCCAGATATAAGCGATATTCTTATCCTAGATTGCTCTTTTGGAACAGTAGGATGTTTTATGGCAGGTGCGTAAATGCCTTCTTTGAGTAAGTTCTTTGCTATTTTTTTCAGTGTTTTCAATAGTACCGATAACAACGGGTATTATCTGGGACTGTGTTTTTAAAGTGTCAAGTCCCAAAGCATTTAGTTTTATTTTTAATGTTTTTGAAAGATTAAGTTGTATAAATAAAAACTCTACTTTTGTTTATTAGAAAATCAACAAGTTTTTTTGATCCACATACAAAGCCACCATGCAAAGCAAAACTTTTTGAAAGAGTTCCAATAGTTATGTCTATTTCGTTTTCAACTCCAAAACAGTCTGCAAGCCCCCTACCTTCCTTACCGAAGACTCCTGTTGGATGGGCTTCATCAAGCATACTTATAGCATATATTTTTGACATAGCCAAGTGAAATCTTTTAAGGGCGTAAAATCTCCATCCATTGAAAATATAGATTCTGTTATTACTAATTTTATTTTATACTTAGAAGTTCTTATTAAAACTTTTTCAAGAGAATTCATATCGCAGTGTTCATAAACAAATATTCTGCTTCCTGAAAGTTTTGCGCCATCCCACAAGGAAGCATGATTTAGTTTATCCATAATTATACAGGATGTGCCTCGTTAGTCATTAAGGCACTTATCACACCGACATTTGTTTGATATCCGCTTGGAAAAACAAGACATGCTTCTTTATTTTTAAACTCAGCTAATTTAGATTCTAATTCTTCATGTATAGAGAGATTGCCTGATACTAACCTAGAAGATGCGGGAGTAAACCCATATTGTTCAACAATACTTATGGCAGACTTGTAAATTTCTTTATTTCCTGCCAAATCCAGATAGTTGTTTGAAGAGAAATTTATAAATTCTTTTCCGACTACTTTTATTTTTGTAGAAGGAGCAGACTATACTGTACGCAAAGCTCTAAATAGTCCAGACTCTTTTATTTCTGAAAGTTTTTCTGATAGAAAAGCCGTTATCATCGTGGAAATATTATACAACTTTGTAAAGCTTATATAAAGTAATGAAGATCCTGCCGTTAATTTGTTTATACACTATTGGCAGTAAGCGTAACCATTTTGCTTTATAAACTCTACAAATCTAAGAAGTAAAAAATAGCGTTAAATATTTTTAGATTTCTTTAAAAACAAGCCTGCCCCTTGTCCTCCAAAGCCAAAAGAAAGAGTTAGGCTTGAATTTATTATTTTCTTTCTTGCTTTGTTTGGCGTGTAATCCAAATTTAAGTTTATTTCAGTAGATTTAAAATTTAAAGTAGGGGGTACTATATTATTCTTTATAGCAAGAGCAGAAAAAGACGCGCCCATAAGGCCTGATACGCTAATCATATGCCATGTTGCTGCTTTAGTTGAACTTAAAGATATTTCTTTTGCGTTTTCAAAAGCTTCAGATATTGCCATACTTTCATTGCAATCATTGAGTTTTGTTCCAGTTCCGTGCATGCGTATATAATCAGGAACTTTATGTTTTGCAGCTCTTTTTATAATATCTTTCATCTTTGAATGGGATTTTATCGCAAGCGTGTCATTTGAGTATATCCCATTTGAATAGCCCGCAATTTCGCAATAAATTTTTTTTATTTCTTCTTAAAGCTTCTTCAATATTTTCAATTACAACAAAACAAGCTCCTTCGCCAATAGCAAAACCATCACGATTTCTATCAAAAGGGCTTGGCATATGTTTTGTTAAAACACCCATATTTTTAAATCCTGCTATATATAAAGGATGAATTGAAGTTTCACTACAGCCGCATACAACAGCGTCACACAGATTGTTTTCTATAAGTCTACAACCTTGTATACCTGTTAAAATTCCCGTTGCGCTTGCCGCAGAAACAATTGAACTATTTCCATAAAAAGCGAAAGTTTTTTCTGAGATTTTTAGAAAGAGTATTTACAAGAGAAAAAAATATTGTTGAAAAGATTTATTTTGCTTTCGCCAATACAAAGGCTAACTTTTTCTTTAGCGTATCCAGATTTATATAGATTAGCTTCATGTATAGCTTCTAAAATAGCTGTTTTTGCCATTTCGTATTGACGCATTTCAGGAGACATAGTAAAAGAGTCAACAGAAGCCGAATATATATCAAAACCTTTATTATATTTAACAGCAGATTCAGAGTTTATAAGCCTTTTCCAGTTGACTTCTTTTCCTATTGCCAAAGGGGAAACTATTCATATACCAGTAATGCATAACCTCATTTATTTATATCAACCTTGAATCAAAATTGAAGACTTGCCCAGATACTGTTTTTGTTTGAGCAAGAAAGATTATAAATTCCGCTAATTCTTTACTATCAGTTGTAGTATTTATTTAAAACGCTTTCTTTTTTTATTGCTTCTATATGTTCATCACTTACATTACTACCCATACCTGTAAAGTGAAAACCTGGAAGGACAGCATTTACTCTTACTCCAAAACGTCCATCTTCTCTTGCTGCTGTTTTTGTAAGCGCTATAACGCCAGCTTTAGAAGCAGAATAATTAGCGCCGCCTATATTAAGACTTAAATGCTGAAATTGAAGCAATGTTTATTATACTCCCGTTTTTTTGTTTCATCATTTGCATTAGAGATTCTTTAACCATATAAAATGTCCCGCTTAAATCTGTTTTTCCAACAGAATTCCACATTTTATCCGTCATTTTAAATATTGTAGAGTCCGATGTAATGGAAGCATTGTTTATAACACAGTCTACTTTCCCAAATTTGGCAATAACTTTATTGTAATTTGATATATCTGCTTTTATAAATTCAGAATTATGGATGTCAAAATCAGGCATATTATTTTTGTAACAGCCGTATACATTCCAATTGTTTTTGGAAAAAGCTATGGCTAGTTGTTTGCCTATCCCTCTTGAAGAGCCGGTTATCAAAACTGTTTTATTATCCGTATGTTTTTATCTGCCTAAACCCATAAAGTACCTGTAAATTATACAAAATTTGATATAATCCTTTTTTAGATAAAGTTAGATTCTTGAAGGGGTTTTAAATGGATATGGAAAAAGTTTACAATTCTAAAGAGGTAGAAAGAAAGTGGAGCAAGTATTGGGTAGAAAATAAAACCTTTTCAGCAAAAATAGATAAAAGTAAAAAGCCGTTTACTATAGTAATGCCTCCTGCAAATGTAACTGGTTTTTTACATATGGGACATGCTTTAAATACTACTTTGCAAGATATAGTAATAAGATTTAAAAAGTTGCAAGGGTATAATACGCTTTGGGTTCCAGGAACTGATCACGGCGGTATGGCAACACAAACTGTAGTTGAAAAACTTCTTAAAAAAGAAGGAAAAACAAAGTACGATTTAGGCAGAGAAAAATTCTTAGAAAAAATGTGGCAATGGAGAAGCGAGACAGGCGACACAATACTAGACCAATTGAAAATGATAGGTTGCGGATTAGACTGGGATAGAGTTGCTTTTACTATGGACGAAAGCCGTTCTAAAGCAGTTAAAAAGGCTTTTATACAAATGTTTGACAAAGGACTTATATATAGAGGCAAACGGCTTGTAAATTGGTGCTCAAGCTGTGGAACAGCATTATCAGACATAGAAGTTGAGTATGAAGATGAAAAGAGTAATCTCTGGCATATAAAATACCCTTTAAAAGATTCTGACGGATATGTTATTATTGCTACAACTCGTCCAGAGACTTTGCTTGGAGATACAGCTGTTGCTGTAAACCCAAATGATGATAGATATACAAACTTGGTTGGAAAAAGCCTTAAACTTCCTTTAGTGGGAAGAGAAATAAAAATAGTTTCAGACTATATAGTTGACAAATCATTTGGAACAGGCGCTGTAAAGGTAACGCCTGCACACGATGCAACCGATAACGATATAGCAAAGAGAAGTAATCTTGAAACTATAGAAGTTATAGATATAAATGGAAAAATGATGAACTTTCTTGAGAAATATTTTGGGTTAAGCGTTGATGAAGCAAGAAAAGAAGTGGTAAAAGATCTAGAAGAAGCAGGTTTTTTAGAAAAAGTAGAGGATTATAGTCATTCTGTCGGAAGGTGTTATAGATGCTCAACAAAAATAGAGCCTTTGATGTCTGAACAATGGTTCTTAAACGTTGGAGAAATGTCTAGAAAAGCTGTAGATGCAGCAAATGGTGAAAAAACTGTATTTCATCCCCATTCGTGGAAAAAGCCATACGTGTTATGGCTTGAGAATTTAAGAGATTGGTGTATAAGCCGCCAGATATGGTGGGGACACAAAATCCCTGTTTACTATTGTGTAGATGATACAGGAAATAAAAATAATTGTAGCCCAATAGCTTCTTTTGAAGAGCCTAATGAATGCCCTTGTTGTAAAGGTAGTAAATTTGTTCAAGATAACGATGTTTTAGATACTTGGTTTTCTTCTGCTTTATGGCCTATAAGCGTTTTTAATTGGGGTGAAGACAAAAATAATGAAGATTTAAAATATTTTTATCCTACTTCTGTTTTAGCAACAGGACATGAAATAATTTATTTGTGGGTAGCAAGGATGGTTCAGTTTGGCTTTGAATTTATGAACGACGCTCCCTATAAAGACATCTTTATACATGGTATAGTTAGAGACAAACATGGAAAAAAGATGTCAAAATCTTTGGGAAATGTTGTTGACCCTCGCGATATTATTGAAAAGTACGGTACAGATGCGTTGAGATTTGCATTAGCTCAATCTGCAGCGCCCGGAAGAGATATGCAAATTTCTGAAGAATCATTTTTAGCTGCAAGAAACTTTGCCAACAAAATATGGAATGCGTCAAGATTTATATTGATGAATTTAGAAGGCGTAGATAAATTAGACGAAGAAATAAAGCCTTTAGAACTTGCAGATGAGTGGATTATAGCAGAATTTAAAAATACTTTTGTCAAAGTAAAATCCGCTTATGATACGTATAACATTGATACGGCTTCAAGAGAACTGTACGATTTTTTCTGGACAAAATATTGTGACTGGTATATAGAATTGTCAAAAATACGTATGATATCTTCAGATATAAATATTAAAAAACAAGTCCTTTCAATACTTGTTTATATACTGAAATCTACGCTTCAGTTGATATCGCCTGTTATGCCTTTTATAACTTCGGAAATTTGGCAAATATTAAATAAAGACGCAAAAATAATAGCTGAAAGCGAGTTTCCTTCTCTAAATTTTCCAGAGTCTTTAGACTCAATTGAAAAAATGAAAAATATTCAAGATCTAATTATAAAAATAAGAACTCTTAGAAGCGAGATGAATATTTCTCCAGCCGTACAAACAGAAGCTTTATTTAATATTTTAGACGATGCCAAAGAAAAAATAGCTAAAGAAAATGAAAACTATATAAAGCAACTTGCCAAGATAAGTACGATACATTTTGGTAAAAGTATGGAAAGACCAAAAAATTCAGCATTAGCAGTTGCTGGAGGCTTTGAGATATTTTTACCGCTAGAAGGGCTTATTGATATAAATAAAGAGAAAGCAAGACTTGCAAAAGAAATTACTCTTGCAAGGCAACAGGTTGAAATAACTACAGCAAAACTAAACAATGGTAATTTTGTTAAACGCGCTCCTAAAATTGAGATAGAAAAAATACAAATAAGACTTAACGACGCTACTCTTAAGATTGAAAAGATAAGCGAAAGTTTGAAATTTTTAGACTAAGAAAGGGATTTTATGATAGAAGAAATAATTCTTGCCACGAGCAATAACCATAAAGTCGAAGAGATGAAAAAAAATCTTAATGGATTAGAAATCAAAGTTACGCCTATGACTTCCTTTTGTAAGTATCCGCAAACAGAGGAAGACGGTAAAACGCTTGAAAAAAATGCAATAAAGAAAGCAAAAGACGCCGCAAAATTTTTTAATAAATGGACATTAGCTGATGACTCGGGATTAGAAGTTGATTGGTTAAATGGAGAACCTGGCGTTTATTCTGCAAGATATGCTGGCGAAAATTGTCTTTACGACAACAATAAAAAACTTCTTTTAGCTTTGAAAGGCGTTCCATTTGAAAAAAGAACGGCAAAGTTTAGAACTGTAATAGCTATTTCAAGCCCGAATAGAGAAATATACTTAGTAGAAGGCAAAATTTATGGTATAATAGCTCTACAATCTTTAGGAAACAATGGTTTTGGATACGATCCGGTATTTTACGTTCCTGAATATAAAAAGACCTTTGCAGAACTAAGTATAGATATAAAAAATTCTATTAGTCATAGAGCGGTAGCTTTGCAAAAGGCTAAAGAGATTATAAAAAGTTTATAGCAAACGGGGAGTAGCGTAATTGGCTATCGCGCCTGCTTTGGGAGCAGGAGACTGCGGGTTCAAGTCCCGCCTCCCCGATATTTTCTTGTTCTTTCCTAATAGTTTATCTTTTTTCATCAATTCAAGAATATAAAATAGTCCAAGATCATAGACTTGATAATTTATATTTGTTAACATTAAAAGAAGTTTGATATTTTATTTTAGAACTATCTTTTCTATTTGAGATTTTTATGAGCAAAAAATTAAACAATCCAGTTAAATTAGGCAACATAATTATTGTTTCCGCTCCTTCTGGAGCAGGAAAGAGTAGTATATGCGATGCAGTTCTTGCAAGTGATAAAGAAAATATAACCTATTCAATATCATATACGACAAGAGCTTCTAGAGAAGGCGAAAAATACGGCAAAAACTATTTTTTTGTAAGTGAAGAAGACTTTAAAAAAATGATTGAAGAAGACAAATTTGTTGAATGGGCTAAAGTACACGGTAATTATTATGGTACTTCAAAAGAATTCTTAGAGAAAGTGTTAGAGGAAGGTAAAAATATAATTTTGGAAATAGACGTTCAAGGCGGGATAAATATAAAAAATGAATATCCTGATAGAGCATGTATGATTTTTATAATGACGCCAGATTTTAAAACTCTTAAAGAGAGATTGATTGCTAGAAATAAAGATTGTAGAGATAGTATCAATATGCGTATGATTAATGCAAAGAAAGAGCTAGAGTATTTGCCTCAATACGAATACTTAGTGATAAATAAGGATTTTTCTATTGCTGTGGAATCTGTTAAAACAATCATAGCGTCGTTGAAATATAGAGTACAAAAAGATACAATATATTTTGTTTAGATCATAGTAGAGAGGAGAAAGAAATGGTATTGACAGAAATGCAGTTAGGATCAGCAGTATCTTCATCTAAGTTGGACAGATATGATATAGTAAAACTTACATTAGAGTGGATTTCTCTAAACAGACAAAGCGAAGATTTTAGAAAATTGACTCAGGACGAAATGATAAATAAAGCTTTGAGCGACGTTGTAACAGACGTAGCTACTCCTGAGAAAATGGAAGAATTACGTAAGAAACAAAAAAAGTTGATTAAAGCAGAAGCTTCCACAGAAGGAGAAGGTTGTTAAGCCAAGAGAGAAAAATAATGTCTTTGGAGAACAAAAATATTATTTTAGGCATTTGCGGAGGTATTGCAGCATACAAAAGCTGTGATATTATAAGAAAGCTTATTAAGTTGAAAGCTAATGTCAAATGTATTTTGACTGCTGGTGGGTCCAAGTTTATTAGTCCCCTTACTTTGCAAACATTGTCAAAAAATAAAGTTCATATGAGTATGTTTGACATTCCTGAAAATTGGGAAATAAATCACATATCTCTTGCTGACGAAGCAGATGTTATTCTTGTCGCTCCTGCTACCGCAGATGTAATTGCAAGGCTTGCATGCGGAAGATCTGACGATTTACTCGCATGTACTATTCTTGCTTCTAAAGCGAAAGTTTTAATATGTCCTGCAATGAACGCGAACATGTTTAACCATAAAGCTACAAAAAATAACATAGACCTACTAAAAGGTTATGGTTATAATTTTGTAAGCCCAGAAAAAGGCGAGCTTGCTTGCGGTGATTGCGGCGACGGCAGGCTTGCTTGTGCTAAAACAATAGTTTCTGCTGTTGAGAGACTTTTATCATAATGTCAAAGAAACTTACTTTTCTTATACTTTCAGGCCCTACCAAAGAATATATAGATCCTGTTAAATATATAAGCAACGAGTCGTCAGGTAAAATGGGATTAGCTTTAGCTCGAGCTGTATTTAAAAAGGGTCATAATGTTATTTTTGTCTCAGGCCAAGTTTTGAAATATCCCAAAAATGTTAATCTTATAAAAGTTGTTAGCGCATTAGAGATGTTTACTAAAGCTAAAGCTAATTTAAAGAAGGCCGATATAATTATAAGTGCTGCAGCAGTTGCTGATTACAGACCTGCCAAATTCCAAAAGTATAAAATAAAAAAAGCAGGTTCATCAATATATTTGGGACTTAAAAAGAATCCAGATATTATAAAATACTGTGGAAAGAATAAGTTTAATCAAGTGGTAGTTGGCTTTGCGCTGGAAACTTATGATTTGTTAAAGAGTGCAAAGATAAAATTGAAAAACAAAAACCTTGATTTGATAGTTGCTAATGGACGAGAATCTTTTGGATCAGATTTTACGTCAGTTTATTTAATGAATTCTGAGGAAATTTTACAAATAGACAATAAAAACAAAAATTTTATTGCAGGAAAAATTATAAATGAAACAATCCGAATATTTGAAAATATTAAACATGTCCAAAAGAACTCTTGAAGAATACTTAAATTGGGGGGAAAGTGAAGTTCCTAATGTTGCTTCTGATAAAGAACCTATGACTAAAAAACAATCCGTTATAAAAAAAGACATTCAAGGGAAGTTTTCTAAAAATACTTTAGGATCTAAAGAAAAACTTGAAGTTTTAAAAAAGAAAATTGACTTTTGTGTTGATTGCCCATTGGGAAAGAGTCGCCTTAATGCTGTTATTGGTGTTGGCTCTCCAAATGCAGATTTGATGTTTGTAGGCGAAGGTCCAGGTTTTGACGAAGATCATAAAGGCGAGCCTTTTGTAGGCAAGGCTGGACAGCTTTTAACAAAAATTATAGAAGCTATGGGCTTTACAAGAGAAACTGTCTATATAGCAAATATTGTCAAATGTCACCCTATGATAGACCCTGCAAATCCTGAAAAAAGATCTAACGATAGACCTCCTACTTCAATTGAAATGGAAACTTGTAGACATTATTTAGACAAACAAATTGAAATTATTAAGCCTAAAATTATTGTTGCTCTGGGGGCTTCCTCAACAAAAGGTCTCTCGTATACCGAAGAGACTATAAGTAAGATTAGGGGTATTATAAAAGAATATAACGGTATAAAACTTATGCCTACATACCATCCTGCAGCTCTTCTTAGAAATCCTAATTTGAAAAAATCTGTTTGGAATGATATGAAAAGAGTAATGCGCTATTTAAGTACAGGTGAAATATGATACTTCTAGATGTGGCTGTTCCTGTTCCATTAAATAAAACTTTTCATTATTTACCGTTGGAAGGTATAAATCCGCAATCTTTTGTAGGAAAAAGGGTTAAAATTCCTTTTGGTAAAAGGATTTTGCTGGGATATGTTTTATCTTCTTTAGATATCGAAGAAGATACTTCTTTTAAAGTTAAACACATCATAGATGTCATAGATGAAAAAAATCTTATAGATAAAGAATCTAGAGAACTTGCAGATTATATTTCAAAAAATTATGTATGTTCTTTAGGTGAAGCATATGCTTCCATAATACCCATTTCCATGAAGGTGCCTAAAAGAATCTCTAAAAAAACAAAAAATAATTTTGAAATTAAAAGCGAAAGGCATATTCTAAACAATCAACAACAAAATGCTGTTTCTATAATAAACGAAAATTTAGATAAAAATTCCTATAATACTTTCCTTGTGCATGGCATTACAGCATCTGGAAAAACAGAAGTATATATAAATGCCATAGATCACGCTTTAAGCCAAGGTAAAAGCGCAATAATGCTTATACCAGAAATTTCTTTAACGCCTCAATTTGTAGATATAATGACAAAAAGATTTGGTTCAATTTTAGGTGTTTGGCACAGCGGTATTACAAATATTGAAAAATATAAATTATTTCATAAGGCAAAAACAGACAAAATAAGAATAATGCTTGGAGCAAGATCTGCAATTTTTTCTCCATTTAAAAAAATAGGCATTATCATTATTGACGAAGAGCATGAATATGCTTATAAGCAAGAGCAAAAACCATCATATGATGCAAGAGAAATTGCAAAATGGCGAGGGAAGTATCATAATGGAGTTGTTGTTTTTGGCTCCGCCACACCTTCTTTAGAAAGTTATAAAGACGCTAAAGATAACAATATTGGCTTGATAGAACTAAATGAACGAGTAGATAAAAAAGAGTTGCCTGAAGTCAAAATTATTTCGCTTAAAGAAAGATTATTTAAGACCAGCTTGCTTCTTCCTGAAACTGTTGACGCAATATCAAAAGCTTTATCTAGAAAAGAACAAATAATAGTTTTTTTAAATCGCAGAGGATATTCTCCATCGATTATGTGCAAAAAATGTGGAAGTGTGTATCAATGTCCTAATTGCTCTATTTCAATGGTATTTCATAGAAATCCAGATCTGGTAAAATGTCATTATTGTGATGAAACAAAATATTTACCATTAACATGCTCTGTCTGTAAAGGCATAGAAATTACTGTTTTTGGATCAGGGACTCAAAAAATTGAAGATGAACTTAAAAGATTATTTAAGGCTGCAAGAATTTTTAGACTGGACAGCGATACAGCATCCTCTAGAGAAAGCTATGCAAATGCTTACAATGGTATAAAAAGCGAAGAGTATGACATATTGCTTGGAACTCAAATGATAGCGAAAGGTTTTGATTTCCCTAGAGTAAGCTTAGTATGTGTTCTAGATGCAGATACATCTTTATATCTTCCTGGGTTTAAATCTGTAGAAAGAACCTTTCAACTTATAACCCAAGTTGCAGGTCGTAGCGGTAGAGGAAATACTAAAGGTAGTGTTATAGTGCAGACAAATAATCCTGCGCACTATGCAATCCAGCATGCTAAAAATCACGATTTTGTAAGTTTCTATAATATTGAGATAGAACAAAGAAAAAAGATGCTTTATCCTCCATATTGTGATGTTGCAAAAATAGCAGTAAGAAACAAAAATGAGCAAAAAGCTGATGACGATTCTGAAAGTCTTTTTATTTTCTTAAAAGGATTAATTGACGGTTATGAATTAGAACTGAAACTTTTAGGTCCAGTCTCAGATTATATTGCTAAATTAAATAATGTATACAGGAGAAACGTAATAATTAAAGGGGAAAGGGGGAAAATTTTGCATCTTGTAAAATTTGTAGAAGGGTTTAAACAATCTTCAGGAACATTTATTGGCGTAGAAATAATGCCTTCAGAGCTGATATAAAACAAATTTACTTGTAATGGATGAAGGAAGGTTAAAAGTCAGAGTCTAATAAAGTCAGAGTCTAATAAAGAGCATACTGTGGAATCGCTATTTTGATAAAAAAAACACAACTTTTTAGCTTGACCTGCGCTAATAAAACCAATATAGTTATTGTTTTTAACTATATGGTTATTTTTAACTTGACATTCATCTAAATACAGATGTAATTCATAACTTCCTGTGTAAGAATTATTACTCTCATCCATAGCTGTGGCAAAACAAGCAAATAAGTTATGTACACCATTACTACTACTTTGTACAGTGCCTATTTGAATACCCTGTAAATTTTCTCCTGTTATGTATGGAATAGGTATTATTGCTTCTGCTTTCACGTCCCCATTTGATATTTTCTGGAAATTGCAATTCGTTGTATTAAAACCAGAACAACTTTGAGCAGAAGTAAGTCCTATAACATCGCCATTGTCAGCGTTGAACTCAAGGGTCCAATGCGAATTATGTTTATATATAGGCTTTGGACTATTAGGATCCTGTGGGATAGGCCTCTCTGGGCTAGAAAGATTAGGATCCTGTGGGATAGGCTTCTCTGGGCTAGAAAGAGATGTCATTTTAGAAGTTTTTCTATCAACTACATTACGATTAAGATTGCCTTCTTGAGCACAAGAACAGACAAAAAATGTAGTCGATAAACACAAAAAAATAAAAAATTTTTTCATTTTATTTAGTTAAACTCCCTCTTACTTATATATTTATATCAATCATATCATATAGTATATAATATAAAGCAAAAGTTTTTTTTGAAAATTTTTTGCGAACTTTAAATGTTTTTACAGATAAAAAGCTTTGGTAAAAATTAACCTTTTCATTAAGTCAGTAATATATTTGTATAGGCAATCAATGTAATCAATTAAACAATAAAAGTTTAGTTTTTATACTAAAGTATACTATATAACAATTATCCTAACAAGTAGTAGTGGAGGCATTTATGCTAAAATTTATATAATACAATAGTCTTGAAAGACGTTATGGGACGCAAGAGTATGTCGTTTAGAGAGAGTTATAAAATTTACAGATGGACAATGTAAGCAATTTGGTTTCCGCTAAGAAAATAAGCGATGCTATATCTTCTGGTATAACTCCGTTAAAAGAAAAAAAGATTTACCCAAAGACTATTGAGAATTACCTTGATGCTTTGTTAAACAGTTATGTCTTTTATAAAGCATGACGTTATGGTATAAAATGTAAACAGTATTTAAAAATTAACGATAAGTATTATCTAGTTGATAATTGGTATTAGATATTTTTTACTTGGAGTTCAAAAAGCGGATACGGGATATGTAAATTTATTTAATTTATGCTACAATGCTTTCAGTAAAGTAGATACTGAAATATTTTTGAAGTTTAAGCGTTAATCATTTACTATTATATAGCTCAAGTGTTCTGTTAAGCGTTGTAAAGGAAATTAATGAAATACGGATTTATTAAAATTACGTCGGCGACTCCAAAGGTTATTGTTGCAAATCCAAAAGCAAATGCTACAGAGATAATAAAGCTTATAAATCAAGCAACCTCAAGCTTGGCTGAACTTTTGGTTTTTCCTGAGCTTTGTGTAAGCGGATATACATGTGGGGAGTTGTTTTTATCAGACGTTTTAAAAGATTCTGTTTATAAATCTTTAGATATAATACGTAAATCGACTGTAGGCAAAAAAGCCATTATTTTTGTGGGCTCTCCAATATGGGTAGACAGCAAGCTTTATTCTTGTGCAGTTGCTTTTCAAAACGGAAAAATTCTGGGCGTTGTTCCTAAGACCATCCTTCCTTCATACTCTGAATTTTATGAGCTTCGTCATTTTACTTCAGGTAAAAACTTGTCAAGAATAATCAATATGTGTGGACAAATTGTTCCTTTCGGAACCAATACAATTTTTTCAGCAAAGAATAATGAAAATATAAAAATAGCTGTAGAGATATGTGAAGATTTATTTTCGCCATCTCCTCCGTCGCAACGTCATGCTCAAGCTGGCGCAACTATAATAGTTAATCTTTCAGCTTCTAATGAACTTATAGGGAAAAGCGATTATAGAAAAACTTTGATAAAAGCCCAAAGTGGCCGTTTAGCTTGTGGATATGTGTATTCTTCCGCTGGAAGTGGAGAATCTGTAAGCGATATAATTTTTTCTGGGCATCGTATAATAGCTGAGAATGGAAGTATACTTTCTGAAAGCGAGCTTTTTAATGAAGGGCTTACAATAAGTGAAATAGATACTCAAAGACTTGCATATGAGCGACGTAGATTAAATGTTTTTGAAATAGATTCCAGTGGATATGTTAATGTGGAATTTGATTTTAATATGACAGGAGAAAGTCTTACAAGAAATATTTCTCCGTTGCCATTTGTTCCAAGTAATGAATATTCGTTGTTTAGTCGCGCAGAATTGATATTAAGAATGCAATCTCAGGCTTTGGCTGAAAGGTTAAAGTTTACAGGACTTAATGCAGTTATAGGCATTTCTGGAGGTTTAGACTCTACTTTGGCTTTGCTTGTGATATCAAGAAGTTATGAAATACTTGGTAAGGATAAAAAAGAAATTATAGCTGTTACAATGCCGGGACCAGGAACAAGCAAGAAGACTTTGAAAAATGTGGAAAAGCTTGCAAAGACCTTAAACATAAATATTAGAGAAATCTCTATAATAGAATCTGTTGATAAGCATTTAAAAGAAATAAAACATAGCATTAGAAAAGATACAACATACGAAAATGCCCAAGCTCGTGAACGTATGCAGATACTTATGGATATAGCAAATGCCGAGAATGGTTTTGTAATAGGTACCGGCGATTTGTCGGAAATTGCTTTAGGGTGGTGCACTTACAATGGCGATCATACGTCTATGTATACGGTTAATTCCTCGGTTCCTAAGACTCTTGTAAAGCATCTTGTGTCTTATGAAGCCCAAAGAGTTGAGAAATATAAAAAGGCTTTAACTGATATTCTAAACACAGAAATAAGCCCTGAGCTTCTCCCATCAAAAAATGGAAAAATTTTCCAAAAAACAGAAGATATTATAGGCGCTTACGAATTGCATGACTTTTTTTTATATTATACAGTACGCTTTGGGCAAAAACCTGAAAAAACTTTAATGCTTGCGGAAAAAGCATTTAATAGAAAATATAAAGTAGGCGAAATAAAAAAATATTTTGAGACTTTTCTAAGACGCTTCTTCTTTAATCAATTCAAACGAAATTGTTTCCCAGATGGGATTAAAATTGGTACAATTTCTCTATCCCCGCGAGGTGATTGGAGAATGGCAACCGAAAGCAGCGCAGAGGAATGGCTTAACAACCTCAAAAAATAATAAAATGTTCAATCTGTTAGATTATATTTTATTGCTATTTATAGAGAAAATGACTGAGAATTAATAAAGAGGAGACTTAAAGCTAAGAATTTTTTAGAAAATGCTCAAAATAATTAAACTTATGTGAAAGTTAGTTTAAGAATTATCAAAAAATAAATAAAAGTAGAGAGTGTAAACTGAAATGATAGAATACTTAAAATATTTTGTTGAGTTCTGTTTTGGTTTGGGAATGTCGCTTTGTTTTTCCCTCAGATAGTTAAGTTGTTCAAAACTAAAAACATTGAAGGACTTTCCTTTGCTTACTTTTATGGGGTTTAACATTATGCAGCTTTTTAGCGTACTACATGGGTATATTCATAAAGATTATATTTTTATGTTTGGAATGACATTAAGTTTGATATTGTGTGGAACTGTTACTTTTTTGATTATTCTGTACAAATTTAGAAAGATAAATTGAAAACATAATCTTAAGTCTTAGATTTTTAGAGGTAATTTTTATGTCGACAGACAGACTAGTAAAGTGGAGTAAAGAAAGTCAAGAACTTTTTGAAGAAGCGAAAGATGACAGCATAGTTTTAGATTTAGTCATATCGTATGCTTGCGCGAGCCAAACAGGAGAAGGGTTTGAAGAGCTAGTTAATACAATAAACAGAGAAGGTATTAAAAGAAAAGTAAAGGAAGTTATTATAACAGACGCATCTTATCT